>NZ_JAGJEB010000052.1:0-367 GCF_018100855.1 Aquimarina sp. MMG015
GGCAACAGCTGGCGCAGGAGTTCATACAATAACGTATAGTTTTACGAATGCAAATGGATGTACTGATACTGCTTCAGACACTATTGAAGTATTTGCGTTACCTAATGTAACTTTTAATGCACTAACGGATATATGTATTGATCAAGGCACACAAACTGGATTAACTGGCGGAAGTCCTGCTGGAGGAATTTATTCAGGTTCTGGTGTAACGGATAATGGAAACGGAACAACATACTCTTTTAATCCGGCAACAGCAGGTGCAGGAATTCATACAATAACATACAGCTTTACAAATGCAAATGGATGTACTGATACAGCTTCAGATACTATTGAAGTATTTGCGTTACCTAATGTAACTTTTAATGCG
>NZ_JAGJEB010000006.1:0-415053 GCF_018100855.1 Aquimarina sp. MMG015
ACCTGAATAAATTCCTCCTGCAGGACTTCCGCCAGTTAATCCAGTTTGTGTGCCTTGATCAATACATATATCCGTTGGAGCATTGAATGTTACATTTGGTAGTTCAAATACTTCAATAGTATCTGAAGCAGTATCATTACATCCATTTGCATTCGTAAAACTATACGTTATTGTATGAACTCCTGCGCCAGCTGTTGCAGGATTAAAAGAGTATGTTGTTCCGTTTCCATCATCAGTTACTCCAGTTCCAGAATATGTTCCTCCAGTTGGACTTCCGCCAGTTAATCCAGTTTGTGTGCCTTGATCAATACATATATCCGTTGGTGCATTAAAAGTTACATTTGGTAGTTCAAATACTTCAATAGTATCTGAAGCTGTATCAGTACATCCATTAGCATTCGTAAAGCTATATGTTATTGTATGAACTCCCGCACCGGTGATTGCTGGATTAAAAGTGTACGTTGTTCCGTTTCCATTATCTGTCACACCAGAACCGGAATAAATTCCTCCAGCAGGACTTCCGCCAGTTAATCCAGTTTGTGTGCCTTGATCAATACATATATCCGTTGGTGCATTAAAAGTTACATTAGGTAACGCAAATACTTCTATGGAATCACTTGAGCTATCATTACAAGTGCCTGCGCTTGTGTAAGTTATTGAATGCGTTCCTATACCCGCAATAGTTGGATTAAAGTTGTAGGTAAGTCCATTACCGTTATCTGTAACACCAGGACCAGAATAAATCCCTCCAGTTGGAGTTCCGCCTCCTAAATTAGTTTGTATTCCAGCATTAATACATAAATCTGCGGGTGTTGAATAACTTGCAACATCATTTGCAGTGACATTGACCGTAAGATTTGCACACGAACCGGGAACTACACATAAACCTCCTTCACCTCTTACAAAATAAGTGGTGCTTGGTGATGAAGGGGTAACTACAAATGATGATGTGCTAGTAGTTCCGATTTCTGTGCCTCCACAAGCTCCTGTGTATATGTGCCATTCTGTTGCGTCGTTTAAGTTTCCAGAAATAGAAAGTGTTGTTGTATCACCTTCGCATAGAGTAGTTGGAGCATGTGTAACCATAGGTATATCGGGATCAGTACAAGGAATCGCAGTAAGGTTTACTAAAAATAATAAATCACTGTTTGCCTGTGAGATTCCATTTTCATAACGTTGACCATCTGCATAATTAGGTGTTGGTTCATTATCATACGCTATTAGTCCACCTATATTGGAAATATCAAGCGTATACGTTTGTCCAGAGATTAGAGTAATATTTAACGCTGAAAAATCAAATTCCGAATAATCAGTAGGAGTCGAAAAAGGACTAGTAGTCTGATTCGTTAGCGTTCCTAATACCGTTCCACCATACCCTTCTCCATCATAAAGAGTTACATTTACTACATCACTAGTAAAAGTTAGAATACCAATAGAATTTAAAATGCCATTACATGAAGCTATGAAACTCTGCCCAGATTGAAGAGAAGTTCCATTTATCAATTGGTCATCATCATTTTCAATAGAACATTGACTATTTCCAACATTTGCAATACAAAAGATTGCAATTACAAGTATAATTCTTTTCACTTTCTAAGTATTTTAAATACACCTTTTCAGAGTTGTTAACACTGAATTTAAAAGTTATTAACAATGTAGATTGGGGGCTTATTTGTATAAGAGTGTCTACTGTTATGACTTTAAGTTTGTTATATGTTTATGGCGTAAAGATAGATAATTATTTTTTGTTAATAACTTTAACATTAAGAAGACCTGTCAAATAGCTGAAATTTCAAGATAGAAAATGATGTAAAACACAGACTTTTAGATGACTATTATTAATTGCGCAAAGTTTTATGAAGAGGATTGTGCTTTGTGTTTATAAATAATCATAGAGATTTATTATTTTCGTCGGATGCCATATTTTTTAATTATCGCTTTACAGGGCTTCTGCATATATCACGCTTTTAAAAATAACCGTGAGTACTATTGGTATTTTCTAATTGTGCTTTTACCAGTAATAGGATGCATTATTTATTTAGTTACGCAAGTCTTTAATAAAAGGGATTTAGATGTTGTTCAAAAGGAAATCGTAAGTGTAGTAAATCCAACTAAAAAAGTAAATGATCTTAGAAAACAAGTGGAGTTTGCTGATACTTTTCAGAATAGGGTTTTACTTGGTGATGCCTTATATGAAATTAATGATTATAATTCTGGAATTGGAGAATATGAGATAGCATTAAATGGTAATTATGAATCTGATGCGGGAGTTGTAAAAAAACTTCTAGAAGGGTATTATCATACAAGTCAATTTGATAAAGTCATTTTTTGCGCCGAAAAAATAGTTAAAAACACTGACTTTAAAGGGTCTAGAAGTCAGTTTTTATATGGTTTAGCTTTAAAAGAAGAAGGAAGGTCTAATGAAGCTGAAGAAAACCTAAGATCAATTGATCAGCGATACTCTAATTATGAAGAGCGCTATGTTTTAGCTCAATTTCTTATTAGCAAAGGAAAAAATATAGATGCTAAAGAAATCTTATCAGAAATAATGTTAGAATCGCAACATATGTCTAAACATAACCGCAACAAATATCGAGGAGTTGTTAATGATGTAAAGAAGTTAATTACATCTATTTAGTGCGTTAGATTGTAATAATAGACGATATAAGCTAATTAAGAGTAGTATTTACCGGTAAAGAATAGATAATCTCTTTGCATTTCGCAAAAACTTTCTATTTTTACAAAAATCAAAAGTTCCCCGATCACCTTGAAAATCAAACCTATTCAAATATCTTTGTTTCTAATACTCGTGTTGGGAGGATTATTCGGTTTAATGTTTTTGAGCAAAAAGGGAGGAATCCAAAAAGCTCAGATACAAGAAGATGGCTTCTCCTATGAAGGAGTTTCTCTAAAATACCCTACATATAAAACTTTCTTAGCTTTAGAAAAAGACTCATCACTTACTAAAAAGCAAGATATTTTAAAAGTTACGGAAACCGTTGTTCCTGTGGCTGATGAGTCCGATCTGGAATATGAATCCTTATCAGCAATTAAAGAAAATAAAGATAGTTTACAAAGGCCAGATTTCTCTAAGATTGATAGTACTAGAATTGAAAGAATACGATACCCTGTAGATAATCCGGATTTTGTAAAAGAGCTACAGTCTAAATTATCTTCTAGATCTTGTAGAATAATGCATTATGGTGATTCTCAAATAGAAGGAGATAGAATTACAGGTTATATTAGAAATAGGTTGCAAACCATGTATGGAGGTAGTGGTCCAGGTTTTATACCAGTAAAACCAGTTTATAATCAAATAGCCGCTGTGGTAAAGCCTAGCGAAAATTGGTTTAGATATGCTAGATTTGACCCGACACAGGAGAGATTTAAGCATAGGAAATACGGGGCATATATGTCAGTTTCTCGATTTACCGAACATAAAAAAACACTTCCTGATAGTACTACTTTGGATTCCTTACCCGTGGTAAAAGCTTCCGTGGTTATTGGAAAATCTAAAAAAGCATATGCTAAATTCAGAAGATTTACTAATATAGGATTACATTACGGAAATTGTAATTTTCCAATTAAAGTTTCTGTTTACAATGATGGAAAGCTAATTAAACAGGATAGTTTAATTGCAGATGGTCGATATCATAAGTATACGATAAAAACCAATACAACTCCAAGTAGTTTAAAAATTGAACTAGAAGGAAAAGTAAGCGCAGATTTTTATGGGCTGACATTAGATGGAGGATCAAGAGTACAGATTGATAATGTTGCTATGCGTGGTTCTTCAGGAACCATTTTTTCTAGTACCAATGCTTCTATTTATGGTCAGATGACTAGAAATCTAAAACCTAAGATCATCATTATGCAATATGGTGGAAACACGATGCCCTACTTGAAGGACTCTACAAAGGTTGATAACTATGCAAAATCTATTGTAAATCAGATTAATTGGTTGAGACGAAGAACTAAAAATGCAAGTTTTATATTTATCGGTCCTACGGATATGTGTCTTCCTGTAAATGGAAAAATGGAGACTTATCCTTTATTGCCATATTTGAACGCTAAATTAATAGAAACTTGTTCGGAAAATAACGTTGCGTATTGGAGTATGTATGATGCTATGGGAGGGAAGGGGTCTATGCCTTTTTGGGTTGAAGAAAAGTTGACTGCTAATGATTATATGCACTTTACTTGGAAAGGAACTAAGATTATTTCGGAGTTGTTTTTTACTGCATTATACTTAGATCTAAAAAAAGAAATAGCCGATGAAACATAGTATATTATATTTATATTTTTGTTTAGTGTGCACTTCGGTTATAGGTCAGGATTATGTTTTGGATACTATAAGAGATAAATATCCTTTTATTAACTGGAAAGCAAATAAGATTAAATTTGTAGAAAATGCTCCTTCTTTTGTGAAGTTATTTCATAAACTAGATACTATAGCCAGAGGAAATGAAGAAAATGTTCATATTTTTCATATTGGAGGCTCTCACATACAAGCTGATATTTATTCTAATAGGTTAAGAACGTATTTACAACATATGAGTCCTACTGCAAAAGGTCAAAGAGGATTTATTTATCCGTATAAAATAGCAAGCACGAATAACCCTAGTAATTTCAATGTAGAATATGATGGGAATTGGAAGGGATATCGTTGTTCTATAAAAAGAGATAGTATCGCCTGGGGTATGGCAGGTGTAACGGCAGTTTTTAAAGATTCAATTTCAAATATTAAGATAAAGGCAAATCATAGAGGGTACGATGCGCAACAATACGATTTTAATAGAATTAGAATTTTTTATGATAATTGGAGTGAAGATTATGAAATCTACTTTAAAGAGTCTGGACTAATAGCGGATACCAAAGTAAATAAGGAGGCGCATTTCATTGAATTTGTATTGACACAAACTTTAGAAGAGGTAGAATTTTGTGTTCAAAGAATTGGTAATCCTGAAAACCCAGAGTTTTTAATGATGGGTATGGAGCTAATGAATGATAATAGCGGGGTAGAGTATACTACTATTGGTGTTAATGGGGCAAGTTTCAACTATTATGATAGGTGTAGATATTTTAATGATCAGTTGATGTTGTATAAACCAGATTTGTTTATTGTCTCAGTTGGAACTAATGATGCGTATCATCCAGATTTTAATCCAAAAGAGTATAAAGCTTATTACGAAAACCTTATTTTAAACATACAGAAAGCTAATCCAGATTGTGCAGTTTTACTTACAGTTCCTAATGATTCTTATTATAAGAAGAAGTATCCAAACCCTAGAACTAGGGTGATGCAAAAGATTATTTATGAATTGGCAGAAAAACATAAAATGGCAGTTTGGGATTTTTATGAAATAATGGGAGGTTTTAACTCCTCTAGAGATTGGTATCAGAATAAGTTAATGCCACGAGATAGAATACATTTTACACAATTGGGATATAGAATTAAAGCAGATTTATTATTACAAGCATTGACAAATTCCTGGGAAAAAGAGTTAAAGTTAACGCCTAATTCTGTTTTGAATCAAATAATTAATGAATAGATTAAGAGATATTTTTTCTTTTTCAGAGGAGTATCCTCTGATATTTACACAGGCGGATTTCTGGGTTTTCTTTGCAGTTATCTATTTTCTGTATTCGATATTATACAGCAAAAAGAATCTACGTAGCGCGTATCTGTTTGCGATAAGTCTCTTATTTTACTACAAGACGAGCGGTTTATTTATCGGAATCTTACTTTTTAGTACAGTAAACGATTTCTTTTTGGGTAAAGCCATTTACAATAGTAAATCTATATTGATCAAAAAACTACTGGTAACAGTAAGTGTGATAATTAATCTGGGAACGCTTTGTTATTTTAAATACGCCTATTTTTTTACAGAATCTTACAATAGCCTTTTTAATACTAATTATGAGGTTATTAATTACTTAGCTCAATTTGCTAATTCCTGGGCAAGTATTGATTATTTTACTGTTGACGCGATCATATTACCCGTGGGAATTTCTTTTTATACCTTTCAGACTATTAGTTACAGTGTTGATATTTATCGAAAACAGATAGAGCCTCTAAAGTCCATTATAGACTTTGGTTTTTTTGTAAGTTTCTTTCCGCAATTGGTAGCAGGTCCTATAGTTCGTGCTTCGGATTTTGTTCCGCAAATCAGAAAAGAAATTACAATTACTAAACAAGAATTTGGGAGCGCAACATTTATGATTCTAAAAGGATTAATAAAGAAGATGCTTTTTGCAGATTTTATCGCGATGAATTTTATGGACCGTGTATTTGATGTTCCAGAAATGTTTTCTGGGTTTACAAATATTATGGCAATGATTGGATATTCATTACAGATCTATGGTGATTTTTCAGGATATACAGATATTGCGATTGGACTGGCATTGCTAATGGGGTATAAATTACCGGTTAATTTTAATTCGCCTTATAAGGCCATTCATTGCGGGGATTTTTGGAAACGATGGCATATATCTCTGTCTAGTTGGTTAAAAGATTATTTATATATTCCAATAGGAGGAAACCGAAATGGAAGTATATTCTCTTATGTTTTTATTACTGTTTTTACTTTTTTAGGAGTATTTGCATATGCAGATTTTGGAATAGCAATTATAGCAACAGCGGGAATAGGCTTATTACTTATTGTTACACTATTCTCCGCCAAATTAGCTTGGCATTTTAATAGAAATGTTAATATTATGATTACTATGTTAATCGGAGGTCTATGGCACGGAGCTTCTTGGAAATTTGTAATATGGGGAGGATTAAATGGATTGGGAGTTGTTGCATATAAATATTGGCGCAAAATAAGCCCTTATGAAAATTCTAATGCTTGGTTAGCAGTTACCTGGAAGATTGCATTCACTTTTATCTTTATAACTTTTACCAGAATCTATTTTAGAGGTAATAGTATGGATCATATTAATCGTTTTTATCAAGCGATTATGACTAATATGGATTGGACAAATGCATTGGTGGTTCTTTGGGAGTATAGAATCGTGTTTATAGTAATGTTATTGGGTTACATCACGCATTGGTTGCCATACAAAACTAAGGACTGGATATTAGATCAATTCATTAAAAGTAATGTTATTGTCAAAGGAATAATATCGGTAATTGTTGCTGTTATATGTTATCAAACATATGCAGCCGATTTTCAGCCGTTTATTTATTTCCAGTTTTAAGATCTATACTGATTTTAGACCCTACTAGATAAAATCTTTTTAACTTCGTGTTTGTAAATAAAAACTAGTATTGTTTCAACATACACATCCATACGAGCCTTTTTTTCCTGCGGGAGCCACAAAATTAATTGTGGGAACATTGCCACCTCCACGTTTTACTTCTGGAAAATTGAAAGAAGGAGATGTTGATTTTTGTTATGGTAGTATTAGCGGATTATTATGGCCGGTTTTAGATCGTATTTTTGATTTAGATTTGATTTTTGAAACAACACAAAAAGCAATAGATCAGCGTAAGAATTTTTTAGCCTCTCGAGGTATTGGAGTATGTGATATTGTGCATAGTTGTGAACGTGAAAAAATTGATGCATCTGATTTAGGTATGCAGCATATCCAACTAAGAGATGTAGTATCATATTTGCATCAATATCCTAACATAGAAACACTTCTGTTTACTGGTGGGAACAGTAAAAATGGACCTGAATATTTTTTTAGAAAACACCTTAGAGAATATCAATTAAAGTTAGAAGTAGTCTCTAATGATATTCCAAGAATTCATAGTTTTAGACTTGGAGAAAGAACTATAAAAACAGTTTCGTTGATTGCACCGTCGGGAGCTGCAAATAGATCTATTGGAAGTTTACAAACTTATAAAGATTTAAAAAACCAAAATCCAACATTCAATACAATTGATTTTAGAGTCTTGCAGTATAAAGGTTATTTCTGATAAGATAGAAAAATCGACATCAATATTAGTGATGTCGATTCTCTTAATAAGTAACTTTGTTACAATACTATATTATGCATCTTGATAGGCTTGCGCTTGTGCAAGTAGAAATTTAGCTTGTTTTTCTGGTGCCATTTGAATCTGTACTAACCTCCATGTAAGATTGTAAGTACTAATCTTAAAGTTAGCAGGAATAGAACCGAAAAAAGGATCATTTGTGTCTAATGCGGTCGTTGCAAATGATGGTTGTCCTTTGGTGATTAGTTTAATTTCCGAAACACTCCCATCAATTGAACCTGTAACAGAGCGATAATATTGCCAAACTAAAGACGTGCTACCAATGCTATTAGTTAGATCTCTAAAACCATCTGCTGGTGGTGCAGATACATTATACGGTACCGTTGAGCTGGTTCCGAATTTATAAGATAATGAATTCACAATTTCTTTACCGCCCATGTTTACCGAAGAATAATCAAAATCCGTTTTTACGCTTTTGATTCCGTTCATTACATCCTTTACAGATGATTGAGCAGTTACATTTGGTACCTGTAGGTTTTCGAAATAACAGTAGAGTCCCACAACTCTAAAACTTACTTGTAATGACATAGTTCTTTTTTTAAAGTTAATATTTTTATTATGCCAAATTACAGTAAGTATTCAGGGAAAATACCCCGTATTAATACTGGTTAACAATTGTTTACTTATAAAAGAAAGAAAGTTCATGTCAATCAATTAAAGCTATACAATCGTTAACGTTTTTTTATAATCAGAATAGGTTTTAGTGAGATTATCTATTTCCATTGTAACGATAGTGTCCAATGATTTTATAGTCAAATAAACAATCTGCTAGTACTTGACCAGAACCAATGTTATGAACAATTAAATATCGTTTTTGATCAGAAGATTTTTTGTTTACGACTAATCCAATATGAGTAAGCCCTCCTCCTAAACTCCAACTAATGATATCTCCAGGTAAGTAATCTGTTGCGTTGTTAGAATTAGATTTTGTCTCTCCAAATCTAGAAAAGAATTTCATTAAATTAGGAACTCTTCGATGATCAATATTTTTATCTGTTTTAGATAGTCCCCAGTTTTTAGGATATAAATGAAAATTTACTTTCATATCTTCATGAACCTCTTTTTGAAGATCGATTCCTAGTTTTCTATAGGCCCTTATTACTACATCTGTGCATACTCCTTTATCACTCGGAACATCTCCATTTGGATATTTTATGGAGAAATATGAAGGATCATAAGTCACATCATCTGCGGTTAATCTTATTGTAGCGTTGGATAGTCTATCATAAAAGCTTTCTTGAGAAATAAGAATATTAGAAAATGTAGATACTAAAAGGAATAAGATTAGTCTATGCATTTTGTTTTGTTTTTAATTTATTAACGTTATTAATTTTTTATTATTAAGAAAATTCTTGCATTATATTGTTAAAATTCTTTTTTTTGATCCTTGATTAGAATATAGTCTATTTTAATCAAGTATATAATTTTTGATACCCCTAATCTTCAATTTGTACTCATTATACTTTCGCGAAGGTGACTAACTAAAGTTACTACGATATTTCGTTATGAGAATTTACTGTTTACTAGCTGCTTTTTGCTCTTTGCTACAATATAGTTATGGGCAACAATTAGATGTTGATTTTTCCAGAGATGGATTGCTAGTTTTTAAAGAATTAGGAGTTTTAACTTCTCATATTATTGATTTTGATGTTCTAGAAGGTGGAGAAATTAATGTTTTGTACGAATCTGATGCAAAAAGAAACCTGGTACGTCTTACTAAAAATGGTACAAAAGATATTCGTTTCAATACCGAAATAAGTAATCTAAATAACGAATATACCATACCAGTAGCGATTAATTCTAAAGCAGATGGGAGTATATTAGTTCTATCAAACTTCTGGAATGGACATAGTTGGATGATTTCTGTAAATGAGTTTTATGATGATGGAACTATTAACCATGGGTTTGGTAGTAGTGGAGTGTACAAAAAAAATATTCTTGATAATTTAGATGATAATTATGGGCAATATATCTATGCATCATCAAGAGATGAGATAATAGTTGTTGCCAAAGTAAAAGATTTTAGAAAAACAGAAAGTGAAGAAAAGATTGCTATTCTTAAACTTTCTGATATTGGAGAAACATTATCATCCGGTTTGTATGATGATCATTACTTTACATTAAATTGTTCTGCAATGACAGATGATTATCTATTATTAGCATATTCTGAATCTATTGATAATGGAGAAGAACAAGCCACTTACTTGGCTGGATTAGATAGTAGAAAAATGTCTTCGAATAAATTAAACTGTATACAGATTAATGAAGATTATCAATCATTTGATCGTATTGTGTTATCCGAAGAAGAGATGTATACTTCTCAATTGAAAAGTGATTCAGAGGGTTTGTATCATATTCGGAAATATGATGTAGAAGGAAATCTAGATGTTTCCTTTTTTGATACCGGAGAAATGAGTTATAGCGCGGATATTTATAACACTGATTTTGTGGTGAATGATAAGGGTGAAGTATTTGTTATTTCTGCTAGCTTGGATAATGAATTCGAAATATTGATCAAAAAGTTATTAAAGAATGGAGATATCGATATGGATTATGGTACCAATGGAGTAGCTTCAGTTTTTCTTAAATACCCAATCTTAGAATTAAATAAAATTCGATTGAATAAAAAAAGTGAGTTGTATGTTTCTGGTGAAATGCGTGTCGAAGGCGATTCCTATGGTTTTATGACAAAATTAAAACTAAATATGGAGCAACTAAAAAGAGAAAAATTAGAAAAATTCTTGGATAATTTATTTACTAAAGAATAGTAAATTATTTAGATAATTCTTCTAACCTTTCCTTTTCTATTTTAGTGAGTTTATCAATACCTTGTTTGTTTATTTTATCTAATAAATCATTTAATTCTTTTTCTTTTTCTATTTTATTTGAATTGTATCGATCGTCTATATCTAATAGCCCTTCTGGTTTTTCCTTAATACTTTTTTTGAATTGCAAAAAATCAGGTTTTAACCACTTGATGAAAACAAAAATGACAATAACGGCGATTATTAAAGGAATAGAAATAAAGGTTATCAATAAAATCGGAGATATCATAAAAATTCTAATTAATTCAGAATGAATATTATAAATATTCTTTTTTTAAATTTATGAATATTATCTAATTGTTTCAATAAAATCTTCAATACTTTCTACACCATTTTGAGTTAAGTGTTTGATAAAAGCAGATCCAATAATTGCACCTTTTGTAGTTTTAGTCGCTTGAGTAAACGTTTCATTATTACTAATACCAAATCCAACAATCTGTGGCGCCTTTAAATCCATATTAGCGATACGCTCAAAATATGCTTCTTGTGTATTTCCGAATCCAGATGTAGATCCTGTAACACTTGCAGAGCTTACCATATAAATAAATCCATTTGAAACACTATCAATAAAACGTATACGTTCTTCTGAAGTTTGCGGAGTAATTAAAAAGACATTGATTAATCCATATTTTTCAAAAGTTTCTTGATATTGCTCGTGATACTCGGCAACTGGTAAATCAGGTATGATTAATCCATCAATTCCTATTTCTTGACATTTGGCGCAAAAAGCTTCTACACCATACTGCATCATTGGGTTAAAATACCCCATAATAATTAATGGTATGCTCACAGATTTTCTAATATCTGCAAGTTGTTCGAACAACAGTTTAGTAGTCATTCCATTTTTTAAAGCTATTGTAGAACTTTCTTGTATTGTTGGTCCATCTGCCAACGGATCGCTAAAAGGTAATCCTATTTCTATCATATCAACACCGCTTTTTTCTAGATCCTGAATGACTTTTTTTGTATCAGATAATGAAGGATAACCTGCGGTAAAATATATTGATAATAGTTTTTTATTTTGCTCAAGAGCTGTATTAATTCTGTTCATGTCTTTATTAGTACAGTAGTCTTTAATTAGTAATCAGTGTCAATAAAATAGATTGATACTAAGTACTAATTACTTTCTACTAATTTATTATAATTTGAAATAATCTATATAAGTATTAAGATCTTTATCTCCTCTCCCAGAAAGACTAATTACTACAATGTCATCAGGTTTAAATTTTTTGTCATTGAATATAGCCAAGGCATGCGATGTTTCTATTGCTGGGATGATACCTTCTAATTGAGATAATTCTAATCCAGCAGCCATGGCATCGTCATCTGTTACAGAGTAAAACTCTCCTCTTCCGGTTTTGTATAAGTGCGAGTGTAAAGGGCCTACACCTGGATAATCTAATCCAGCCGAAATAGAATATGGTTCGGTGATTTGGCCATCGCTCGTCTGCATTAGTAACGTTTTGCATCCGTGTATAATTCCTTCTTTACCTAATTGAGATGTTGCAGCACTTTCTCCACTATTAACGCCTTTACCAGCAGCTTCTACAGCAATAATTCCTACGTTTGGTTCATCTAAGAAATGATAATACGTTCCTGCTGCATTACTTCCGCCTCCGATACAGGCCACAACATAATCTGGATTTTCTCTTCCTTCTTTTTCTTTTAATTGCCATTTGATCTCTTCAGATATAATCGATTGAAATCTAGTAACCATATCTGGATACGGATGTGGTCCAATAGCAGAACCAATAATATAATGAGTATCTACTGGGTTATTTATCCAATCTCTAATAGCTTCATTAGTTGCGTCCTTTAATGTTTTACTTCCGGATTTTGCAGGCCTTACTTCTGCACCAAGCATTTTCATACGAGCTACATTAGGAGCTTGACGTTTAATATCAATTTCTCCCATATATACGATACATTCAATTCCCATTAATGAACAAACTGTGGCAGTAGCTACACCGTGTTGCCCAGCTCCTGTTTCTGCAATAATTCTATTTTTGCCTAATTTTTTTGCTACTAGAATTTGCCCAATGGTATTGTTTACTTTGTGTGCCCCAGTATGATTTAAGTCTTCACGCTTTAAGTATACTTTGGTATTGTGTTTTTCAGAAAGACGTTTGGCATAGTATAATGGAGATGGTCGTCCTACATAATCCCTTAATAGTTGATCAAACTCCTCTTTAAAAGAAGGTTCATTCATAATCTCTAAATATGTAGATCTTAACTCTTCTACATTAGGGTATAGCATTTCTGGAATGTATGCTCCTCCAAAATCACCATAATATCCTTTTTCGTTTACTTGGTAGCTCATTTCTTTTCTTTTTGTGATATATCATAGTTGTAAGACATAAATAGCGCCTTTAACAATCTACAAACAATAGTTTTTTAAATTTTTCTAAATCATTTATGTTTTTTAATCCTGGTTCAATTTCGAATTTACTATTGATATCTATTCCATATATTGGTAAATCTGTTTCTAGGATTTTTTTTACATTTTCAATTTCTTGTAATCCAATTCCACCACTTAAAATAAATGGAGTAGAGGAGTTATAATTATTTAAAACACTCCAATCGAATGTATATCCGTTACCTCCTTTTTCTTTTCCTTTCGTGTCAAAAAGAAAATAATCTACAATTCCTTCATAAGGTTTTAATTCTTCAAAATCGAATTGATCTTTGATCGAAAAAACCTTCCATACTTCAAAATTATAAGGCTCAAAACCAACTTCGATTCCATTTTCGATAATCGGCAATGATAATTCCCCTTCTTTTAGTGCTTTACAGTATTCTGGACTTTCATTGCCATGAAGTTGTATAGCTTTTAACCCATATTTTGCGGTTTTTAAAACAACCTGATTTAAAGGCTCATCCACAAAAACTCCTGTTTTTTTAATCGTATCTGGTATTTTAGGAATTATAGCATCAAAATTTCGAGGAGATTTTTCATAGAAAATGAACCCAAGATAGTCCGGCTGCAATGCTGCAACAGCTTCTATGTTTTCTTGATATTTCATTCCGCATACCTTTAGTTTCATCTTTGTAAGGCTTTTATAAATTCTACAGCGCTAGATCCCGGGTTTTCAGTTTTCATAAAGTTTTCACCTATTAAAAACCCTTTGTATCCATATGGTTGTAATTCTTTTATAGCTTCGATATTACTAATACCACTTTCAGAAACTTTTACAAAATCATCAGGAATATGTTTGCTCAACTCTTTACTTATATCGATACTAACCTCAAAAGTTTTGAGATTACGATTATTAACTCCTAGCATATCTAAGGAAGGCATTATTGATTTCTCTAATTCTTCTAGATTGTGAACTTCTAATAATACGTCCAATGATAATTTTTTTGCAAACTCTGATAATGTTTTGATTTCGTCTTTAGATAATACAGCGGCGATTAATAATACTACATCGGCACCATATGCTTTGGCTTCTAATAGTTGGTATTCATCTATGATGAATTCTTTACGTAATAACGGCATCTTTACAGAAGCTCTAGCAAGTAATAAATCGTCTAATGATCCACCAAAATATTTTCCGTCTGTAAGAACTGACATTCCACAAACTCCAGCATTTTCGTACCCTGTAGCTACATCTTGGACGCTAACTTTTTGATTAATTATGGATTTAGAAGGAGATCTACGTTTATGCTCTGCAATAATTCCTGTATTGCTCTTTCGTAAAGTATCTGCTAAAGAATTTCCTTTACGATCAAATAATACAGAGTTTTCTAATTGATGAATAGGTATTAAGCTTTTTCTGAGTTCAACTTCTTTGTATTTATCTGCTATAATTCTATCTAGTATGTTCATTGTTAAATAACTGATCACTAATTCTTACTCAATTCTTGTACTTTTTTTAATGCAGCTAATCCTTTTCCTGATAGCAACGATTCTTTCGCTTTTTCAAATCCTTGAATTGGAGATAAATTTTCTACCGTTGCGATTGCCATTCCTGCATTGGCAGACACAACATTGTTTTGTGCCTCTGTACCTTTACCGCTTAGGATATTCATGAAAATAGTTGCTGACTCTTCTATAGAATCTCCACCCACAATCTCTTCCATTTTTAAAGCAGATACCCCAAAATCTTCAGGTGTTAGCATTCCTTCGGTTGTGTTAGAAATTGTTTTCGTACTTCCTGTAAGTGATATTTCGTCATATCCATCTAGTGCATGAATTATAGTAAAATTTTTATCTGTATTTTGATATAAATACCCATACATTCTTGCTAATTCAAGATTGAATACACCTACGATTTGATTTTTTGGAAATGCTGGATTTACCATAGGCCCTAGCATATTAAAGAATGTTTTTACGCCTAATTCTCTTCTTATAGGAGCTACATTCTTCATGGCTGGATGAAATAAAGGTGCATGTAATACGCATATCCCTGCTTCATCAATACTACGCTTTAGAAAATCTTTGTCATTACTAAATTTGATTCCTAAATGTTCCATAACATTAGAACTACCACATTTAGAAGAAACGCCATAATTACCGTGTTTAGTTACTTTAATACCAGCACCTGCAGAAACAAAAGATGATAATGTAGAAATATTAAAAGTATCTTTTCCATCTCCTCCAGTTCCACAAAGATCGATAGGATTATATTCGCTTAGGTCTACAGCAATACATAGTTCTAATAAAGCGTCTCTAAAACCTTCTAGTTCTTCGACAGTAATACTACGCATCATATAAACCGTAAGAAATGAGGCAATTTGGCTTTGGTTATAATCTCCTTTAGATATATTAACCAAAACTTGTTTAGCTTCTTCTTTAGAAATGGTTTCGTGATTGATTAATCGATTTAATAAATTTTTCATAAGCCATTTTTTCCCAGTTTTCTCAGAGTATTGATAGAGAATTTACATAGGATATTTTTTAAAATTAATATAGTATCATTATTATTATCAATCTCAATTGTTGATCCAGTTTTCTAACATTTTCTTTCCGTCGGGAGTAAGTACTGATTCTGGATGAAATTGCACGCCTCTAACATCTAATTCCTTGTGACGAAGAGACATTATTTGTCCATTCTCATCAAATGATGTTGCTTCTAAACATGATGGTAAATCTTTTTCTGACACTACCCAAGAGTGATATCTCCCTACATCGAATGTATCGTTTAATCCATTAAAAAGTGGCTCGTCTGATACTGTAAGTTTTACTTCGGTAGCAACACCGTGGTAAACTTCATCGAGATTGATGATGTTTCCACCAAAAACTTCTCCAATAGCCTGCTGACCAAGACATACACCGAATATACTTTTGGTATTTGCATACGTTTTTATGATATCTTTTAATAGTCCAGCCTCATCAGGAATACCAGGTCCTGGTGAAAGTAGTATTTTATTAAAAGATGCTACTTCTTCTAAGTTCAATTGATCATTTCGTTTTACAACTACTTCACACCCTAAGTCTTCTAGATAATGAACCAGATTGTAAACAAATGAATCGTAGTTGTCTATTACTAATACTTTTTTCATCTCCTTATATTTCTTCAGCTAGTTTCAACGCTTTGGTTAGTGCTCCCAGCTTATTGTATACTTCTTGTAATTCGTTTTCTTTGTTTGATTCATTGACTAATCCTGCTCCAGCTTGCCAATGTAATTGATGATTTTTACTTAAAAATGTTCTAATCATGATTGCGTGATTAAAATTTCCAGAGAAATCCATAAAACCAATTGCGCCACCATAAAAATCTCTGTTCACGGTTTCATACTTTTCTATAAGCTGCATAGCCATATGTTTTGGTGCTCCACTTAATGTACCCGCAGGAAATGTATCTGCGACTACTTGCATAGTAGTGGTGTCCTTGTGTTTTTTACCAGTTACTTTACTTACTAAATGAATTACATGAGAATAGAATTGTACTTCTCTATAAGTATCTACGGTAACGTCACTACCATTGCGACTTAAATCATTACGAGCTAGATCAACTAGCATTACGTGTTCTGCGTTTTCTTTTTCGTCTACAGATAATTTTTTAGCAAGTTCTGCATCTTGTTCATCATTTCCTGTTCTTTTAAAAGTTCCAGCGATTGGATGAATTTCTGCAATATCATCTTTAACTACTAATTGTGCTTCTGGCGAACTCCCAAATATTTTGAAATCACCATAATCAAAATAGAATAAGTAAGGAGATGGATTAACACTTCGTAAAGCGCGATACACATTAAATTCGTCTCCTTTAAATTTTTGGGAAAAGCGTTTAGATAAAACTAATTGAAAAACATCTCCTCGTTGGCAATGCTGTTTAGCCAAGGCAACATGTTCCTTGTATTGTTCATCATCTAAATTAGAGGTCGTTTGACCAACAGTAGTGAAATTATAAGATGCAAAGTTTTTTACATTGAGTAGAGATTCTATTTCCGAAATGTTACTTACAGAGTCGTAGCAATGGGCAAAAATATAAGCTTCATTGTTAAAATGGTTGATTGCGATAATATTTTGATATACGGTATATTGCATATCAGGGATGTCTAAACCACCTGGTTTCTTTGTAATTTCTATGTTTTCGAAATAACGGACTGAATCATAAGAAATATACCCAAATAATCCATTGTTTATAAATTTGAAATCACTTTTAGAGGTTTTGAATTTCTGCCCAAATTGCTCTATAACAAGAGGAATGTTTGTATCATTAGTTATTGGGGTTTCACTAAATGTTTTGTCAGGAAATGATTCATAAATAGTTTCATTTTCGATCCTAATATTAGCAATTGGATTACAACAGATATAAGAAAAACTGTTTTCATTACCTCTATAATCGCTACTTTCTAATAAAAGGCTATTAGGAAATCTATCTCTAATTTTTAGATAGACACTAACCGGTGTAATGGTGTCGGCAAGAATTTGTTTGAAATGTGTGGTTAATGTATAACTCATGTTAGATTTTAATATTTATAATTTATAAACCCCTTGATTATATGAACAAAAAAAAGGCTTGTCGTGATTTGACAAGCCTTTGATATGTTTACTTAACTATATGACAGGATCTATCTCACGACGTTTTCGTTATAAGATGACCACCACCATGTATTTGTTAAGATTATTTTCATTTTATTTTTCTTGAGTCAAATATATAAATTAATTATAATTCAAAAAACAAAAAATTACATTTTTAAATTTACAGCTAATTCGAATTCATCGCTGATCGCTTTATCTCCTAAATTATCAAAGAAACTTCCTGATCCGTATTTGATATCATATTTGGTTCTATCTACTTTTAAGGTAGTTGAAGCAGTTGATCCATTTACAGCAAGGTCAAAAGCTATAGGATTTGTTTTTCCTTTGATAGTAAGATCTCCGGCAATTTTATAACCACCATCCATTTTCGAGGCTTTTTTAATTATAAGTTTAGCGTTTTTGAAATTTTGTACGCCAAAGAAATCATCAGAATTAAGGTGACCTTCTAATTTTTCCTTTCCTTTTCCGGCTTCTAGATCTGTTACCGCAAGTGAGGTCATATCTACGATAAACTCACCACCACTTAATTTTTTGCCATCAAAGGTCAAGAATCCACTAGAGAAATTAAGTGTTCCAGTGTGTTGACCAGTCACTTTTTTTCCTGTCCAATTAATAGAACTTTCTGCTGTATTTATCTTTTTTTGTTGAGCATAAATAGATGTAGTAGCAATTATTGTTAATGCTAAGAATAATGGTCTAAGTTTGGTTTTCATAATTTTAAAATTTAATGATTATATAAATTGTGTTTACTTAATTAACTTCTAAGTTTATTTAATAGGTTGTTTAGAATGTTCAATTCTTCTTTAGATAAGTTGGAGGTGATTTTTTTTTCGAAATTATCCATTACGGGGCTTATTTTATCTAAAAAGTTATTCCCGTTTTCTGTTATCGTGATTTCTACTTTTCTTCTGTTAGTTTCACAAATGATTCTTTTTACTAAATCTTTTTTAATTAGTTTATCAACTAATCGTGTCGTATTACTCATTTTACTAACCATTCTCTCTTGTATAGTAGATAAGTTGGCAGGTTTACCTCCTTGACCCTTTAAAATTCGTAGTACATTAAATTGCTGAATAGAAATATCATAAGTTTTTAATTCTGAACTTATTCGATCACTTATCCAATTTTCGGTATATAATAAATTAATGATCACCTTTCTAGAGAGAGGAAGTTCTTTTTTTGTTTGTATGATATCTTCTATATTCATTTGTATAAACAATATTTGTATATACAAATGTATAATGTTTTCTCTCTTAAAAACTATAAAGAGTTACTAATTCTTTGTTAAAGTTCAGATGATTGATATTCATTAATATTATTATTGTTCGATTATAGGATGAACGAAATCCTAAAATTCTCTTTATGAATTATTTAAACCTTGTTAATTTTCTTTTGAGAAATAACGCGTTTTAATACATTAGTGTAATGCAGAAACTGATCTTATATATAGGATTAACCTTTTTGGTTGTTGGGTGTAAAGGAGAACAAAGAGTTGCTTTTGAGGCATCTAATGTTTTTTCTAGCAAAGGTGTAGAGATACCAGTATATGATTTTGAAAATTTTGAACACCTTTTAACTATTAATGACGGAAAAACACGGGTGATTAATTTTTGGGCTACTTGGTGTAAACCTTGTGTTGCAGAATTACCGTATTTCGAATTGATTAATAGTAGATATCCAGATAAAGAAGTAGAAGTGATATTAGTGAGTTTAGATCTTCCTAATCAGGTAGAAACTAAGCTGATACCGTTTGTAAAAAAGCAACGTATACAAAGCAAAATTGTATTGTTGGATGATCCTGACGCTAATACTTGGATTCCTAAAGTGAATGAAAATTGGTCTGGTTCTATACCAGCTACCATAATATACAAAGGAAATACATCTAATTTTTATGAGCGATCCTTTACCTATGATGAATTAGAAAGAGAATTAAAAAAAATGTTATAATAGTTCCTAGTCGTACTGATTAAAACCTTAATTAAATAAAACAGATGAAAACTTTAAAAATTTTAGTAGCAGTTGTTCTAGTAATTGCAGTAAGTGCATTTGCGATTGATAAAGTTAATTTGTCAGATAGTGATGCTGGATATGTGATAGGTGATGTCGCAACAGATTTTAGCCTTAAAAACATTGATGATACTACAGTTTCTTTAGCTGATTATAAAGACGCTAAAGGGTTTATTGTTATTTTTACTTGTAATCATTGCCCATATTCTGTGGCTTATGAGGATAGGATTATAGAATTGGATAAAGCTTTTAAAGATAAAGGATATCCTGTTATTGCTATCAATCCTAATAATCCTAAAGCATATCCAACGGATAGTTTTGATAACATGAAAGTAAGAGCAAAAGAAAAAGGGTTTACATTTCCTTATTTATTTGATGATGGCCAGAAAATATATCCTCAATATGGAGCTACAAAAACTCCTCATGTTTATATTTTAGAAAAAACGGCAAACGGTAACGTTGTGCGTTACATCGGAGCAATAGATAATAATTATAAAGATGCATCAGCTGCTGATAAAAAATATGCTGAGGATGCTATTAATGCTTTATTAAAAGGAGAAAAAGTTCCTTTAGAGACTACTAAAGCAATTGGTTGTAGTATAAAAGCATAATTAGCACTGTACTTTTAAAATAAATGGATGTACAACTTCGTACAATTCAGTAAGGACTCTTATATTTGTAAGGAATTGCGGATTTAAAAGTTCAATTAAAAAAGGAAATATAAAATGGCCGAAGATATCACTCAAGATCAATGGGAAGATCTAATTGCTAAGGATACAAATGCAGTAATTTTAGATGTTAGAACAGAGGAAGAGGTAGAAGATGGATTTATACCTAATATGTTAAATCTAGATATACGCCAAGGACAAGGTTTTTTAGATGAAGTACAGAAATTAGATAAATCCAAAAATTATTATGTGTACTGCCGTTCTGGAGCTAGAAGTGCACAAGCTTGTACATTGATGAATCAAATGGGTTTTGAAACTACTTATAATCTCATAGGTGGTTTTATGAGCTGGGATGGCGAAGTTGCCGAATAATAGTATTTAATTGTGTTTATGAGAATTAAAACAATAGTAACCGTAGTTGTTCTTTCAATGTTGTTATTCAATTGTAAAGATGCTAAAACAGATGATACTGCCATTGTAGAATTAATAACAGTAGCAGAGATGGATTCTTTATTGGAAATGGAAAAAGTACAGCTTGTAGATGTACGAACTCCACAAGAATATGCAGAAGGTCACATAGAAGGAGCGATTAATATAGATTTTAGTGATGAGAATTTCGAAACACTAATATCTGAAGTAGATAAAACAAAACCTGTAGCTGTATATTGCGGTAGGGGAGGAAGAAGTGGTAAATGTTCTGCGTATATGAAGAAAGCAGGGTTTACTAAAATCTACGATCTAGATGGTGGTATTACTGAATGGAAATATAAAGGAAAGACTTTGGTTAAATAATTTTTAAGTGTTTCTGTCATGATATAAAAAAACCGACCATATAGTGGTCGGTTTTTTATTTTATATTTTTCCGAATTGATTATTGTTTTAAGATTCTTGAATAGGTTACATTTTTACCATTTTTTACTTTTATAATATAAGTTCCACCCGCAATTCCTTCAATTAAAGAGCTGATGTTTAGATTCTGTAAACTATTTTCTTTGGGTGTCGTATTAATTTTATTTAATAATTTACCAGTAATATCCCAAATAGATACTTCTAAACGTTGATTTGAGGTAGCATTATATGTCAATGTCAATGATTTAGCTGTTGTTGGATTTGGATAAATGATTGGATCACTATTGTTTAGTTTTGTATCATCAATAATATTTGGATTTTGTCTAGAAAGAGAGCTAATCGTTATATCTAAGTTTCCAGGAGCAGACCAATTCCCAGCAGCATCTCTTACCAAACTTTTAATTTTTCCATTTTGTCTTCTTATATCTTTAGTTACAGAAGATCCAGCTGTTATGGATTGTGTTTGATTTGCTCTAAATTTATACACTTTAAGATCATCGAATTCCATATTGGTTTTGTTCGTTCTTAACGAGATAGAACTTCCATTTTTGATTGGAGTCGTGTCTGTCCATCTTAAAAGCGAGGTATTGTTTCTAAAAATTTCTAATACTCCAAAAGCCGGGCTATAGGTTATTTTATAATTAGCCCATTGGTTATCTAGTGATACATCACTAATCGCTCTAAAATTTAGTTGATTATTTACTGTCTCATATATTCTGACCTTATTATCTTCTCCACTAAACCATATTAAATATGAGTTTCCTCTCTGACTTTGGGTTACATCATCAGCCATGATATGTAGACCAAATTTTTTTGGCCCAGTTGTAGAAATTGTTTTAGCAGAGAACTCATACAAATAAGGGAGCCCAGAATTTTGCGATAAAAAAGTATTCAATTTTGTATTGTCAGACGAAATGTCGGATTGACTTAAATGTCCATTACTAATACTCCAATTTCCAGCTCCTTGGGTATATCCAGAGTAGAAAATATTAAAATTGTCATTAAAAAAGCCATTGCCTCGGTTTGCATACCAATTATCACCATATTTCTCTAAAGCTTGATAAAACCTTCTAGTTACCCCTATGTTATCATTGTCATTAAAGTTAGCTGTAAAATCACCTGATTGTGTATTGCCGCCAGAAGCACTAATAGTCGTAGTTGGAGATTGATTATCGGTTCCGCCGCCAGATCCAGAGCAATTATTGTCAATAAGATTTTGTACTCCTGTTCTTATACTTGGCAGAATAGCATAACCTCCATCTCCTGGACACGCCGAACATCCACCTCCATCTCTATGCCCTGATATAGTTCTTAAAGAACCATCAATAGAATAGTGATAGGCAAATCCAGAAGGGTTAATGTTCTCTTTTGTAGCTTTCCAGGCTAATAAATCTTTTAAAGAATTTTGAGTAGCGACTTTTGGTGTAGCCGATGAATAATTACCTAACATACAAACTCCCATTGTATTACGGTTTCTACCACAAAAATGAGCACCTACCGCACTGTCTCCGCCAGCTCTTCCTTCGTAAATAACTCCATTCGGATCTATTAAGAAATTATATCCAATATCCGACCATCCATTAGAATTCATATGAAAATTTTGTACAGATCGTACTCTTGCAGCCCAATCACTACTAGAATTAGATCCAAATTCATGATGAACAATGAGATGTGTCACGTTCGTAGTAGGAAATGAACTTCTTGGAGGCCTTGCTCCCCATTGTGATCGTGAAACTACAGATGGTTTACTACAAGCTGCTTTATTTTGATTTTTAAATTTTATGGTGTTAATTTCTTCTAATGTTTTTCTTGGTGTAGCTCCAGGGCTGTAATGTTTTAACAGTATTTTTTCTAAAATCATTTCTTTATTCGTGGTAATATCTAATGCATATTGAATATAGGATATTGACTTATCTAGATATAATAGAGAAGAAATTAGATAGTTGTTATTTATTTTATCAAAATGTCCATCAAAAGGAATTTTTTTCCAATCTGACCAAATTTCTCCTTTTTCTGAAGTTCGGTAGGTGATCAAGATGGCGTCGTGATTTAAATTAGTACCATTTAATTGAAGATAAGTACTAATAAATGGTTCTGGTTCTATGAGTGAAATTTCTACAGGACTTATAATTATTTTTTCTGTTTCTGATAATTTAGAAAAGACTATTCCCTCATTACTATATTTTAAATTTTTAGATGTATAGCTAATAGCTTTTTTAGAACTTAATTCAATTACATTTTCTGTAGAACCTTCTCCTTTAAGTTTATTTCCTTGAGACCAAATTACCTGATGTAATAATAAACTTAGAATGAGGTAAATAAGTTTTGTGTTAGTTTTCATATGATGTTTGTGTTTTGAGTTTATATTTTATGAAGGGTTTTGCAAGAAAAAGGGCTCAGACAAGTTGTTAACCAAATATGTAGAACCCTTTTTACACACTTACAAAAAACTACCTTTTAATGATAGGGATCACTTGAGAACCTCTATCATCATTTATTTTGATAAAATATGTGCCATCTCCTAAGGATCCGAAATAACTGCTTAGATCTATAGATGTATTCTTTCCTTCTTCTGTGTATTTTATGAAGGATTTTAAAACGCTACCTTTTATATCAATTATGGATATAGATGCATGGGATTTATGTAGAGATTGATAGCTAATTGTTAAATCAGATCCATCTGTAGGGTTCGGAAATACGTTTGCTTTAATAGTATCACTATTAAGAAAAGTATCGTTTATAATTTCTGAATTTTGTCTTGTTAGAGAACTTATAGTTACATCTAGGTTTCCAGGAGTAGACCAATTTCCAGCGGCATCTCTAACCAAACTTTTTATTTTTCCATTTTTTCTTCGTATATCCTTAGTTATTTCTGATCCTGTAGAAATCTCTGTAGAATTGTTTGCTCTAAACTTATAGACTTTTAAATCATCGAATTCAATATTCGTTTTATTTGTTCTTAAAGAAATTGTGCTTCCGTTTTTTATTGGTGATGGATCTGTCCATTTTAAGATAGAAGTGTTATTTCTAAATACTTCGAGAACACCAAACCCAGGACTGTATGTAATTTTGTAGTTCGCCCATTTATTGTCTAGTGGGACATCATCAATTGCTCTAAAGTTTAATTGGTTATTTATGGTTTCGTATACTCTAACTTTGTTATCCTCTCCGCTAAACCATATTAAATAAGAATTTCCTCTTTGGCTTTGATCTGGAGAATCTGCCATGATGTGAATTCCAAATTTTCTAGGACCATTCGTAGATAATACTTTTGCAGAGAATTCATATAAATACGGTAATCCTGAATTTTGAGACAAGAATGTATTTAATTTGGTGTTGTCTGATGTAGTGTTCGATTGAAGTAGATGATTATTATTAATTGACCAATCCCCATCTCCTTGTAAATATCCAGAATAAAAAACATTAAAGTTGTCATTAAAAAAACCATTACCTCTATTGGCGTACCAATTGTTTCCGTATTTCTCTAAAACTTGATAGAATCGACGTGTTACCGCAATATTGTCTGAGTCGGTATAGTTGGCAGTAAAATCACCAGATTGTGTAGTTCCTCCATTAGCTGTTATAGAAGTGGTAGGAGCTTGTGTGTCTGCTTGCGAACCAAAGGTATTCTGTGAACGATAAATATAATTTTGTCTTGGTTGTCCTGCATCAACAAAAGAACCAGGAGTAGAAGAGTTTCCTCCAGCAGCTCTCCACTCAAAATGAATATGATCTCCTGTAGATCCTCCTGTTGTGCCTTCTAAAGCGATTACTTGTCCTTTTTGTACAGATTGCCCTTGACTAACCAATAGTGTTTTGTTATGAGCATAATATGTTCGAGTTCCATCGCTATGTCGTATGATAATCAATCTCCCATAACCACTAGATAAACTTCCACTTATTCCAGAAAAAGAAACAGTTCCTGCGGCAGAAGCTCTTACGTTATCATCTCCGGATAAAGAAGTTGCAAAATCAATTGCGTGATATCCGTGATGACCACCTGGAGTAAAAAAACCACATTGACCTACAGGGCTATGAGAACCAGTTGGACCAGGTGTTCCGTGTCTAGAGACACAATTCTCTTTGCCAAAATCCCAAGGTAAATAATAGGATAAATTAGATTTTTGATTATGGATAGACTCTTTATTAGTTTTAGAATTAACATTCCAACCTAAGATTTGAACCTGATCTCTTTCTGATCGATATATAGTCTTAGTTGTTTGTTGTTCGATATCATATTTATAAATAAGGTCAGAAGTACCATGTAGGTAGTCTAGTTTTTTATCGGTAGATCCAGAGAAGATAAAATAATCTCGCTTCGGAGAGAGTAACGGTGTACTGGTGTATTTAAAAGAGATAGGAAGTTTTTCGATATGATTTGTTTGAATGTCATATATAAAAATCCCTTCGTGTTCTTCTGCTGCATCTAAGTAAATCCCTTCTATAAAGATTTTAGAAGCATCATTGGTCCAGCCAATAGGTTTTAGCGCTATTTCCTTTCGATCATTATTAGTTTTACTTTGTAAAGTAACCTGTTTTTTATTAGAAAGATCTACTTTTTGAAGTTTAAAGGCTCCTCCAATTTGTTCTCTCTCTAGATATATCCATACATTCGGATTAAAAGGACTCTGTAATCCCTGAAAAAAATCAAAGTTAGCCGTTATATCTAGTTCTCGCGAGATATTATATGCTTGCAATACTATCACATCCATTGCTGAGGTGATAGCTAAAGAAGACTTATTCTTATTTAATAATACGGTATCGCTGTTACTTATATTTTGAGAATATAGTTGCTGGTTTTTTTCTATAATAAGTTCTTGAGCTTCCGATATGTGTATATAAAATAAGAGTATCAATAAAGCTTTGAGTGTAGTGTTTTTCATAATTAAGAGTTGTGTGTATTTTGTTTATTTTGGGTATAAACAGTATCGTTAGTTTTCGGTAGGAAAATTAAAAACTCTATGAATGAAAAATATAGGCACAAGTACTCAATTTTTTACTGAAGATTATTGCGCTTTAACAACCTAATGATACACATCTTTTAATTTCATGGTATATTTAAAAAGAGCATTACTACCTGCAATCTGTAGCTTTTTGCAAATATTTTGGCGATGATTTTTGATAGTTTTTTCGCTTTTAAATAGATCAAATGCAATTTCTTTATTGGTCTTGCCTAATGCTACTTGATTTAATATTTTGATTTCTGTTTTTGATAATTGTTGGTATGATTTATCAGAAACTTCGGGAATAGGATTTGCTTTTTCTTTAAACCAAGATTCTCTAAATCGTTTACTTACATAAGGTTTGTTTTGGATAGCTCGCCCAGCACATTTAGTCAGATTTTCTACAGTATCAGCCTTATATAGAATCCACTTTATCTCTAAGTTTTTTAATTCTTTTATCAACCACTCTTCTAGGGTAAATGTCATGATAACAATCTTGGTCTTAGAAGCGTGTCGTTTAGTATATTTTGCTAATTCAATTCCAGAATCATTAGAATTTAGAGTAGCATCAATAACAATAAAATCAGGTTGGCTATCAACAATGACTTTTCGTAAGTTTTCTAAATCACTTATATCTTCATATAAATTAAATTTCATGTCTTTTGGGGCTTCTAGCATGGCTTTGATACCTAACCTTTTTAGAGGATCATCATAGGCCACAACAACGCTATATATTTTCATAGTCTTAGGGATTTGTTATGAAATGTCAATAATAATTCTGGTTCGGTGGGTGGAATGTATTATTGAGAGAAATTAGGGTATTATGTTTGTTGTAAAAAAGCTACTTAGGTTGATGATCTTCCAATAAATACGGGTAGTGCAAATATGCAGTGTAGCGGTTCGTAATATTCATGAGTTTGAGGTTTTGTGTTAGCCTCATAAAGTTAATTGATATTTTAATTGATTTAGGAGAGATAGCTTTCTTTTCGATATAATGATATGTTTTTTAGCTAAAGACAAGAGTTGATATAACATACCTAATTAATACAATGATAGTGTGTTAATTCAATCTCCAAAAGCGAATACCCTAGTATTCCTGTAGGTTTTAGTTAAAACAAATTTTTAGCATTACCGCTTAGATTTGTAAGTTTTTACGTACCGGTTCTAGTCATCTATATTTACTCAAAAATAGATGAATGTATTGATTTTGATTACTTTTTACTTGTATTTTATTGGTGGAAATGCTTATAATCAAACTTTATGGTGTGAAATAGTTCTATTTTGTTGTTGATATTTCTTGTTATTAATTTTATTCCTAATTCCTTTATCTAGATTACCATAGGTTGTACCATTCGGAATATTTTAAACAAAACATAAATTTTTCTAAAAAACCAGGTTTTTAGATTTTTTATAAAATAGTTAACGGTTTAAGTTATTGAAAATCTGTATCTTAAGAAAAAAATAAGATATGAGAAATAAACTACTTACCCTACTGTTTTTAATTGCTTGTATCTCTGGTAATGCCAGTGATGATTATTTAGTAAGCAATAGATTGAATACTATTAACGATACTACATTTTCTTTTAAACTCGAATCTACGACCGTCCAACAGTCCATTACGATTATATCCGATGTAAGAGAACCTATGTTAATCAAGGTGATAGATGATTCTGGTTTTATTAGAATTCAGAAAAAGCTTCATGTAGATAGAGAAGTTGATATCTCTGGTTTATTAGAAGGTACCTATGTGATTAGAATATATGTAGGAAATCATACTGCAGTAAAAAGATTCTATAAAGGACAAGATGGTGTTGACATAAAGTAATACAAGTCTAAGCCTTCTATAGAATGTATTATAATTGATAGGTAATTAAAATATGAATAGAAACTCCCATAATCATTAATGGTTTGGGAGTTTTTTTGTGGAGTCGAAGACGATCGAGCGTTAAGAAATTATCCTGTGGATGATTTTAGTTAAGAGGCGGGCTTGCCGCGCTGTGAATCCCTCGGATACACAAAATCCCGCCATTAGGCGGGATTGAAGTGGAGTCGGAGAGGTTTGTAGCGCTAAGTAAAGGTCTTGAAGACCTTTATAGCGTAAGACCCAGTTGATGCGGCTGCCGAATCCCCCGGATACGCAAAATCCCGCCATTTGGCGGGATTGAAGTGGAGTCGGAGGCTATTGAACTATTGGTGTCTTGTTAATAACAGTTTATAAGTATATCAAGCTGTTAACCATATAAATAAGGTAATTGTTTATTTTTGTTATAGTTTAGAATAGTATCTAAATATAACATAATTGTCGACCAGATTGTCGACTGTAATATTCAATTGATGACCTCAACATTCTTTTTAAAACGTCCGAAATCTGAAAAGGAAACATTAATTATTTTTTCGTGTTACTTTAAAAGCGAAGGAAAGAAGTTCTTGTATTCTACAGGAGAGAAGATAAAACCAATAAATTGGGATCAACAGAATAAACAACCTATTCTAAAAGGTAAACATAAGGCTGTAAGTAGTAGCATTATCAAACTGCAATTAAATCGATATCCAGATGCATTTGAATTAATACAAAACAGATGTAAAGCAATTGGAGAAGATTTTACTTCACAAATATTAAAAAGGGAATTTGATACTATTTTCAAAAAAGCACCAACTGGTAAGAATACATTTTATGATGCATTTGATGAGTTTATGGACTATAAGATCAAAATGCAAGAATGGTCACCTTCTACAATTAAGCGGTACAAGAATATCAAAAACATATTACAAGATTTCGAGAAGCAAACGAGCTATAACCTAACATTTAGTACTATAAATGAAGTTTTCCACGCTGATTTTACAGATTATTGTATGAATATTCGTGGTCATATTAATAATACGTACTCCAGAAACCTTGGACTGTTCAAAACGTTTATGTTTTGGGCTTTAAAAAAGGGATATACCTACAATAATATATTTCTAAGCTTTGAGAAGAAAAAGAGAGTGATTACTCAACAGATAGCTTTGACTAAAATTGATTTGCAGAATCTAATGCATTGTGATTTTAAAAATGAACGATTAGAGAAAGTTAGAGATGTATTTGTATTTTCTTGTGTTACAGGGATGAGGTTTGGCGAACTTAGATTATTTAATATGGAAGATATTGTAAATAATTCTATTGTTCTAAAAGAAGAAAAAGATACAGAGAAAGAATCTCGTACCATACCATTAAACGAAATATCACTACACATTCTGCGTAAATATGATTATCAATTACCATTGATAGCTAATCAAAAACAAAATGAATATATCAAAGAAGTTTTTAAGAAAGCAGGGTATACCGATGAGGTAGTAAAGACGACTACCAAAGGAAAAGAGAATATACGAGTGACGATGCCATATTATGAACGTATTAGTACGCATACAGCACGTAGAACGTTTATTACGATGATGAAAAAAGAAGGGTTATCTGATAAATTAATAGCATCGATAACAGGGCATAGGGATATGAAAACGTTAAATCAGTATTATCAGGTAGATGATGATTCTAAGGTAGAAGCGGTAAATGAGGTTTTTAACATGGATATTGGACTATTAAAAAAAGTTGATTAAATGAAGAGGAAGGAAATAGGATTGGAGATTAAATTGGAAGAAGGAGCTAAAATTGCTTCTATTCAGTTAAGTGATGAAACTGTAGCATATTTAGATAGTATTTGGGGTAAAAAAACATATGTAGACTATCTTAAAGAGTTTTTAGTTGATGAAGAAAATTTTGAAAAAGCGGATAAGGCTGTTATGCGGTGTATGGAAGATTCTTTGCCAAAGGATATAAAAGAAAATTGTAAATACTGTAAAGGAGAGACTGAGGATGAAGGCTATAAATTGTGCACGAAATATTATCTCCAAATGAAAGCGACTTTTTCTATGGTAGCAGGAGAGTTTGTAAACATAGTATTGAGTCATAAACATATTTATGATAATAAGGATGAGTTACAGCAATTGACAAAGAATTTTTTTAACTGCTTAATTTTTATTAGTGGTAGAGGGGTTATACTCATTGATTTGGAGAGATTGTCACGTTATGCTTTAGACGCTAATTTCAAATCATTGTCTCAACTATTTAGGAGCTCCAGAGTTTTGAAAAGTTTGGAGATAATAAATAATTCTTTAGACGCTTTGAGTGACCAAGAAATGGAAAATAAGGTGCTTCAGCAAGAAGATGAGAACTATATAGAGCTTCAAAAAGAGTTTTTTGAGCAGAAGCAAGGAGTTTATGAAAAAAAGCTACTCATTGAAAAAGAGAAAAGTAATCTTAATCAAATAAGTAAAAAGGTCAAGAAAACAAAGCAATCAAAAAACAATAATTTCAGCCAAAAACAAATAGCAATAGCATATTTTATTAAAGGAATAGTCATTACTTCTGATAATTATTTGGAGATATTAAGAAAACACTCCAGTACTAAAAGTGAAAAAATTCTTCAAAAAAGAATTTATAAACCAAATGAATTAACAAGACTGAGCCAAAATAAAACAACAGATTCAAAACATCTTAAAGATTTACAGGAAGCCAAGAGGTTGTTAAATAATCTAAAAGACACGAAAGCAGTAAATGATTTAGAAGCTGTTATTTCTACGTTTACAAGTAATTATAATGCTAATTATTAAATTCACAACCACTCAACTACCAGTCGCAAGAGGTTAAAATCTAATTCTATAATGACCTTTACACCAGTAAAATTAAAATACTGGTACAATGAATAATCCTTTCGAAATTCTCAATGAGCGACTAGCAAATATTGAAAGTCTTCTATTAGATATAAAACACAAGCCTGTAGAAGAGCAAAAACCTGAAAATCTTACCGTAAAAGAAACAGCAGAACTTCTAAAAGTTTCAGAGCAGTCCGTACATAATTACATAAAACGGGGTACACTGCCAGCTCAAAAAGTAGGTAGAATATTAATTATCAAAAGAGAAGATTTAGATAACGCATTAACAGAGGTTAAGTCACTTAAATACAAAAGGGCTTAATCTCTTTGTTTACAAGGTGTTAGAATTTCTAAAATTAGGTAGTATGTATACATTAGCAGAAAGTAGGACAAACAAAACGGGACAGAATAACATTATTGTTAATGGAGAAGGCTCAGACCTCAACAAGAAAGAGGCGTTGAAAGGTAGAGCAAAAAGAAAAACCATTACGCAAATAATGATGCTTCGATTAATAGAGGTCGCGCAGGAAAATGGAGAGTCAGAATTAGAAAAATCTTATTGGAACACCTACTACTGCCAACAGAACATTGTTACAGCAGATGGTCGATTGTATGGGAAATATTGCAAAAACCGTTTTTGTACTTTGTGTTGTAGTATCCGAAAGGCTCAGATGATTAACAAGTATTTACCAGTTATAAAGCATTGGGAACAACCCTATTTTTTGACTTTAACGGTAAAATCTTGTAACGCACATAATTTGCCTAGATATATAAAGAAATTCACACAAGGAATACAGAGAATAACAGAAAAACATCGTAAAAGATACCAAAGGGGAAAAGGAAAGATGCTTATTGGTGTACGTTCGTTAGAGTGTAATTTTAACCCTAAAAAGAAAACATACAATCCACATTTTCATATCATTACTAAAGACAAATATACCGCTGAGGTATTATTGGCTGAATGGTTGCAACTATGGACACCAAAATTTGCTAATAGAAAAGCTCAAAATATTCAACAAGTAACTCATTTAGAGAATGGATTAGTAGAGATTATAAAATACGGCAGTAAAATTTTCACTGAACCAGATTTAAAGAAAAGAGAAAAAGAAACAAGTACCGCACAAATTTATATCAAAGCTTTAGATATCATACTTATGGCAATGAAGGGGAAGCGTATTTTTGATCGATTTGGTTTTAATTCACCTAAGAAAACAATAAAACAAAAATTCTCAGCAAAGTTGCTTAGTAATTATAGCGAATGGGAATACAATTCAAAAACAGCCGATTGGGAGAATATAGCTACGGGTGAACTATTGAGTGGCTATGAAATACCGTCTCATTTAAAAGCTATTCTGGAAAATAATGTTGATTGTATTACTAAATAAATTTCATATTTCTTTTGCACAACCATTGCATTATTAAATTTTTATCTTTGTAATTGTGAAATTTGTAACCGTCATATTATCATTAATAATACTATTGCTTTCAGCAAAGCCTTGTTCTGATGGTCAAAATATAGAAGACCAGCATCAAGAAGAAATAAGTATTAACCACAATCATCAAGAAGATAGTGACGATTCTTGTCCTGTAACTTGTATTTGCAATTGTTGCGGTATGACAATTACTTACGAACCAATCAAGAAATTTGATTTCAAACTCAATATTGAAATTTCAACGGAGTTAATTTCTACATATCAACCTATTTATAGGTTTAATTTCCTTTCCAACATTTGGCAACCGCCACAAGTAATAAGCTAAAATAACACGATTTTAAATCAATTATTTAGTTAATTACAATTATAATTCAATGAATAAATATTTATTGAGCATAAAGCTCATATTAATACTTTGCCTATCATTACAGGCACAAACAACTGACATACAAATAAAAGTCATCACAGAGGCTGAAAACGAGCCTTTAATGGGTGCGACTGTTTACTTTGAAGCATTAGAAAAAGGTGCTGTAACTAATTTTGATGGTATTGCAGAATTTACAGAAATACCAAACGGTCAGCATCAAATAATAATTTCCTTTTTAGGTTTTGAAACATTTGAGACAACAATTCAAATTCCAAGTAATAATGAATTAGTGTTTAAACTAAAAGAGGGCGGTAATCAATTAGATGCTGTAGTACTGCAATCTACAAGAAGCACAAGAACAGTACGAAAAATACCTACACGCATCGAGTTTATAGGTGCAGAAGAATTAGGTGAAAAAGCAATAATGAACCCTACTAATATTTCTATGGTGCTTCGTGAAAGTACAGGAATACAGATGCAACAAACGTCTTTAAGTAGTGGGAGTACTAATATTCGTATTCAAGGGTTGGATGGTAGGTACACGCAATTATTAAGAGATGGGTTTCCACTATATGGTGGCTTTTCAAGTGGATTAAGTATTTTACAAATTCCACCTTTAGACTTACAACAATTTGAGATTATTAAAGGAAGTTCCTCTACACTTTACGGTGGAGGTGCTATTGCAGGATTGGTAAATATGGTATCTAAAACACCAGACGAAGAACCTGCTTTAGACATTATGCTTACGCAGACCCAAGCATTAGGAAGTACAGCTAATGTATTTTATAGCAAACGAAATGAAAAATTTGGTTTTTCACTTTATGGCTCTGGTCATTATCAAAAAGCATACGACCCAGAAGATGACGGCTTTAGCAATCTACCAAAAACAACATCAATTTCTTTTAATCCTAAACTGTTTTATTATCCATCAGAGAATACTACAGTTTGGTTTGGATTAAATGGAACGTATGATGATAGAATCGGTGGTGATATAACCAAAATTGAAAGCGGTGAAGATGGTATTCATCAATATACTGAAGAAAACAATTCAAAACGATTAAGTAGTCAATTGGTGTATCAAACGCAATTAGATTCTGTTAGCTCATTAGAATTTAAAAATAGTGTCTCTTTTTTTGATAGGAATTTAACTGTTCCTGATTTTAATTTTGATGGTAAGCAAACAAATACTTTTACTGAAATCACATATAACAAAGCATCAGAAAAAACAGATTGGATAATTGGAGCTAATCTATATACCTCAAATTTTGATGAAAACGATAATGCACAGCTACAACGAGACCAAAAAGATGTGACCTTTGGAGCTTTTGCAAATAATATCTACGATATTTCAGATAATTGGATATTAGAAACAGGGTTAAGAGCAGATTATAATAACGATTTCGGATTCTTTCCATTACCAAGAATTTCATTATTATATAAGAATAATAGTGGATTTTCAAGTAGAATTGGTGGCGGTTTAGGTTATAAAATTCCAGATATTTTTACAGAAGAAGCAGAGTATATAAATTTCGAAAATGTTCTTGCAATAGATAAACCCACAGTAGATGCAGAACGTTCTTATGGTGTTAATTTCGATTTCAACTATCAAACACGTTTAACTGATGAGATTGGTTTTTCTGTAAATCAATTATTCTATGTTACAGCTATAAATGATGGATTACTTTTAAATACTGCAGATAGCGGTTTGTTTGAGTTTGAGAATGCACCAGATGAAATCTTTAGCAAAGGAGCAGAAACAAATATTAAATTTACTTACAAAGACTTTAGATGGTTCTTAAACTATGCGCTTATTGATACCAAGCTAAACTATTTACCTGGTAATCCACAAAAGCCATTAACCGCAAAGCATAATGCAGGTAGTGTATTAATGTACGAATCAGATAAGTGGCGAATTGGTTATGAAACCTACTACACAGGAAAACAATTTTTATCAAACGGTACAGAAACTACAGATTTTGTTACTATGGGTTTGTTGCTAATGCGTAATTTTAAATTAGGTAGCGTATTTGTGAACTTTGAAAACTTTACAGATAGAAGACAAAGCAGATTTTCACCTTTGGTTTTACCACCACACGAGAATCCTGTATTTCCAGAGATTTATGCACCTACAGATGGCTTTATATTTAGTGTAGGGCTTATTATTAAACCATTCGGAAACGAAGACCACGATTAGTTATGGAAACAATAGAACAATTATTAGAATCAAAAGATATTCGTATTACAGCAATGCGTTTGTTAATTTATAAGTTTCTTGCTGAAAAAGAAATTGCGGTAACATTAAGTGATATTGAAAATGCGTTTGAAAAAGCAGATAGAACTACGCTTTACAGAACTATTAAAACTTTTGAAGAAAAGGATATTGTACATCAAATAGACGATGGTACAGGTATTACCAAATACGCTTTATGTGAACAAGGTTGTAGTTGTGATATAAAGACCGATTTACATTTACATTTCCATTGTAACAATTGCAATGAAACCATTTGCTTAACAGACCATAAAATACCTCAAATAAAAGTTCCTGATGGTTTTGTTTCTGAAAATGTAAACTTGGTTGTAAAAGGTATATGTGATAAGTGTAGTGGATAATAAATGCACTTCCATTGCACTTACTATTAACTTACTTTTATCCAAAATTAGTGGATATGAAGTTTAATACTAAAATACCAAAACATCTTAAACAGGCTTATAACGAAGAATTAAAACTATACAGTTTATGTTTAGAAAATAAACAGTATGGTAATGCTTGGTATCATTTAGAGCGCAGTCATATAATAGGGCAATCTTACCCTATAGAACATACCTATTCACATTGGCTAATGCTAAAATTTGGATTAAGACAAAAAGATACTAAAGAAGTATTCGGTCAAATTATTAGGTTACTTGTTGGTGGTTGGAAATCATTTATTGACCACGTTCCACTTGGCAATACAGGTGGTGCAAACGTACCACCACTAGAACGTATGTCTATTCCAAGTGATATTGAAAAGCTATTAGAGAGCAAATGAAAAAAAAGAAAGTCAATTTAAGAGATTTAAAACCACAATCTGAAGAAGAACATTCTCACGATGATGGTCACAACCACGACCACGGAAATAGCAGTTCATTTAGAACCTATGTACCTGCAATCATAAGTTTTACAATGCTTATCATTGGAATAGGATTAGATTATTTTGATGTTTCTTTTTTTAAGAATTGGACTCGTATTGTTTGGTACAGTATAGCATATTTACCTGTAGGTTTTCCAGTAGTAAAAGAGGGTTGGAATAGTATTAAAAAGGGTGATGTTTTTACAGAGTTCTTTTTAATGTCTATAGCTACTATTGGTGCGTTTATAATTGGTGAATATCCAGAGGGAGTTGCAGTTATGCTATTTTATGCAGTAGGTGAGTTATTTCAAAATTCGGCAGTAAATAAAGCAAAAGGAAATATAAAAGCGTTATTAGATGTTAGACCGAAAGAAGCTAATGTTTATCGTGATGGTGATTATGTAAATGTTTCCCCAGATAATGTAAATATTGGAGAGAAAATTCAAATTCGTGTAGGTGAAAAAATTCCTTTAGATGGAAAGTTGTTGTCATCAAAGGCATCATTAAATACATCAGCTTTAACAGGCGAAAGTAAACCAGATACTATTGTAAAAGATGAAAAAGTATTTGCAGGTAGTATTAATTTAGAAAGCGTTATTGAAGTTGAGGTAACCAACAAGTTTGAAGATAGTTCTATTGCCAGAATATTAGAATTGGTTCAAAATGCTACAGCACGTAAATCTAAAACAGAATTATTCATTAGACAGTTTGCTCGCATATATACACCAATTGTAGTGTTTTTAGCTATTGGCGTTACTTTCCTACCTTACTTTTTTGTAGATGATTATGTGTTTAGAGATTGGCTATATAGAGCATTAATATTCTTGGTAATCTCTTGTCCGTGTGCACTGGTAATTTCAATCCCTTTAGGATATTTCGGTGGTTTAGGTGTAGCTTCAAAGAATGGTATTTTATTTAAAGGTGCTTCATTTTTAGACGCTATGACCAAGATAAATACATTAGTAATGGATAAAACTGGGACAGTTACCAAAGGTGTATTTAAAGTCAAGGAAATAAAGACTATTGGTTGGGATGAATCAGATTTTATGGAGTATTTAATGGCTATGGAAGAACAATCCACGCATCCAATTGCTAAAGCCATAATGGTATATAAAGGAACTGAAAATAGCTATGAAGCAAAAGAAGTTTCTGAAATTGCTGGTAAAGGATTAAAAGGTATAGTAAACGGTAAAACTGTTTTAGTAGGTAACAAAGCCTTAATGATTGCTAATAGTATTGATGTTCCAACTGAAACGGAATCTATTGTAGAATCGATAGTATTAGTTGCAATCGATAATCAATTTGCAGGTTATGTAGTAATAGCAGATGAATTAAAAGAGGATGCAAAAGAAACAATTACAGATTTACATAAAGTAGGTATTAAAAATATTATGATGCTTTCTGGTGATAAAGATTCTATAACTCAACAAGTCGCTAAAGAGTTGAATATTGAAAATGCTAAAGGTGGTTTACTACCAGAAGATAAATTAAACGAAGTTGAATCTTTAAAGAAGAATCCTGAAAATAAAGTAGCTTTTATAGGTGATGGTATTAACGATGCACCTGTTTTAGCAGTAAGTAACGTTGGTATTGCAATGGGTGGTTTAGGTAGTGATGTAGCAATAGAAACCGCAGACATCATTATTCAAACAGACCAACCATCAAAAGTAGTGAGAGCCATTAAAATTAGTCGTTCTACACGCAAAGTAGTTTGGCAGAATATTATTTTAGCTTTTGGTGTCAAAGTTATTGTATTGATTTTAGGAGCAGGTGGTTTAGCTACAATGTGGGAAGCGGTATTTGCAGATGTAGGAGTAGCTTTATTAGCTATCTTAAATGCTGTTAGACTACAGAAAATTAAGTGGGATTGCTAATAAGGTCATTCATCATATAGGATAGCGGAACTTTACAACAAAGCGAATCATAAATCATAATCTGCTATTGAGAATTAAACTTTTAATCACTTGGTTTAAAATAAAAAAAGGACAATATTGTCGACTAAATTGTCGACCAAAAATAGAAACTCCCGTAATCATTATTGATTCGGGAGTTTTCTGTGGAGTCGGAGGGATTCGAACCCTCGTCCAAACAAGTAATACAATAGCTTTCTACACGCTTAGTTTTTGTTTAGATTTTCGTGGGATTGCCGGCCAAAAACCGCCAACGCACCCCTTATTCTCAATTGATTTCGAAACTATATCAAGATCCTATAGTTTCTAGGTTTATTTTTACGATACTCAAAACCAAACGCCATAAACCAAGGCTTCTGAAGAGTATCCTGCTTGTCTACCTAGTAGACCGAGGCACTATCCTACTATAATTCGGATTATGCAGCTAGGGCGTAGTTATTCTCGCCGTTTAAAAAAGGTGAAATATGATATTTACGAGCTGTATCTCAGCGCTCGACGTGCTTACCACTCTATTAATCTCGCTGTCAAAACCAGTCGACCCCGATATTTATGTAATTGGTATTCATTTAAAGTTAATTTGACATAAATTACCCTAGTTAGAATACCAAAATGGTTGGCAAAGATAATCATATTTGTCATATCTTAGCCGCGCTTTTAAATAAACAAAATACATACCAAACCTATATGACTACATTCGGAATAATTAAAGAGCGTAAAAACCCGCCAGATCGTCGGGTAGTCTTTTCTCCAAACGGACTTAGTGACACCATGTCTAAATTTCCTGAGGCATCTTTTATGGTAGAAAGCTCTGATATTAGAATTTTTGATGATGCTGCGTATAGAAATGTAGGTGTAGAAATAACTAATGACATATCTGATTGCGAGGTGTTATTAGGTGTAAAAGAAGTTCCGATTGAAGCATTAATTCCGAATAAAAAATACTTTTTCTTTTCACATACGATAAAAAAGCAACCTTATAATAGAAAATTGCTAAAAGCGATTTTAGATAAGAACATAGAACTATATGATCATGAGGTTATCGTAAATCAAAAAGGGTGGAGACTAATAGGTTTTGGAAGATATGCAGGTATTGTAGGTGCGTATAATGGTTTTAGAGCGTTTGGACTAAAAAACGAAAGTTTTACGCTTCCGAAAGCAGAAACTTTACCAGATCAAAAAGCTCTAGAAGCAGAGTTGTCCAAAATTAATCTACCAAATATCAAAATTGTTCTTACAGGAAATGGTAAAGTAGGGAGTGGAGCTAAAGAGATTTTAGACGCAATGCGAATCAAAGAAGTTTCTGTAGATGAATATCTAAATACAGAATTTGATGAAGCTGTATATACCCAGATTGATGTATTGGATTATAACAAACGAAAAGACGGTCAGTTATTAGATAAAAAGGATTTTTATGATAATCCAGAGGAGTATGATAGCGACTTTATGAGATTTGCCAAAGTAAGTGATGTGTATATGGCAGGTCATTTTTTTGGTGATGGCGCACCTTATATTTATACTAGAGAGGATGCAAAATCCAAAGATTTTAAAATTAAGGTCGTTGCTGATATTTCTTGTGATATCGATGGACCCGTCGCTACAACGATAAGATCATCTACCATAGCAGATCCGATTTATGGATATCATCCTAATAGAGAAGAAGAAGTAGATTTTAAAGATCCAAAAGCTATTGTGGTAATGGCAGTGGATAATTTACCTTGCGAGTTGCCAAAAGATGCGAGTGAAGGTTTTGGAACGATGTTTATGGAGCACGTAATACCAGCTTTTTTTAATAATGATATTGATGGAGTATTAGAAAGAGCCAGAATGACTCAATCAGGTAAGCTTACGGATCGATATAGTTACTTACAGGATTATGTCGATGGAAAAGAATAGTTTATATAACGCAAATTATACTAAGAATGACGACTAAGCAACTTGTTGATCAAATTTGGAAAAAGAAATCCTTTCTATGTGTAGGTCTAGATGTGGATCTTAACAAAGTACCAAAACATATATTAGAGACAGAAGATCCTATTTTCGAATTCAATAAAAAAATCATTGATGCTACGCATCATCTAGCGGTTGCGTATAAACCGAACATAGCTTTTTATGAAGCTTATGGTCTAAAAGGTTGGAAGTCTTTAGAAAAAACTATCCAATACTTAAATACGAATCATCCTGAGGTGTTTACAATAGCGGATGCTAAAAGAGGTGATATTGGTAATACAAGTTCTATGTATGCCAAAGCGTTTTTTGAAGATTTAGAGTTTGATTCTATAACCGTAGCTCCTTATATGGGTAAGGATTCTATAGAACCTTTTTTAGCTTTTGAAGACAAACATACGATTATGCTTGCGCTGACTTCTAATCAAGGAGCCTTCGATTTTCAGACTAAAATGGTTGATGGGACAGAATTGTATAAGCAAGTATTAGAGACTTCTAAAGGCTGGAAAAACGCAGATAACTTGATGTATGTGGTTGGAGCTACAAAAGCAGAATACCTGGCGGATATAAGAAAGATTATTCCTGATAGTTTTTTATTAGTTCCTGGAGTTGGAGCGCAAGGTGGAAATCTACAAGATGTATGTAAATATGGTATAAATGATCAGATTGGTCTATTAATTAATTCATCTAGAGGAATCATCTATGCTTCTGATGGATTGGATTTTGATACCGTTGCTGGCGAAAAAGCAAAAGAGCTTCAGTTACAAATGGAAGAAATATTAGATGCAAGAAAATAACAAAAGGAGATTACTTGTAATCTCCTTTTGCTGTAGTTTTTAAAATTAAAAACTAGCGTCTATTGGCTTTAAATACTTGTTTTGCATATCCTATAAGTCCATACGTGATGAAAATTACAAAAAACGCTAAACAAGCATAGATAATAATGTTAAGTAATATTGAATTCATAGCCCCAAAATTTTAAATTAATATTTCTTCTTATAAGATACGGTTTTTTTAGAGAATATTAGATTTAAATGTTTAATTTTTAGAAAGTTGTGTTTTTTTTAGTATTGTAGCTAGTCTCAATTAAAGTATGATTTATATAGATCAATTAGATAGAAAAATTACCTTAGTTTCTACTCCTGTAAGAATAATATCATTGGTGCCTTCTCAGACAGAGCTTTTGGTTGATTTAGGTTTGTCTGATTTTATAGTTGGAGTTACTAAGTTCTGTGTGCATCCAGATACAATAAGAAAGGAAAAGGTTGTCGTCGGAGGAACAAAAAGTATACACTTACAAAGAATCAAAGAATTAAATCCGGATATCATTTTATGTAATAAAGAAGAAAATACCAAAGAGATTGTCGAAACATTGGAACAAAATTATTCTGTACATGTTTCAGACATTGCTACCATAGGAGAGTCACTGGAGTTAATCAGTCAATATGGCGAAATTTTTGACAGAAGAAATAATGCAAAAAAGCTTACAGATAAAATTAAACTAGAAGCAAAAGAGTTTTCTGAATTTATACAAAACAAACCAAAAAAGAAGGTTGCCTATTTTATTTGGAGAAAACCTTGGATGGTGGCCGGAAAAGGAACATTTATTCATCATTTATTGGAGATAAATGGTTTTATAAATGTATTCGGTAATCAAGAACGATATCCTGATATTCCAGAAGAAGATCTAGCCACCTTATCTAATCTTGATTTTATCTTGTTGTCATCAGAGCCTTTTCCTTTTTCTGAAGAACACCAGGAAGAAATGACTAAATTAGTGCAAGAAGTTAAAACACTTTTGGTAGATGGGGAATATTTTTCTTGGTATGGGTCTCGATTGGCTAAAGCATTTACTTATTTTAGATCACTTCATGAAAACTAATACATTGAACAATACATTAAATACTGTTAATCCTTCTTAAACTGTATAAGAAGTGGTTATCTTTACGTCATCAATCAGTCTATGCTTAATTATTCTATATATCGCCATCCAGATAATACCAAATGGGTGACCTTTGTTCACGGAGCAGGCGGAAGCTCTTCTATATGGTTCAAACAGGTTAGAGAGTTTAGAAAGCATTATAACGTGCTATTATTGGACTTAAGAGGTCATGGTAAATCTAAACCAGCAATTAAAGATGCTTTTAACTTTAAATACACTTTTGATTTTATAACAGATGATATTCTAGAAGTTATAGACCATGAACAGATAGAATCGTCTCATTTTATAGGAATCTCACTAGGTACCATTTTAATCAGAAATCTTGCTGAGAAATATCCAGATCGGGTGGATAGTATGATTATGGGGGGGGCAATAATGAAATTAAACTTTAGATCTCAGGTCCTTATGAAATTAGGAGTTGTGTTTAAATCAGTGATTCCATATATGTTTTTGTATAAGTTTTTTGCATTTATTATCATGCCTAAAAAGAATCATAAGCAATCGAGATTATTATTTGCAAACGAAGCTAAAAAGTTATATCAAAAAGAGTTTATTCGTTGGTTTCGGCTGACTTCTGAGATAAATCCTTTACTACGTTTTTTTAGAGATAAGGATATAAAAATACCTACACTTTATGTAATGGGAGAAGAAGATTATCTGTTTTTACCATCTATAGAAAAAATTGTTTCTTTACATGAATTTTCTAATCTCTTTGTGGTTAAGAACTCTGGACATGTTGTAAATGTAGAGCAGCCAGAGATTTTTAATGAAGAATCCTTATCCTTTTTGAATCGGTTCTCTCTATAATGTCAAATACATTCATCTTATGACTGATGCTGTAGTTTTTTAATTTCGATTAAAAGTTTGCTTGCTTCCTCGTGTAAAAGATCACTTTTTTCTTTATTCTTAATCGCAAGATTATATGCGTTTTTCATTAGCCTACAATATCGTTTTTGTAGTTTATCAAGATTAGATTTGTCTTTAGTCCAATAGAACATATACTCTCTCTTTTTCTTTTTTACAAAAGTATTAGCTAGGATTCTAAATGATTCTTAAGACTACGTTAAGTTTGTTTAATACAATATTAAAAAAGGATAGTGCAATTGCATATACACTATCCTTTTTTATGGCTAATCAAATAATTTATTGTGTTTAGTATCCGTCGTTTTGCTCCAGATTAGGATTTACATTTCTTTCTCTTTGTGGTATTGGTAACACTAATCTATCATCATCAAATGGTAAAGCTCCTACAGAAACTTCTAATCTTTTAAAATCATGTAATTTGTGTCCTTCAAAAGATAATTCACGTAGTCTCTCTAATATAATATCTACATAAGCTACATCTGTTAGCGCAAAAGCATTTGATCTAGTACGTACTAGATTTACATCACTTGTTGGATCCGCTCCAACTGCAGTACTAAGGACAAAATTAGATTCGGCACGTATTAAATGCATTTCTGGTAATCTGATAAATGGAATGTTAGAGTTTCCGAATATCCATTTATAAGATGCTATCCCAGATCCTGTTTCTGAATCTACATAAAAGTAACTTGCTCTTAGATCATTGAAGTCATCAAATATTCCAAAAAATGCATCTTCGATAGAGATATCTGGATTTCCAGGTCTTCCGCCGAATCTGTCCGTAGCCCAAAATGTATTCATGCTATTGGCACCATCAGAATCTGTTACTTGCCAAGCAAAGATGTCTTCAGTAGAGTTGTCATCATTATTATAGGCATCATCAAGAGTTTCGGTTAGAGCGAATCGCCCTGATTGTATTACTTCATTAGATAAATCTCTAGCTTGTTCATAATTACCAATCTGTAAATGGATTCTTGCTAATAAGGATTTAGCAGCATTTACAGATGCAAAAACACCATTGGTTTCAGGTAATAATACAATCGCATCTTCTAGATCATTGATGATGAAATCATATACTTCTCCAATTGTATTTCTAGATGGATAAGTAATATCCTCATATTGGATTACTGGTGTTCTTATAATAGGTACGCCCAGTTCGCCGTCATTTAGTCTGTTGTTATTATGTTTAGAGAAAAAACGTAATAAATCAAAATAGGTTACTGCTCTTAAAAACTTAGCTTGACCTTCTACCGAATTTTTACTATCCAGATTTTCAAAAACATCTAGGTTGTCTAAGACGATATTAGCTTGATTACTGATGTCATATCCATTTAACCATAAGTTAGCGACAAAGGTATTATTAGTGTTGATCACCTTGTTGTTAAACTCTCCAGGATCAGAAAATGTTCCGTTCCATTTTAATTCTTGATCATTTCCTAGCAATTCGGCGATTGTATATAGTTGACCACCATAACTAGCCGCTTGTCCCGCTTGTGCATATGCTCCAATAAGAATGTTGGTTACTTTCTCGGGAGTATCGAACGCGTCATCTGTTGTTAATGATTGATCCGGGTCAGTGTCTAGTCTGTTCTCACAACCGATGTTTGCAATTGTAAGAGTAAAGATTAGTATAATTTTTATGTATGTTTTCATTTTTTTTGACTTTTAGGTTAGTACTAAATTTTAAAAACCTGTTTTTAAAACTCAATATTTATACCTAGTGAATATGTTTTTGCTGGTGGTGCGGAGTAAAAAGAGGTACCTGTTCTTACTCCTGAATTTCCGTTAAAATCTGCTGTAGATTCAGGATCATATCCATCATAATCAGTAATGGTAAGTAAGTTTACACCACTGAAATAGAATCTTACTTTTTCTAAGAAAAATCTTTTAGAGAAAATAGGATTAATTGTATATCCCAACGTAATGTTTCTAAGTCTTATAAAGTCGGCTTCGTCTAGGTAACGAGTAGAATCCGCTTGTCCATTCTCTTGATTTAATCTGGCTTGTGGAACATCGGTAATATCACCAGGATTTTGCCATCTATCTAATTGATCAATGGTTTGGTTGTCAAAGAATTTACCATTTCCAGAAGAGAATTTACCGGCTTGATCAAAAATGGAAGCTCCAAATTCTCCTTGAAAAGTGAATTGAAAATCAAAATCGTTTACCTTTAAAGTATTTGTAAACCCGATCTGATACTCAGGAAATGGATTTCCTACTACAATTTTACTTGCTTTAGAAATACTATTTGTAGTTGTTTTATCTAAAGAACCGTCTGCATTTAATGTATTAGTATAAAATAAAGCATCTCCATTAGATGGATTAACACCTGCGTACTCATATAGATAGAAAGAGGAAATAGTTTCACCTTTTCGTATAATATTTACTCCATCGATGATATCACCACTTGGTAGATCTGTTACCTCATTCTTGTTTTGAGTAAATAGTGTACTTACGTTCCAGGTAAATGAAGGCTTAGATATGATTCTTGCATTAAGACTTACTTCGAATCCTTTATTAACAATCTCTCCAATGTTTCTAACAATAGAGGTAAAACCAGAAGTACCTGGTAATGGTTGATTGAATAATAAGTCATTGGTGGTTTTATTATAGTAATCAAATTCACCAGAAATTGTACCATTAAACAAACCAAAATTTACTCCTAAGTCATACTGGGTTGTCTTTTCCCAACGTAATTCATTATCTCCTAATTGAATTGGTGAAACACCAAGCCTTTCATTATAGGTAGTTACACCATAAAGATCTTTACTGGCAAAATCTCCAATTTCTGCATTTCCAGTAATACCCCAACTTCCTCTTAATTTTAAATTACTTAAAAAATAAGAATTACTTAAGAATCTTTCATTACTAACTATCCAAGCAGCAGAAGCAGCAGGGAACCATCCAAACTGTGAGTCCTCACCAAATCGAGAAGAACCATCACGACGAATACTTAGATTGAATAGATATTTTTCGGCAATGGAAAAACGTGATCTGGCAAAATATGATAAGAAGTTATATTTAGTTTTGTTAGAACCTCCGTTCGTTATTAATACTGCATTGTCTAAGGTCTGTAGATCATCCGAAGGAAATCCTTGTCCTATTGTAAATTGACTTTTACGGTTGGTTTCTTCAAAACTTCCTCCTAGTGTAGCAGAAAAATCTACTGCATCCCCAAACGTACGTTTATAAGTCAAGTAATTTGTTAAAATATATCTTTCTGTAATTGCATTACTTACAGTACCAACTCCACCTGCCGAAGCAAATTCAGTTAAACTTCCAGAGAATCGTTCCGCATTCTGGTTATTAGCATCATAACCAACTTCGGATTTAAGCCTTAAATAATCATTGATATAAAAATCACCATACATATTGGCTGTGGTTCTCCAGATGTCAGTAACAAATCTTCCTGTTTGTTCTTGTCCTAGAAAATTTTGAAACAGTGTAGAATTACCATCTACATTGGCTGTTCCATCTTCTAACAAAGCGGGTGTTAAGGGAGACTGACCGATAGATTGAAGTGGTGATATAAATGCATTGTCATTAGATAATCGATCAATCGTAACTTTAGAGATATTGATGTTTACTCCAGCTTTTGATTTTTCAGTAATAGCTGCATCAACTTTACCTCTTAATGTATATCTGTCTAATTCATTTCCTAGTATAATACCTTCTGTCTTATTGTATGATGTAGAAACAAAATAGGTGATTTTTTCACTTCCGCCAGAAGCTGATAAATCTATATCCTGAGTAATACCTTCTACCAAAGCGAGGTCTTGCCAATCTGTATCCACTTCATTGTTTCTCCAATCGTTACCTAGAGACAATTGATCAAATTTGGTTTCAATTTCACTTAAAGAAAGTCCACCATTAAGAGCAGCTTCGGTATAAAATTCTACATATTGTTCAGCATCTAAATATTCTCTTTTGTTAGTAGCAAAGTTCCATCCTGATGCTGTATTTAAGGTAACTTTAGTTTTTTCTGCTTTACCTTTTTTGGTAGTAATGATAATAACTCCATTAGTTCCTCTAGCACCATATATAGCAGCTGCAGATGCATCTTTTAAGAAATCAATAGAATCTATATCGTTAGGATTCAGTCCAATTAAAGGATTGATTGGAGAATTGTTTATAGACTCGTCATCATTAATCAGCGGTACTCCATCCAAAACGTATAAAGGTTCCTGAGAAGCACCAACAGTAGAGATACCTCTAATTCTTACTTTTATACCGGATTCTACCCTTCCAGAAAGTTGAGTTATTTGGACACCAGTAACTTTACTAGTCATTAGCGATTGAATACTTGGAGTGTTGATATCTGCAATTTCACTAGCTCTTATACTCGAGACACTAGTGGTAATCTCTTTTTTAGAAGAACTACCATATCCTATTAGAACAACTTGATCTAATCCTTCTACATTATCTTTTAACGTAACATTAATTACGGTAGATCCGGTGATAGTAATTTCCTGAGTTTCGAAACCTACATAAGAAAATATAAGTATATCGCCAGTAGTAGCTTCAATAGAATAATTTCCATCAAAGTCGGTTTGAACTCCATTGTTCGTCTTTTTAACTAAAATATTTGTTCCTGGAAGTGGAATTCCGGATGGGTCGATAACCGTTCCAGTTATCGTTTTCTCTTGAGCTTGGGCAAGTCCAGAGCATACTAGCATAGCCATAGCTATGCTAAGTTTGATTAAGTTTTTCATTGAGGGCGTTTTAAAATCGGGCCCAAAATTACGCTAATCCCGTAATAAAAACACCCCTACAATGATGTGAGCTAATGAAAATAGCTGTCTTTTTTTAAGAATATTTTATCTGCGACAAGAAGTGAATTTTGTTATTCTTAATTAAAACAAATATTATGTATTATTATGATAAAAAAAAGTACAAAAAAATGAGTTTTTGTGAAAAATAAAAAAATCGTTAAAACCAACACTAGGTTAGATAAAGTGTATGGATTGTAAGTCTATTCTTTCTTACTTTTATTATTTTCTGTCTTGTAGGGCAAATACCTTACGTAATAAATCTGTTGTCCTAGAACTAAGTTTATTTCTAATTTCTCCTTCTTCTACAGCAATCATGGTATATACACCTTCTAAAGCTTCGCTAGTAACATAGTCTGTAAGATCCGGGTTTACGTTACTAGTAAAAGGAATCGTATTGTATTTATTAATAATGTTTGACCAAACTTGATCAGCTCCTACCTTAGATAAAGAGTTCTTAATAACAGGATTAAATTTAGAATACAATGCAGATTTGGTAGTACCTTTTAGGTATTGTGTGGCAGCATCTTGGTTACCTAGTAATATCTGTTTGGCATCGTTAAATGTAATTTGTTTTACTGCATTTACAAAAATTGGAGTAGCTTCTTGTACAGCATCTTCGGCAGCTCGGTTAAGAACTTTTAAACCTTCATCTGCTAGATTATCAAGACCAATATCTCTTAATGTCTTATCTACCTTTTTTAATTCTTCTGGTAATACAATTTTAACTAACTCATTTCTGAAAAAACCATCTTTTTGGGTAAGTTTAGTTACTTGTTTATCGATTCCTTTGTCTAAAGCTTCTCTTAAACCATTCCCTATGTCAATATTGCTAAGACCAATTGCTCCTGTAGTTTCTTGAGGAAGGCTCTCTATTACTTGTTGTAGTTCTGCACAACTTGAAAGTTGAAATATAACTAACAGTAAAAAAATTCTTTTCATAATTTCTTATTAGATTTGAGATTGTAATGATTTTATATGAATTCAAAGTTAATTTTTTTCATACTATCTATTTCAATTCTTTCCTGCAAAAATAGTGAAGATTCGATGAAAGGGAGATCTTTTGGGCCTAATGATCCAAAACAATACATAACTATTTTGGGAATTGCCCAAGATGGAGGGTATCCACATATTAATAATACAGACGAATTCGTAGGTGTTGCCCAAGGTGATATTAGCAAAGAACTTGTTGTTTGTTTAGGAATTGTAGATCAAAAAGAGAGAAAAAAGTTTTTGATAGAAGCTACACCAGATTTACCTGAACAACTGGCTATGCTAGACGCAATATATCTAAATAAAACTCCCATTATTGATGGTGTATTTCTAACCCACGCTCACATTGGTCATTATACTGGGCTTATGTATTTTGGTAGAGAGGCAATGGGATCAAAAGATATTCAGGTTTTTACAATGCCTAAAATGAAATTATTTTTGGAAAGCAATGGCCCCTGGTCGCAATTAGTGGACTTACAAAACATTGTACTACGTCCATTGGAACATGAAGTATCGGTAGACTTGACAGAAAATATTAAAATAACACCATTCCTTGTGCCGCACCGAGATGAATTTTCTGAAACAGTTGGGTATAGAATTGATGGAAAATCTAAGTCTGGATTATTTATTCCTGATATTAATAAATGGACTTTATGGGAAAAGAAAATTGTAGATGAAGTGAAAAAAGTGGATTATGCTTTCATAGATGCTACTTTTTTTAAAGAAGGAGAAATACCTAGACCTATGGCAGAGGTTCCGCATCCTTTTATTCAAGAGAGTATCGAATTATTTAAAAATGAATCTAAAGAAGTTAAATCAAAGATTATTTTTATTCACTTTAATCATTCTAATCCTTTAATGGATCCTAGTAACAAAGAAAGAATTCAGTTAGAAAAAGAAGGATACAGGTTTGCAAACACTAATGATATATTTGAGTTATGAAAAAATAACGGTTTTGTTATTGTATACCAATACTTTTCTTTCTATATGATGTTTTATGGCTCTGGATAAAACTATTTTTTCAAGATCTCGTCCTTTTAAGATAAAGTCCTGTACATTATGAATATGTGATACTCTAACCACTTCTTGCTCAATTATTGGTCCTTCATCGAGATCAGAAGTCACATAATGACTGGTAGCTCCGATTATTTTCACACCGCGTTCATAGGCAGAATGGTAAGGTTTAGCACCAGGAAAAGCGGGTAAAAAAGAATGATGAATATTGATTATTTTATTGGGAAATTGATCCACAAAATTTTCAGATAAGATCTGCATATATCTTGCTAAAACAATGAAATCAATTTTAAGTTCTTTTAATAAAGCTATTTGTTCTGCTTCGGCTTGTTGTTTGTTCGATTTGTTAACAGGAATATGCTTAAAAGGGATTTTAAAATTATCTGCAATCGGTTTTAGATCTAAATGATTACTTATGATGATTGGAATTTTTACCTGAAGCTCTCCAGAAGCGTGTCTTCCCAGAATATCATATAAACAATGGTCATACTTAGAAACAAAAAGTGCCATTTTAGGTTTTTTCTCAGCATTATACATTTCCCAGTGCATATTGTAATTATAGGCTACTTCTTTATTAAAAGACTCTTTAAATAAAGCTAGTTTCTCTTCATCTTGATCAAATTCACATTCTAATCTCATAAAGAATTCTCCTAATTCTCTATCAACATGTTGTTCAATATAGACTGTGTTTCCTTTTTTTGATAAGATAAAATTAGTTACTGTAGCTATGATCCCTTTTTTATCCGGACAGTTAATGAGTAAGGTTGTTTTTTTCATGTAATGATTAGATTGAAAATTCTAATTTTTGGAATATAAACTTACTATTTAAGTTGTAATAATTGCTTACGAACGTGACCTATTCGAATCGTTTTTGATGAATTAAAAAAATATGCCTGTTTTTTCTAAATTATCTATAATAAAAAAAGGTTGATTTTTATAAAAATCAACCTTCTCTTAATACAGTGATATGTAATATCTGTTATTTAATATCCTCTACTACATTATTAATTAAAGTTCTTATATGGTCTTTATGTGCTTTAGATAGTTTGTCTCCAGTACCGTTAGAAACCATCGACCTGATTCGTTTTAGATTATATAATGCCATTGATTTCGATGCATAAGTGTATTTAGGACCTCTAGCATTATTTATCGAAATAACTTGGATGAGCCTTTTGGTATATTCTAATTGTAAATTTTGTCTAAAAGTATTTACAGAACTTGCAGCATCTGCCTGAAAAATAGCATTATTTAGATCTGTCATAAACTCTGATAATTTATATTCATTACCATATAATTCAGAATCGGTAATTCTTTGTAAAGTATTAGGGTGTAAAATATGATCTAGTACTCTTTTTTGAAACCCAAGTGTAAGATCATGAATTTTAGGATCTTCTGGACCTCCAAAGAAGTTGTATCCTCTTCGTTGCATAGCAATATAATTATAAAGATCGTTTGGAGTCTTATAAGCATCTGAGGCAAACACATACTTTTTTAAAGCATTCATTGCTCTTTTTTGATCTTCGTAACTAACAGGTGTAAAAGGTTTGGCATTTGCATCTTGCCCTACCATACTTCTATCAACATATACACCACCAATGAATCTTGAAATAACATTTCCTGCTTGAGCATATTGACCGCTCAGGAGGTAATAAGCTTGTCTCAGTTCTTGATAAGACTCTCCTTTTTTACTAAACTTCAGTTTGATTTCGCCCATCATATTATTCACTAATTCCATTCTGTTGATAGAATATTTTATTTGATCATTAGACATATCACCAATCATTACTCTTGGATCTATTGCCTTTCCTGGAGAGCGCATATCATCTGCATCATTCCCGAAAATTAGTTCAGGTTTCGTAGATTGACTAGCGATTTTTTCCAGCTCTTTATCCGAGCTTACTGGAGTATATCCATATTGTATAGCCCATTTATCATAAGGTCCAACTGTCGTAGAAAAATATTGTCCTTGATTTGATTTATCATTTGTGACATTAATTGCAGTATAATCCATAACAGATCCTGTAAGACATTTGTCTTTAATAAATTCCGGATTATTTAATTCTTCTGGAGAGAACAACTGACTTGCTTTCATGTTATGATTTAATCCTAAAGTATGACCAACTTCGTGCATTACTAATTCCTTCATAGCTTCCATTTTCATACCTTCCATTTCATTGTCATTTGCTCCATAAGCAATAAGAGCAGCTTGACCAAATAAAGAGTTTTCCTGCATTATATGACCATATGAGCAATATGTATGTTTATCCTTCATCATAGTTGGATAATTATTCTCCTCATCTTGATCGCTTATAGCTAGGTTAAACAATCGATCATATTTTACACGATTTGTATGATATACATACTCTAACATAATATCTGCACCTAAAATTTCACCTGTTCTTGGATTCACAAAACTTGGTCCATATCCACCAAAAGGAGGTATTGGAGAAGATGTCCATCTCAGTACATTATATCTAATATCTCCAGCATCCCATGTTGCATCATCAGGTTGTAATTTTACAACCATTGCATTTTTAAAACCTGCCTTTTCAAAAGCTTTGTTCCATTCTAAAACAGCTTCTTTAATGGTTTCTCTAAATTCTACTGGTGTGGAGTTTTCCATCCACCAAACAATTGGCTGTACTGGTTCGGAAATTGCTAAACTTGGATCTTTTTTAACTAAATTCCAACGATGTACCAAATCCCTATAAGGTGTTGGGCTTGCAGAAGTCATATCAGTCACCTGTGTAAAGAAATAACCAATTCTGGGATCATCAAATCTTGGCTTATAATCATTTTCTGGCATTGCAATAAGACTGTGCTCTACCTTAATTGTCACATTTCTACCATCCGTAACAGCTCTAGAGCCTCCATTAAGTATGTTTGATTTAGAATATACATAATGACTGTTTACGTTCAGATTTTCTGGATAATTTTTGATCATCTTAATTTTAGTTTTCTCTTTACTAAGAGAACCTAGCTTAAAAGCAAAAGGTGATTGCCCAGGGAAATTCGGCATTTTTATTTGTTCAAAAGTCTCTTTAAGAAATAGATCGTCTGATTTTATTAGATACAATCCTTTTTCTTCGTCCAAAGCTTCGATTTTTAAACTTGCCATAATTCCTTCGCTAATATTGGCATTAGCGGATTTTGATAAAGCACTATTTTCATCAAAATAATAAGAAGCATTTTGAGTTATAAACTCAATTTTATTATAATGTTTTTCGATTTTAAAAACTTTATTATCCATGTATGAACCTCTAAAAGCACCCGCTTCTAGTACGCCATCAGAAATTTGACTGAAATAAATAAACTCTTTTCCAATTTGATCTTTTTTAATCACCATTTTGGTAGTTCCATCAATAGTGTCTCTATAGATCGTAAACAATCCTTCTATTTTTTCACTTTTCTTGGTGAGCTCTTCAATCGATTTTTCTTTGGAATCTTTCTTAGCAGTATCTACTTGCTCCGTTTTCCCTTTTTTTGATTTTTTCTTTTTCTTACGTTGTGCTTCCATGTTTTGGATCCCTAATCCCAAAACAAATGCAAATGATAAGAGTAATAATTTGTTTTTTGATGATGTAATTTTCATTTTAAAATGTATTTGTTTTCAATAATTTTGGAAGATATAATTTTCCAGATATAGTTAGAAAATCTTTAACAATAGTGTTAACACTTTCTTAAGTACTATATTGACCAATGGAATGTCCTTTTGTTACAGGAATTGAAAAATAATAAACGTAAATTTGAACTATAAATAATAAAACGATAGTTAGAGTTATTGAAATTATATAATTCTAAAAAAATATCGGTTTTTGATGCGTATTTCGTAAATTAGCACCTATTAAAACACTTTTTATTGTCAATGGAACAAATTGCACCCTATAAACCCAAGAATAAAGTTAGAATTGTAACTGCAGCATCGTTATTTGATGGTCATGACGCAGCGATAAATATTATGCGTCGTATTATTCAGTCAACCGGAGTCGAAGTCATACATTTAGGACATGATAGAAGTGTTGAGGAAGTAGTGAATTGTGCAATTCAGGAAGATGCCAATGCTATTGCAATGACCTCTTATCAAGGAGGACATAATGAATACTTTAAGTATATGTATGATTTACTTAAAGAAAAAGGAGCTTCACATATTAAAATATTTGGAGGAGGAGGTGGAGTAATCTTACCCGAGGAGATTAGTGAGTTAATGGAGTATGGAATTACTAGGATTTATTCTCCTGATGATGGAAGAGAATTAGGATTGCAAGGAATGATTAATGATCTAGTGCAACAATCTGATTATCCTATTGGAGATAATTTAAATGGAGAAGGAGCGCATTTAGCAGATAAAGAAATTGGTGCGATTGCTCGTGTGATTTCTTCGGCAGAAAACTTTCCAGAAGTAGCAAAGGACACATTAGATCAAATACACGAAAAAAATAAAACATCAAAAACACCTGTTCTGGGTATTACTGGAACTGGTGGAGCTGGTAAATCCTCTCTTGTAGATGAATTGGTTCGACGTTTCTTAATTGATTTTCCGAATAAAACAATTGGATTAATTTCTGTAGATCCATCTAAGCGTAAAACTGGTGGAGCTTTGTTAGGAGATCGTATTCGGATGAATGCTATAAATTCGCCTAGAGTGTATATGCGTTCATTAGCTACAAGACAATCTAATTTAGCATTATCCAAATATGTGGCAGAGGCTATCGAAGTTTTAAAAGCTGCAGAATTTGATCTTATCATCTTAGAAACTTCAGGTATAGGACAATCAGATACAGAAATTCTAGAGCATAGTGATACTTCATTATACGTTATGACTCCAGAGTTTGGAGCCGCTACTCAGTTGGAAAAAATAGATATGCTGGATTTTGCGGATTTAGTTGCTATTAATAAATTTGATAAAAGAGGTTCGCTTGATGCTTTAAGAGATGTAAAAAAACAGTATATGCGTAATCATCAACTATGGGATACTCCACAAGATGATTTGCCAGTATACGGAACTATAGCTTCGCAGTTTAATGATCCGGGAATGAATACGCTTTATAAAGCCATTATGGATAAGGTGGTGGAGAAAACAGGCGCAGATTTAAAATCAGATTTTCATATTTCTAAGGAAATGTCTGAAAAGATATTTGTAATTCCTCCAAGTAGAACGAGATATTTATCTGAGATCTCTGAAAATAATAGGGCATATGATAAAACGGCTAGTACCCAGGTAGATGTAGCTCAGAAATTATATGGAATCTATAAAACGATATGCAGTGTAGCTAATCTAGATTTTTTAGGTTTATCTAAAAATGGTGTTGAGGAAGAACAACTTAGAAAAGTAAAGAATGATGAAAATGAAGATTTCTTAAAACTTTTATTAGCAGAATTTGACCGAGTGAAATTAAATCTAGATCCTCATAATTGGGAAACGATAATCGGTTGGGCGGCAAAAGTACAGAAGTATAAAGATCCAATTTACTCTTTTAAGGTTAGGGATAAAGAGATTAAAATAGAAACTCATACCGAGTCTTTATCACATAGTCAAATTCCTAAAGTAGCTTTGCCTAAGTACCAAGCTTGGGGAGATATCTTAAAATGGTGTCTACAAGAGAATGTTCCTGGAGAGTTTCCTTTTGCCTCCGGGTTGTATCCTTTTAAACGTACAGGAGAAGATCCTACACGTATGTTTGCAGGAGAAGGTGGTCCAGAAAGAACGAATAGACGTTTTCATTATGTTAGTTTAGGGATGCCGGCAAAACGTTTATCTACTGCTTTTGATTCTGTAACATTATATGGAAATGATCCAGATCATAGACCTGATATTTATGGTAAAATTGGGAATGCTGGAGTTTCTATTTGTTGTCTTGATGATGCTAAAAAACTATACTCTGGTTTTGATCTTACTCATGCAATGACATCTGTTAGTATGACTATTAATGGTCCTGCACCAATGTTATTGGGCTTTTTTATGAATGCCGCGATCGATCAAAACTGCGAGAAGTATATCAAAGAAAATAATCTTGAAGCTGAGGTTGAGGCTAAAATAAAGAAGATTTATAAAGAAAAAGGAGTTGAGCGTCCTGCATATCAAGGAGATCTTCCAGAAGGAAATGATGGATTAGGATTAATGTTGCTTGGTGTAACAGGAGATCAAGTACTGCCGATAGATATATATGCAGAGATCAAGGCTACCACACTTAATACAGTGCGTGGAACTGTGCAAGCCGATATTCTTAAAGAAGATCAGGCTCAGAATACTTGTATATTCTCTACAGAATTCGCTCTACGATTAATGGGAGATGTGCAAGAATATTTTATAGAAAAGCAAGTTCGTAATTTTTATTCAGTTTCGATTTCTGGATATCATATTGCAGAAGCAGGAGCCAATCCAATTACACAATTGGCATTGACACTGGCTAATGGATTTACATATGTAGAATATTATTTAAGTAGAGGAATGGATATTAATAAGTTTGGACCAAACTTATCTTTTTTCTTCTCTAATGGTATCGATCCAGAATACGCTGTAATTGGTAGAGTAGCTCGTAAAATTTGGGCAAAAGCCTTAAAAAACAAATATGGTGCTAATGCTAGAGCGCAGATGCTTAAGTATCATATTCAAACATCTGGGCGTTCATTACATGCTCAGGAAATAGACTTTAATGATATTCGTACCACGTTGCAAGCATTGTATGCGATCTATGACAATTGTAATTCATTACATACTAATGCTTATGATGAAGCTATTACTACACCAACCGAAGAATCTGTAAGGCGTGCTATGGCAATACAGTTGATTATTAATAAAGAACTAGGACTTGCTAAAAATGAAAACCCAATTCAGGGATCTTTTATTATCGAAGAATTAACCGATTTGGTAGAAGAGGCTGTACTTACAGAATTTGATAGAATTACAGAGCGTGGAGGTGTATTAGGAGCTATGGAGACCATGTATCAACGTAGTAAAATACAAGAAGAAAGTTTGTATTATGAAACACTTAAACATACAGGTGAATTTCCTATTATAGGTGTAAATACTTTCTTAAGTTCTAAAGGATCTCCAACGGTAACTCCAGGAGAAGTAATTCGTGCTACAGAAGAAGAGAAGCAATATCAGATTACTATGTTAAATGAATTGCAGAAAGGAAATACAAATGAAACTTCTGAATTATTAAAAGATTTACAGCAAAAAGCGGTTACTAATCAGAACATTTTTGAAGCATTAATGGAAGTGTGTAAGAAATGTTCTTTAGGTCAAATTACTTCTTCATTATTTGAAGTAGGTGGGCAATATCGAAGGAATATGTAATTGAAATATTTTTTTCAATTTTAATACTATCAAAAACTTATAGAATCCCGCTTTGACGCGGGATTTTTCTTTTCTGTTAGTTTTTCTATCTTTAGAGAAACACAACTCATCATGAAAAGAATACTCATAATATTATTCCTTGTTTGCTGTAGCGCTTTTGGACAGCAAAAATCATTAAAAGCTTTAGTCGGTGGAACATTAATCGACGGCTTTGGAGCAACTCCAATAAAAAATAGTGTCATAATTATTGAGAATGACAAAATCAAAGCAGTAGGTACAACCAAAACCTTAAAAGTGCCGGCAAATGCAGAGGTGATTTCAACAGAAGGAATGTCAGTTTTACCAGGGCTTTGGGATATGCACGTGCATACCATGATTAATGGTCATGCAGATTATACGTACTGGGATAAAACATATCCACCACTATTAGAAGATGTAATTATGCCTTCTTCTGCAGAGCAGTTGTTAATGGCTGGAGTAACTAGTGCCAGAGACCTTGGAGGTCCGCTTAAAGAAAGTATTTCTGTAAGAGATCGAATTAATAAAGGAGAAATTCCGGGAGCTACCCTATATGTTTCAGGACCTTTTATCCAAAAGAAACCGTATCCTGGAACCGAAGCATTTCGTTGGGGAATTAATGGGGCAGAAGATGCCAAAAAGAAAATCAAAAAATTAGCAGATGCAGGTGTGGACTGTGTAAAATTAATCGATCAAGATCAAATGACTACTACAGAATTAAAAGCTGTAGTTGATACGGCTCATAAGTACAATTTAAAAGTAGTTGCTCATGGACATAGACCACAAGAAATAAGAGCAGGACTTACCGCTAATGTGGATTGTTTTGAACATACAGGTTTGTCATCTGCTCCTAGATATCCGGATGATGTAATGGATGCGATTAAAGAGCGCACTGCTCAAATGAATCTTGGACCACTATTTTGGTGTCCGACGGTAGAAGGATTATATAATTATGAATATGTAAGGGATAACGGAGAGCATTTAGATAATGATTCTTGGCATAGAGGGCTTCATGATACTATAATTACAGATATAAAAAATAGTTTTGCGCATAAAGATCGTTTGCCTTATTTTCAATTAACACCTTTACGTAAACCAACATTAGAAACGAAGATTAAACAATTAATGGATGCAGGGGTTGTGCTTATGATTGGAACAGATAGTGGTATCCCAATGAAGTTTCATAGTCAATCTACTTGGAATGAATTAGATGTGTGGGTAAATGAGTTTGGGATAGATCCTATGTATGCAATAAAAGCAGCTACGTATTGGCCATCAGTTTGGATGGGAGTTTCTGATAAAGTAGGTACTATTACAGAAGGTAAGTTTGCTGATATTATAGCAGTAAAAGGAGATGTTTTAAGACATGTAAACTTATTGCAAGATGTTGATATGGTGATTAAACACGGTAAAAGATATAAATAAGATTAATAATGAAAATAGTAAACTATAGGTTGCGGCAAGATTTTTGATTATAGATGTAGCATTAAAAAACATCTTATGAACTTTTACAAATACCGTGTAATACTCTTATTTACTCTTCTTGTTCATTCTTTTGGAGCATCTCAGACAAAACAAATTATTATTGTTGATGAGCTTACTAATATGCCAATAGAAGGAGTTCATTTGTTATATGCTAATCTAGAAGAAGGAAGTTATACAAATGCTGATGGTGCTGCAAATATTATCGTTAGAGAAGAGATATTAACGATCTCCCATCTTAATTATCAAGATGTAACTATAACACCAAAAGAAATAACACTGTTAAATACTATTTCTTTAAAACCCGATGATGTTCAGCTAGATGAGGTAATTGTTAACTCTTTTGATTTAAGAAAAGCGTTGCAATATGTATTGGATAATTATTATAACCTATACGTGGATTATCCAACAGAAAAAGAATGTTCTTTTAAGGAAACCCTATTAGTGGATGATAAAATACATCGTCTAATCCTTTCGGATCTTAAAATCTGGACAAAAGATGCAGGTTTTAATAATAGAAAACTAGAGAGAAACATAAAACTTAAATTAGGTACTGTTAGTCAAAGCAAGAACGTTCCTATGGATTTTGATATTAATGATAAAGGCGAATCTAATCCAGAATCTAGTGGACATATTATCACTAAAAGTCTATTACTTAATACATACTTAGATGTAGCTATAGCTGGATTTTTGAAATATTCAGGAATGATAGAAGAAACGGTAGAAGTATCTTCATCTGATGTTATAATAGTTTCCTTTACAACGGACTGGAAGAACGTTAATGAAATAGCTAACCGAACAAAAGGCAGGTTCGTTTTTGATAAAAAAACGCAAGCAGTTATCGAGTTTGTTAAGGAGATTGAATTACGTAATGATATAAAGAAAAAGACTTCTACTTTTTCTAATAGAGAATATGAGTATGAAAGTAAAAGTCAGGTTATCTCGTATAATTTTGCTAAGAAAGTTGATAAAAAATATAGTCTAAGTAAATTTAGTATAGAAGCTAATGTGACTTTATCTTATGATAACAAAAACTATGATACTAAATTTAAAAATGATCTTTTTGTTCTAAAAGAATCCAAAAAAAGGAGGTTTGGAAATACTGGGGTAGTGGATTTAGAACAACCGATTTACAAAATGTTCCCGTCTAACGTGATTAATTCTAATGCTATTGTATTAACAACAGAAGAAAAAGAGTTTTTAGAATCTAAAGATTGATCTGATTGTGTTTTTTTAGCAATAGTTTTCTATAAAGCTGATTAGTAATAAAATATAAAACTTTTTTAGGGAATAAATTTTATTTTTTTATCTTCATCTAACTATATAAACCAGTAAATTATTTGCTTTATTTTCGATCAATTGGGAGGAAATAACCTTCAAAAGGTAAGTAATTGATTCAAAAGATATAAGTAATGTTAAGATATATCATATTATTGAGTATTTGTGTAAATACTTTTGCTCAAACCTATGAAACAGGAAAACTCATAGATTCTATTCTTGTCTCTGATAAAAGTAAAGAGACATTTGCGATGTATCTTCCTAGTGCTTTTGATGCCAATGTAACATCACCAATTGTTTTTATTTTTGATCCAGGAGCAGAAGGTAAAAGAGGAATACAACAGTTTATTAAAGCTTCTGAAATTTATGGATATATATTAGTATGCTCCAATCACACTAAAAATGGACCGTACGATCGTAATTTTGATATTACCAATCGTTTGTTCGAATTTATGTTCGCTAATTTTAAGATTAAGCAAGATCAAATATATTTATCTGGCTTCTCTGGAGGATCTCGCTTAGCTTCGGCCATTGCAGTATTAACAAATCAAGTAGCTGGCGTTGTAGGATGTGGTGCAGGCTTTTCTTTAGAATCTTCTCATGTTCCCAGTACGCAGAGTTTTGCGTATGCCGGTGTTTGTGGTGATAGGGATATGAATTATCAAGAAATGATTCGTGCAAAAGGATATTTACAAAAACTAAATTTTACAAACACATTAATAACCTATGATGGTCATCATAGTTGGACGCCTCCTGATCAAATTTTAAGAGCATTCGATTGGCTCGAAATTCAGGCACATCTTCAAGGTATTCGTAAAAAAGATGATTCAGAAATTTATAAGAATTATCAAAAAGTTTACAACACTGCATTAGAGGCGCAGGAAGAAGGAGATTTACTAATCGCTGTAGAAAATTATGAACGCGCTTTGACTACTTATAATTCGTTTTATAAATTGGATAGTATTGTGGATAAATTAAAAGTAATCCGCAAGAGTAAAGAATATAAGAATTTATTAAAATCTGTGTCTAAGGCATTTGATAAAGAAGTTACTTTGACCAAGAAGTTTACTACACGTCTGTTTGAAGATTATAAAAAACCTGATAAAATTGATCTTTCTTGGTGGGAAAAAGAGTTGGGGAAATTAGAAAAGCTAGACGAAAAAGAAGATCCGCAAACAAAAAAAATGCTAGAAAGGTTGAGATTCCAGATTTTTGCTGTTGCACACTCTATGAATAATCCCAATCTATATCAATCTAATCAGAAACAGAAGGAACTTACTAAGAAAATAAGGAAGTTGATTTATCCATAAATTGATTATAAGGACATCATCCAGTTACGCTGAAGTTTTTTGAACTTTTTTACCTCTTTGCGAAGTAGTCTAACAAAATCTTTACCATTACTTTCAGAATGTTCTAGTCGTTGACAATTTCGATAAAGTTTATTAGTTAAATTCTCTAATAAACAAGCATGTTTTAAACGATCATTTTGGAAAACTTGATTTTCTGCCTTAAGAATTTCAGGAACTAAAGAATCAGAATCTTTTATAATATCACCCGTAAAATAAATAAAAGGATTTTCATTTCCGTTTTTCTCTAACGCAGAAAAATCATGAACTAAATATTTAGAAACACTCTTTGATAGAATGAGTATTTCCATAGCTTTTTTATATAATATTTTATTTTTAGGGCTCGAATTCATGGTTAAGTCAAAATTAAGAGTATTTATAGGGATATTGCTTTTTACTTTAAGGTATAATGTTTAATTTGCTTTAGAAAATAATGTAAATTCTATTTTTTACTTAAAATTATAATGGATATCACAAATTGGAAAATTCTTCAATTATTACAGGAGAATGCGAGACTATCTAATGCGGAAATAGGAAGAAGCGTGGGGTTAAGTTCCCCAGCTGTTGCCGAACGAATTAAAAAAATGGAAGATTATGGTATTATTGAAGGATATACAACCAAAGTCTCTTATGCCAAAACGGGTTATCAACTAAAAGCTATTATAACTTTAAGAGCTTTTATGGGACGTTTAAAACCATTTCTATCAAAAATATCTGAATTTAAAGAAGTACTTAATTGTTATCGAATTACTGGTAATGAAAATATTATTATGGAAGTAGTTCTGGAGGATCAGGTTCATCTTCAGGGTTTTATAGACAGGTTGATAACGTATGGGGAGGCTAAAACTCATATTATTTTATCTAATGTGGTCGAAAACAACCCGATTTTGAATAGAAATAATAAATAAAATATATACTATCTTTAGAATATCATGTACGTTACTTTAGAATATTATGTTACGGCAATAGTTTGTTTAATTACTGCTTTCGTAATACATAGGATTTATTATAAAGAGAAGATAAAGAATCAGTCTTCTATAGCGATTAGTGGTATTAAATGGTTCGGATTTGCAATTTTTTTATGGGGGTTGGGCGCTCTCATAAATGTTATATTGGTCCAATTAATAGATATTGAAACCACTAATAAGATTGTCATTTATCTGGGAGTATTTATTTCTTTAACCAATTCACTTAGTATTTTACTGTCATTACCATCTATAGAACATCAGAAAGAACGTAATATCGTGGTTAGATTGGTACAGCGTTTTTCTGAGAAAGAGTTTGTAACACTTTTTAGTGGTGTTCTAGCAATGATTGCTTTTGTATTTATCGTCACTTCTTATAGTAATACAGAGATTAGTAATAATTTTATTTGGCTTATAGATATTCCAATTTCTTTAATTGTGGCATTTGCCTTATTAAATGAACTAAGCAAAGCTTTTGCAAACCGGGCTATGAAATTTATGGTAGTTCCTTGTTTTTTGTTATTTGTACTTATCGTAATTGCTGTAACACATAGAATTATACCACAAGATAAAGTACTGGGTTACATAGATCAGGAATTTTGGAGTTTACTTGGAGTAATTGCTGGAGTTTCCTTCAAGTTTTTATTTATCCTGCTATTTTCCATTTTATTATATAGTTGGAAATTTCTTTCAGAAAAAGAACTAAAACAAACGGAACTGGAGGTCCTTCTTGAAGAAAAACAGCTGCTACTAAAACAGCAAGAAAAATTAGTAGTAGCTAACGAAAGTCATTTAGATACAATTACTACATTACAAAAACGCTTAAAAGAAAGTGAAGTAAAAATTAATGTATTAGAAGAATCTACAAGAATAGCACTTTCTGATAGACAAAAAGAAGTGTTAGGAAATCTAGGAGCGTGTGGAGCTAGTAAATCATATACCGAGATTGCTGAAGCTATGAATATTAGTTTAGATGGTTTTCAAACCCATATTTACCAGATTAAGAAAGTACTTAAAATTAGTGGAGCTGATGGAAAAGAACAACTTATCGCATTTGCTAAAGCCAATGAATTACTAAAGTACGCTAGTATCCAAAATAAAAATACTGATTAAGTATATGCTTAAGCATACGTAATGTCGATTTTGATCAGTACGTAATCTTTTCTTAAAGCTAGTTTTATTCAATCTTCGTCCGAAATCATAATACTCGGAACAGATGAAGAAAATTACAGCAATGTGTATTTCTTTTTTTGCGTATGTATATACAAATGCGCAGGAAAAACTAGAAAGCACTATTGATCAAAACATTAATGAAGGTTTTAAGAATGCTACAGATTGGTTTGTAGATGGTATTTTTGCAGAAATACCAATTACTTCTCAAGTTGGAATTCCTTGGGTTTTGGTCGTTTTGTTAGTAGGAGCATCTTATTTTACAATCTATTTTAAAGGAATAAATTTTAAGAGTTTTTGGACTTCAATAAATATTGTTAGAGGTAAGTATGATGATCTAGAATCCTCTGCTCCATTGGAGGTGTCAGAATCAGTTTATACAAAAGAAGGCGATCAACCGGATACAATTAGGATAGAAGGTGAAATAGGCGAGGTTAGTCATTTTCAAGCTTTAACTGCAGCTTTATCAGCAACAGTTGGTTTAGGAAATGTGGCAGGTGTAGCGATTGCTTTATCTATTGGAGGAGCAGGAGCGACTTTTTGGATGATTTTAGTAGGTTTTTTGGGAATGGCATCCAAATTTGTTGAATGCACTTTAGGGGTAGCTTACAGAGAAATAGACGAAAATGGTACGGTGTATGGCGGTCCAATGTATTATCTAAGTAAAGGTTTAAAAGAAAAAGGACTTACTAATCTAGGAAAAATTTTAGCCATAATTTTTGCAATTATGTGTGTAGGTGGATCTTTTGGGGGAGGCAATATGTTCCAAGCTAATCAAGCTTTTAAATTATTCGAACATGTAACAGGCGCTGAAAATAGTTTTATCTATGGAAAAGGATGGTTGTTTGGATTAGTAATGGCTATTCTGGTCGGTATTGTTATTATTGGTGGTATAAAAAAGATCGCTAAGGTAACTGATAAAATAGTGCCTTCCATGGTTGTTTTGTATGTAGTAGCTGTAATAACCGTTATAGCTATTAATTATAGAGTAATACCAGATGCTATTTATGCTATTATAAATGGAGCTTTTAGTCCAGAAGGGATAACAGGTGGAATGATAGGAGTGATGATCCAGGGATTTCGAAGAGCTGCTTTTTCTAATGAAGCTGGAATAGGTTCAGCTTCTATCGCGCATTCTGCGGTAAAAACTAAATATGCAGCAAGTGAAGGGTTAGTTGCGTTATTGGAACCTTTTATAGATACTGTGGTAATTTGTACGATGACAGCTATTGTTCTCATAATTACAGGACAAATTGATGTAGGAACAGAAATCTCTGATGAGCAAGGAGTTTTACTTACTGCTAAAGCCTTAGAGAGTGGTATTTCTTGGTTTCCATATGTATTAAGCTTTGCGGTTACCCTTTTTGCTTTTTCATCTATGATTTCTTGGTCTTATTATGGATATCAGGCCTGGTCTTATTTATTTGGTAGAGGAAAGTTCACTGGATATATCTATAAAAGTATATTTTGTATCTGCGTAATTATTGGTTCTGCAGCTAGTCTCACTGCTGTTACTGACTTTTCTGATGCAATGATTTTTTCTATGCTCGTTCCTAATATGATCGGTTTATTTTTGATGGCGCCAAGAGTGTCTAAAGAACTAAAAAAATATAAAAGAGCTATTTCAGAAAATAAATTGATTTAGAGCTCGTTATTTGCTTTTTTGGCATAAGATTTGATACCTATATAAGTGTATAGAATTTATCAAAATCTTGTGTGAGGACATTGGTTCAAAAGAACTAAAGATAGTACGGGAAAAGGATAAGAAAAACGCTCGAGCAAAACTCTGAGCGTTTTTTTATTTTATTTTTCTATTTTAGATATTATAAAAATCGCACCATGGAAAAATTATACGAATATTTTGAAATAGCCATTGATAAAGTTGTCTTTTTCGCTCCAAGAATTATTGGAGCTGCTTTGGTATTTTGGATAGGGTTCAAAATCATTAAAAAAGTACTTCAATTATTAGATAAAACCTTAGAAAAAACGGGTATTTCGGATACTATGCGCCCTTTCCTGCTTTCGATTATATCGGTAGTTCTAAAGATAGCTGTCATTTTTGCGATTGTTACAATTTTAGGAGTAGATTTATCAGGGCTATTAGCTATTCTCGCTGCGGTTGGATTTGCCATTGGGATGTCTTTGCAGGGAAGTTTAGGTAATTTTGCATCAGGAATCTTAATTATGTTTCTAAAACCATACGAAGCAGGAGATTGGATTCAGGTTGGTGATTCTTTTGGAAAGGTTCAGGAAATAGGTATTTTTAGCACTGTTGTAATAACTCCTGGAGATAAAGTTTTAATTATTCCTAATGCTAAAATAACCGATGATGTTGTTGCTAATTACTCTAAGAGAGGTGTAGTACGTTTAGAGATAGGTGTTACAATGCCGTATAATGAAGATTTTTCTAAGGTTAAGCGTGTAATCGAGAATGCCATAGCTCCAATTGATAAAATTTTAGATTCACCAAAAACAGAAATTGGAATTGAAAATTTTGATTCTCATAATATTTTGATAGCTGTAAGACCTTATGTAAAACCCGATGATTTTTGGGAAGTTACCTTTATAACCCATCAAGAGATTAAAAAAGCATTTAGCGAGCATGATATTAAAGTTGCCTACTCAGAAGGTGTAGAATTAGGGAACATTGGAGTATAATTTCAGATACACTTTTATATAATAAAAGATGTGAATGGCATTTTTTTTGCTGCTCTTATTTTAGTCAAAATTTTTAAATATGAAATTTACTTCTATTAGGAATATATTGTTTTATGTGTTTTTGTGTACTGTGACTTATTCATATAGTCAAAATACTTTAAGACTAAAAAAAGGACAGGTTATAGATTCATTGACAGTACCTTCTAGTAAAGGGGTTTATAGTATTTATTTACCGACATCTTTAGATTTAAACAAAGGTTGGCCAATACTTTTTGGGTTTGACAGTACAGGAAGGATGAATGAATTTACCAATGTATTTAAAAATTCAGCAGAGGAGTTTGGATACATAGTAGTGGTTTCTAATTATTCAGAAAAATTAAGTTCCGAAGAAAAATCCAATTATATTGCTCTTTTTATAAAACATATGGTTTCTCTTTTTCCAATTCAAAATGAAAGAATGTATGTTTTTGGAGTAGGGAAAGATGCTCCTCTAAATACCTCATTGCCTCTTTTATACAAACATTTCAGTGGCGCGATTGCTATTGGCGATAGTTATAACTATTATCAAAAAATAGGTAGAAATAAGAATTTCTCATATGTAGGAATGGTTGGGGACAAAAATTTTAGAACGCTTGATTTTATAGATATTGATAAGTATTTTAAAAGGAAAAAAATAAGTTCTGAAGTTTCCTTTTTTGATGGTAAAGATGAACTTCCATCTTCGGAGGTAATATCAAAAGCATTACCATATTTTACCTTGGATGCTATGGCTAAGGGAATGATACCAAAAGATTCTGTTTGGATTGCTAATAGATATAAGAGAGATAAAGAACTCGTTTCTTTACTGAAAAAAGAAGGTAAGTATATACGGGCATATGATGAGCTAACCCAAATGATGAGTAGATATGATTCTTATTTTAACGTAGATAACCTTAAAGAAGAAAAAAAAGAAATCAAAAAAGTTAATAGCTATAAGAAAGAAAAGAGACTTATAACTAGACATCAAAATCAAGAAATATTTTTAAGGCAGTCTTTGTTTTTTTCATTGGAGGAAGATATAGAGCTTAACCAATATGATAACCTTGGCTGGTGGCAATATAAAATGACTGAATTAGAAAAAAGGCAAAAAGAAGGAGGGGTACATGTTACGAATATGGTAATAAGATTAAGAGGTTTTCTAAAAAACGTTTTATCTGATTATAAAAAGGAATTAGTTAATAAGGAGAAAGAAGAAGACAGGAAAATATTTTTAAATATACTGAGTACGATAGTAGATAAAGATGATTTTGAATCATACCGAAATATTATTTCATTAAGTACGATTGATCAAGACGATGAAACAGCCCTTTTTTATTTAGAAAAAATGCTTCAACAAGGATATAAGGAAATAGAATCACTTTATAACATAGATGGGACTTTAGCTCTAAGGGTTTCAAAAGAATATAATGGTATTATCAAACAATATTTGGGGACTTCAAAGTATTTCAATTTTGACTAAAAAGTAAGTTATTGCGTATTTTAACGATAGTAAATAACACTTAATCGATATTTTGTTAATAACTTTTTTTTAGATTACGGTTTTGAAGTAAAAATTCATATATCTTTATAACACGTAAAATATGAACGGTGTGTATTGTAGAAATTAACATATCAAGAAATATGACGATATGGATTTGAAATTTTAATTTGGAATATACATTGGGATAAATTAAGTGTGAGGACATTAGTCTAAAGACCCCGAATCTAAAAACTAAAGAGAGTACGTAATTTGCCCCGTATGAAAAAGCGATCTTGAAAAAGATCGCTTTTCTTTTTTAACAGATTTTTTTAAAGAATAAAGGGGAGAATTACTGTATAAAATAAAACTTTAATCGATTTTTATTGATAAAAAAACCTTTGATAAATACATTTTTGTGTATTTCATCGATTTTTATTGTTTTTTATCGTTAAAAATTTTGTGTTAACAATTTTTTTACAATATATTTACATGTGCTTAAAAAATACTTCGGTGTATGGCCAGAATTAACATTTTAAATTGTATGACGATATGGATTTAAAATTTTAGTTTGGAATACATCAGGGCCTATTAGGTGTGAGGACATTAGTCTGAAAGACCCCAAATCTTGAAGCTAAAGAGAGTACGTAATTAGCCCTAAAATTGATGAAAGCGTTCCTTGATCGGAGCGCTTTTATGTTTTTAGTGTACTCCAGATCTATTTTGAAATTACCAAATGCGGTATGTTTTCTAAATTCCAATCAATTACAAGCCCACCTGCTAATGATCGAGCAATTTCCGCTCCGTATAAATGTTCACATAAATATAAGGCTGCCTCAAAACTTTTAGCTCCGCCGGCGGATGTGATATATTTTCCGTCATGTACAAATAATACCTCTTTTCTTATATCCAAATCAGGAAACATTTCTCGCATTTTGTCAATATCACTAGGAAACGTTGTAGAAACTACATTGTTCAATATTCCTGCTTTAGCTAATACGAAAGCACCATCACAATGTGAAGTTATGTAAGAAGCTGTTTGATTCACTTTTTTTACAAAATTTATCATTGCTTCATCTTCTAAATCTGTATCCAGATGATGCTCTGCACTTGGTACTACTAGAATATCAATTTTAGGTAAGACATCTTTTAAGTAGTTATAATCTGGGATTATTTTTACACCTTCAAAAGTAGTAATTGGTTCATCTGTATTGGCAACTGTAAAAACATTCATTTGTTTAATGTTTTTTCGATATTGAGTATGTTGAAAAATATCAAAAGGAGCAGTGAATTCGGTATTGTAAGTCCCATCCATCAATAAAAAAGCTACATTATATCTGTTAGGTTCTAGTTTAGGGAAAGTTTTCTCTTTCTTTAATACCTTAACTTGTTCTTTGTTACTTAAAATAGATTTTTCTTGACAACTAATTATTATTGCTGATAGAAAAATGGCGTATAATATAGATCTCATAATTTATTTCTTAATTAGAATTTAATGCCTTTAAAGTATTTTCTTTATTGATTTTTTGTTTTACAATGAATAATAAAAGTATTCCTACTGCAGAAACTATAGTCATGAGTATCCAAGTGTTATTATAACCATACTGATTTATAAATTGCATTCCAGAATTATGTCCAAATATATGAGCAAAAGAAAAAGACATACTGTATAATCCCATATATGCACCTTGTCTACCTCTTTTAGATCTGTCTAAAGCAAAAGCATTTCCAAAAGGAAACGAAATCATCTCGCCAAGTGTTGCTATGATCATACCTATAATGACAATCCCAGTCCAAGGAGTTATTAATAACAATATAAAGCTGATCCCGGTTAGAAGAAACCCGTTCATTACATTTCTAATTTTAGATATTGAAGTGGATTCTAAATAGGCTATTAATGGCATTTCAAAAATAAAAATTAACACTCCATTCATAGCTAAGATTAATCCTATATTTCTTTCAGAAAGCAGGTGTACTTCCTTGTAATACAAGGGGATTGTAGAAAAATACTGGACAAAAATAAACCCGAAGAGTGTTAGTGCTACTAGAAAAATCATATAAACTCCATCACTATAAGCTGGGGTTGGATTATCTACAATAATTTCTTTGTCAATTATTCTAGCTTTTTTAGGATGTAAGGTCTTAATCATAATTATTCCAGCAATAATGCAAGTGACTCCATCCACCCAGAACAATCCAGAATAACCAATTGTTGCAATCATAAAACCACCTAAAGCAGGAGCCATAGAAAACCCTAGGTTTATCGCTAATCTAATAAAAGTTAAAGATCTAGTTTTGTTTGCGGGTTTGCTATAGGCACTAAGTGCTACAAAAAAAGCAGGACGTGCAGCATCGGCAACCGCGATTAATACAAAAAAGCTGATACAGATACTCCAAAAACTAGTGAAATATTGAACAACAAAAAATGAGAGGCCTGTTAATAGTAAAGAACCTAAAATTACTTTATAATAACCAATGCTGTCGCTTAATTTTCCTCCAACCCAAGCACCTAAAAGAGAACCCAGTCCATAACTAGTCATTACCCAACCAATCTGGCCAAGAGAGAAGCATAGATTGTCGGATAGATACAAAGATAAAAAAGGTATTACCATTGCACCCATTCTATTAATTAAGGTAATAAGTGCTAACCACCAAACTTCTTTTGATAAGCCAGAAAAAGTATCGATATAATTTCTGAAAAGTTTTTTCAATGTATTGATGGTTGGTTTTCTGAAAACTGGTAAAAGTAACCTTTTGTCGAAAAACTAACAGCAATTTTAGAGAATATTAACTTGTTTATTGTTAATGCTTTGTACTTTTGCAAAAAAATAAGGGGACAGTGCATAAATTATCTTTTTTACTAATATTATTCTTTAGTCATGTGATGGCTCAAGATTCTACGACCATTAAAAAAATATTAATATTTCAGGATGAACTTAATAAGGAGTTTGCATCCGAAGAAGAATCACCATTAACCCCAAAAGATTTTAAAGTATTTAAAGAGCTTGATTTTTTTCATATTGATACCACGTATAGTGTTACGGCAGAGTTTGTTCGAACCCCATATGAGACTCCGTTTATTATGAAAACTACAACGGATAGAGAACCTATTTATGTTAAGTTTGGAGAAGCTCATTTTACACTTCAAGAAAAAGAATGGACATTGAATATATATCAAAATCAAGGTTTAAAGACACAATCAGAATATGAAGATTATCTTTTTCTTCCTTTTACTGATCTAACCAATGGAGAAACTAGTTATGGAGGAGGGCGTTTTATAGATCTTAAGATACCAGAGGGAGATATAATTCTTATTGATTTTAATATGGCTTATAATCCATATTGTGCTTATAGTGCAAGATATTCTTGCCCAATTCCTCCAGAAGAAAATCATTTAGAGTTAGAAATACCTGTGGGAGTTAAGAAATATGATATACACGAAGTAAACAAATAAATAAAAAGCGCTCTGAATAAACAGAGCGCTTTTTGCATAAACAAACAAATATATTAAACTATAATATATTAAAATTTATAGATGGCTCCAAGAACAAAAGATGAAAGGCTTTTTGTTGCTTCTCCATCATTATCCGAAAAGAAATCTTCAGAAGTTGAATCTAATCTTAATTCAGGCTTAAGCGTTAGGTCACCAATATCATAACTTCCTGTAAGTGTCGCAGCAATTACGCTACCATCACCTTCGGCATCTAAACCTACTACATCAACTAAGCCTCCGTTGAATACAGAAAAGTATTCACCTCTTAATCCAATACTAAAATTATCAGTTGCTTTTACTTGCGGGTATAATGCTACGCCATAAAATCCAGATGCATCAGCATCTCCTTGATCTTCTGTAGTTAAATAAGTAGTGTTTACTCCTAAGTAAAATTTTTCTGAAAGATCCCAACCTGTAGTAAGATCCACCTGAAAAGTTGGTCCTACTAATCCTGGTTCACCTTCATTTCCATATCTAAAGTTTAAATATGCACTACCGTTATCAGCAGCATACCCAACTTGTGCTCCAAAAATATAGGTGTCAAAAGGGTTATTTTCTGTGTAATCTGTTGGATTCATAACTGCTACCATTGCAGACCAATTATCATTGATTGCAAAATCTGCTTTAAGTCCTGTATGAGAAAAAGGTCCATAAGAGAACATATATGATGTTGAATAGTTAAAGTTACCTGTAGGTGATATTACTTCGTAACCTAGAAACGTATTAAAATTTCCAAAAGTAAGTTTAACTTTCTCAGATACATTCCAGTATGCATATAACTGGTTTACGATTTGAGAAGAACCATCTGAAAGAAATACAGCATCTTCACCTCTTGGGCCAAATACAAGATCAGCTACAAATCCTACTTTTTCCCCTTCATAGCCAAGTATTAGATTAGCCATTCCTAAAGCAAATCCAGATTGATTAGCAAAAGAAGTTGCTGGTGCTGTGGAGTTGTCATTTTGTGCCCCAAAATTATATCTAAAATATCCATCAACGGATCCATTAACCGAAAAGTTATCGAACCATTTTTTTTCTTCCTCTTCCTGTGCTACGGTGGTTAAACTAACTAGCGCAAGAGAAAAAAGGCATACTTTTTTGAAAAGTTTTGTTACGGTTTTTGTTTTCATAATAAACATTAATTGGTATTAATTTGTTTTTAATTGGAGCTGTAAAACTATGTTAAAACAATTTTACCCCAATAAAAAATAGGGGTTGAGTAGTTATTTTTACATATTTTCAATTTTATGCCCTTAAAAAATTAGACATTAATGTTTAATTCGTGATTTTTTAAGAATTTTGAAAGTGGGTTTTTAGAAAAAGGAGATAAAAAAGTGACTTTAAGGTCTATAATTTGTTAAATTATTTAAAAATAAAAGTTAAGAATATCACTTAAACAAAAAAGACCTACCAATAGGTAAGCCTTTTCAATATATGTATAAAAAAATTAGTTTAGAGCTTGATTACCATGTTCACCAGTTCGTATTCTGTAGGTGTTTTGTATTTCTGACACAAAAATCTTTCCATCTCCTACGTCTCCGGTTTTAGCTGCATTGATAATTGTTTCAACAGTTTTTTGTTCAAATTCATCAGAAACAACTATGGATAGATACCTACGCTGTATATCTGTAGTGCTATAGCTAATGCCTCGATATACGTGACCTTTTTGTTCATTACCTACGCCAGTAACATCCCAGTACGTAAAGAAGTTCACTTCTATTTCGTGCAATGCATCTCTAACTTCTTTAAATCTTGATTTACGAATGATCGCTTCTATTTTTTTCATTTATTCTTTATGGTGTTTAAGCGGATAAAAATCTTTATATCATTTTTGCTATCCACATTCCTAAAAATACTAAAAGAAATCCTATCACAAAAGTACCTATAGCATATAAACCAAAGTTTATAAAGTCACCAGATCTTAAAAGCATATGGTTTTCATAGGCAAAAGTGGAAAATGTTGTAAATCCTCCACAGAAACCTGTGGCGAGAAATAGAATGGTATTCTGAGATAAAACATTGTTTTTTAGAGCTAGTCCTAATATAGTACCAATCAGAAAACTCCCCAGAATATTTGCTGCAAAAGTTCCATAAGGAATTCCAGTAGCTTCATTATTTAGGTATTTACTGATAAGAAACCTTGCTACACTACCTGTGCCTCCTCCTATAAATACAAGAAGTAATTGTTTCATTTAGTATAAGTATCTATTATTTTATCGGTATATAAATCTCTGTGATCCAAGCTGCCGGATTTGGTTGTAAGGTTGCATTAGACCTATAAACTTCAAAAGCAGAAGACTCTGGATTAGCTTCTAGTCCATTTTGATCTATATATTTATAGCCAGTCTCCCAAGCTTCTTTTAAGTTTATATAATCTCCATTTAAAGTTATCTTTACAACTCTTTGTTTAGGTAATGAGCTACATAAAATATTACTGTCAGAAGGCGTAATTACTTCTTCTCTAATAGGTACTCCCGTCGAATAAATAGCCGTTCCTTGAGCTTCATTATATTCATTATAAAGAGTAAAAGGCATACCAGTTTGTGGAAGTTTATTCTGTTGCACATATGATACGACCGAAAGAATCATTTGCTCCGTTTTTTGAGAAATTTCCGCAATAGATGATGCAGTAGCCATATACATGTAAAAACCACCTTGGTGTTCTGTAACTCCATCAACATTGATAGAATATTCTTTCATTTTTTCTTTTGCGTACGAATCTAGTTTTTCTAGTCCTTCTTTGTACATAGGTCTTAAACTTTCAGACATAGTACTATCCTTTGTCATCCAAAATAATTTTTCCATAAAGCCTTGTTCTCCTTTGATTCCCCAAGTGACTTTAGTTTTATTACTTTCAAGTCTTTCAAAATTCCAATAAACGTCATTAGTAATTTCATCAACTACCGGAAGAACTATAGAGAGTTTTTGTTCGATACTAGAAAAAGGTGCAACTTTTACTGTCTTCATTTTTCCATCTTCCTGTGTTTCACTTTTCCAGCTATAAGAAGCTTCATTACCACTGGTCTGGTTTCCGTATCCTAAAATTAAATCATCAGAATTATCCATCCAAGGGTTCCATTTTTTCCATGTTTTGTATTCATTAACAGTGTTAAAAAGGAGTTCATCAGGTGCGTCAATTACTCTACTTTCTTCTAGCTGAAATTTACCATCAATCATAGCGACATAAGCACTACCACCAATAATTAAGATAAGTAGAAGAAAGAATAGATATTTTATGATTTTCATGTTAGTTAGTTTAGATCTTTTCAGAAGCTAATATAATCAATTTTTAAAATGGGTTTTAGTTTTAAGATTTCCAATAGGTTATGATGTTATTAGTTTTATGTCTTATTAAGATAGGACTTGGTAAGTATTTAAAAAAGTGATTTTTTTTATTTCGTTACATTTGCTGGAAACAATAAACATAAACAAATGAAACTTAATCGTATAATATTTTTTATGACAGTTAGTGTAATGCTAATTGCTTGTAAAAAGGATCCAAGTATACAGGATCAGATTAATCAAGAAGAAACAAAACAAGAAGTGAAAGAAGAAAAATTCGATCATCTTGTGGAGCAATTTTCAGATATTAAAGTGCTTAGATATCAAATTCTGGGATGGGAAAATCTTTCTCTTAAAGAACAAAAGTTAGTATATTATCTTACACAAGCTGGTTTAAGTGGAAGAGATATTATGTGGGATCAAAACTATCGCCATAACCTAGCAATTAGAAAGTCTTTAGAAAAAGTGTATACCTCTTATGCAGGAGATAAAACTACTAATGATTGGAAGTTTTTTGAAACATATTTAAAGAGAGTATGGTTTTCTAATGGAATTCATCATCATTATAGTAATGATAAAATCAAGCCAGAATTTGATAAGGATTATTTAGTATCTCTTTTAGCAGAAACTAAGACTGAATTATCAGAAGATGCCACGAACGTAATTTTTAATGAGGATGACTCTAAAAAGGTAAATCAAGCAAAAGGAGTAGATAATGTAGCCTCATCAGCAGTTAATTTTTATGGGCCTGGTGTTACTAATAAGGATGTTACTTCTTTTTACGCTAATATGAAATCTCCAGATCCTAAAAAACCTTTATCATATGGTTTAAATTCTCAGCTAATTAAAGAAAATGGAGCATTAAAAGAAAGAGTATACAAATCTGGAGGTTTATATGGAGCTGCTATTGATGAGATCATCAAATGGTTAGAAAAGGCACAAGGAGTTGCGGAAAATAAAGCACAAGGAGATGCATTAGGATTATTGATAGCGTATTATAAAACTGGTGATTTACAGACATGGGATGATTATAATGTAGCATGGACTGCAGCTACCGAAGGTAATATTGATTATATCAATAGTTTTATCGAAGTATATAATGATCCATTGGGATATAGAGGTTCTTATGAAACAATAGTACAGATCAAAGACTTTGATATGTCTAAGAAAATGGCGGTTTTATCAGAAAATGCACAATGGTTTGAGGATAATTCTCCATTAATGGATGAGCACAAAAAAGATAGTGTAGTTGGAGTAACTTATAAAGTAGTTACAGTTGCTGGAGAAGCAGGTGATGCATCCCCAAGTACACCAATCGGAGTAAACCTTCCTAACGCTAATTGGATTAGAGCAGCAGTTGGATCTAAATCAGTTTCTTTAGGTAATATTATTAATGCCTATAATAATGCTGGTGGATCAGGTCGTCTTAAAGAGTTTGTTCACGATGATGAAGAATACGAATTAGAAGAGAAATATGGGCAATTGGGAGATAAATTGCATACAGCTTTACACGAAGTTGTCGGACATGCTTCTGGACAACTAAATCCTGGAGTTGGTGAAACTAAAGAGACGTTAAAGAATTACGCATCTACTATGGAAGAAGGGCGTGCCGATTTAGTAGGGTTATATTATTTAATGGATCCAAAATTACAAGAATTAGGATTGGTTGATGATTGGGAAAAAGTTGGAAAAGCAGCTTATGATGGTTATATAAGAAATGGATTAATGACACAGTTAATTCGCCTTAATTTAGGTGATGATGTAGAAGAAGCGCATATGCGTAATCGCCAATGGGTGAGTGCTTGGGCTTTTGAACAAGGAGAAAAAGATAATGTGATCGAAAAAGTGACTAGAGAAGGGAAAACATATTATAATATTAATGATTATACAAAGCTACGTGAAATTTTTGGTCGTCTTCTAAGAGAGACACAACGTATTAAATCCGAAGGTGATTTTAAGGCAGCTGAGGCATTAGTAGAAGGTTATGGAGTGAAGGTGGATCAAGATATTCATGCAGAAGTCCTAAAAAGGAACGAACAATTTACTTCTGCTCCTTATAGTGGTTTTGTAAATCCAGTATTAGTTCCTGAAATGAATGAGAATGGAGAAATTACTAAGATAAATGTAACACAACCGAAAGATTTTGTTACTCAAATGTTAGAATATAGTAAGACTTATGGTTTCTTGCCAGAGGTAAACTAGTAAGAAGATATTTTATTTATGTAAATCACCTTCTAAGTTAATTCCCTTAGAAGGTGATTTTTTTAAGCTACTTTAAGAAGCAATATCAAGTATTCCAATTTTAGATAGCTGCCGGGTTACTAGAATTTTACTTTCATCATCAAGATTACAATGGATTTTATGGATAGGTAATGCTTGATTTTCGTTTATAAGTACATTAAGAAATGATTCACATTGTATTGGCATAGATAGTTTTAGATCATAAAATTTCACATCTATTTTTTCGCAGTTTTTGATCATTCTAAATTTGTTCTTTTCTCGAATCTTGATTTTAGAATCTTTATTAATACAATCAATATTCACTATTTGACTTAGTTGGCCTTGTGCGATAGCTTTTTGCCTACTATAAAAGTCATCAATAATCTCATCATCTTGTTGTAATTTTTTGATGAGTTCTGTAACAACATTGGTAACTTCGATAATCTCTTCATTTTTATCATTTTCGTTAATAGAATGAAATTTTGTGAATTTCCTTAACGGTAATATGGATTTAGATTTTTCTAAAAGAACTTCTGCTAAATGTTCTGCCCAAGTTTTGCCAATGATACCTGTAGTAATGTGCCCAGAATTTTGATTAGTACAATAGGCGTCATGAACAATTCCTCTTGGGATATATAATACGTCTCCCTTTTCCAAGGTGAATTCGTCGATTACTTTACCTGGAATGAATTCTTCTTTGTTAAAAGGAGTTGTTTTATCAGCCAATAGAACAGGTTGGTCATAGATACGCCAATGCTTAGAACCTTCAAACTGAAATATAAATACATCATGAGTATCGTAATGAGTAGAAAACCCTTGGGATTTTTTTGGAGTTAGGTAGATGTTTGTTTGTATTTTATGTTTAAAAAATGTCTCTAATTCATTAGTTAATTTTCTTAAACTGTAAATTTTATTTTGCAGTCCAGACATTACTAAAGTGCTTCCATTTTCGAATGCGTTAGAGAATTTTAGGGGATCTATAATATCAGAATCTTTTATGGTATATTCTTTAGAATCTGGTTTTTCGGTTTTAGAATGATCAGCTAATCTAAAATCTGGGTGATGATTAGTTTGTGAAAATAAAATAGAATCTAAATCTTGAATAGATAGCAATTGATCAAAGAAACTTCTGTTTCTGTTTTTTATTATTAGGTGTTTTTTTTCAAAATATTCATTAAAAAAGACATCTGTAGTAATTGGATGTAATATTTCTTGCAGATTCATACGTGGTGTTTTATTATAAAGAAGGATTTAAATAGTAACTTTTATAAATTCATCGGTTGATGAAAAGAACAAGAGGAGATTAAAAAAAACGAAACTAAAAAAGCAGTAGTGTAAATCTTATTTATAGTTGTCTTTTTTAAATCTTTGAGTAATCTTTTAGAGAATGTAAAAACTTTAATCATAACTTTTATTGTTTAGTGTTATGTTAAAATTAGTATTGAATTACGTGCAAAAAAATACCCAAAAGAGGGTATTTTTCCAGTTACAATTTTATTGAATAACAAGGTAACTTCTTTTGTTTTTTTAAAATTCGAGTAAATTAATCTGAGTCCGCACAGTTAACACCAGCTCCTACCGCATCCCCACTATTGCTATCGGTGCAAACGGGACTGTCAGTAGTACAAGAAGTTGTTACTGCTAGAGATGATACTAATAAAGCAGAATAAAATGTCCTTCTGAAATTGTAGTTCTTAGAAACATTGTCAATTTCAAAATCTGAAAGTTTCAATTTAGTCATAATTAAAATATTTAAAAGTTTTGTTAAAACTAGGCAGGAGATTAGCAAAAAAAAATACCCAATTAGGGGTATTTTCTTAGCTAACTTGACTCACTAAAAAATAAAGGTCTAGTTTTTTGTGTATGTTAATGTGTTAGAATTTCCACTACTGATAGTACCATTAAATGTATTTACAGTGTTACCATTATCTCTTACAGTTATAGTATATGATGTAGCGCTTCCACTAAAAATATTTACGTAGAATTGATATGTGCCTGAAGGACCTCCATTGGCCCAAGTGATATTCTCTGAATTACCACCTGAACAATTTCCTGTACAATCTATATCTAATGCACCTCCAGAATTTGATTGTGGATTGTTAAAAGATAAAGTTTCACCATTCGGATCTTGAACGTACAAATCTAAATCAGCACTGCCGGACCAAGTAAGGTTGAATCTCGGACTTCCGTCTTGTCCAGCTAATCCTCCGCAATCAGACGCGTCAACTAAACCTTGACACGAAGGTTCATCACAATTACCGCAGAGCATAGCTACATCTCTTATGTTCGCTCTAGAGATATTTCCAGAAGATGTTTGTGCAAATTCATAGCATTTGATATCATGACATACTTGTGATAAATCTGCACAGATTCCTTGATTGATTAAAAAATCAAAATTTCCAGTACCAGCAGTAGCACCGTTGGTATTTACAGGAACAAAATAAATAGGCCCTGTTGTACCGAATCGCATTCCTACAGCATTTACATTTCCGTTTGGAGCGTTAAATGATATAGAATTAGTCATGGATTGTCCAGAAGCTAATGGCACAATGCTAGAAGAACCATTACCAATAGTTATGGATTCATCAATTTGTACGGTATTTGGATCTACCGTAAAAGAACCGGGAGGTAATACTAAATTGTCGTTCATAATAGTAGCAATTTGCGCAGGATCAGATATCCCTGAATTTCCTGAATCGCCATTGTCTTCGCTACAACTGTAGCAACATAGTATTCCAATAATTGTAATTAGATAAAAATTTTTCATTTGAATGGTATTTTTTGTTTACATCAAATCTACCTTCGAAATGAGCATAAAAAAATACCCGTAATAGGGTATTTTTGATTTGTATTGGATAAGCTTTAGTCTTTTAAAAATCATATTTTTTTTCAATAGCATATCGAAGCAATTCTCCTTTTCCTTGCAGCCCTAATTTTCGTATAATATTTTTACGATGTGTTTCTACAGTTGATACAGAGTTGAAGCGAATTGCTGCTATTTCGGATGAGGTTTTTCCTTGGCCAATAAGCGTTAGTATTTCACGTTCACTTTTAGAAAGCACCTGTTTCTTTACTTGTTGTTTTGTCTCTTCAGAAAAAAAAGAAGGATCAATAGAAGCGTCATAATATGTGTTACCTTTCATAACTTCTTGTATAGCAGTTAAAACTTCTTCTAAAGGGGAGTTTTTTAATAAATATCCAGACGCTCCCGCAGCCACCATTTGTCTCACAGCATCTTCTTGATCAAACATAGAGAAAGCAATAATCTTAGTGTATGGTAGTTCCTTTTTTATGATTTTAGTGGCTGCAATACCATCAATTTTGGGCATACGGATATCCATAAGTACTACTTTGGGTTGTTTTCTTCTAACAATAGCTAACAATTCTTCGCCATCATTTGCCTTTCCGATAATGCTTATTTCTTCTTCGTATTTGAGAAGTAAATCTATTCCATCGATAAGTGATTGGTGATCTTCTGCTATGGCTACTGTGATCATATAGGTATATTTATAATAATGTTAGTTCCTTTTCCTATGGTAGAATCAATCTCAAAAGTTCCTTCTAGATGTTCTATACGTTTTTCAATACTTTTTAATCCCATTCCATCTTTTTCGGGTAATACTTTCGCATTAAACCCCTTTCCGTTGTCCTCTACAATGATATTCAATAAAGAGTAGTGATTAGTAAGAGAAATACCAATTTCTGAAGCGTTGGCATGTTTGATAGTATTGGTAATCAGTTCCTGAATAATTCTGAAAATAGAAATCTCTAATGCATTGTCTAATCGTTCATCTAGTCCGTAATCCTGAACTTCAATTTGTAATATATTACCATTAGAAGCTTTTTTTGCAAGGTTTCTAACAGCAGGTAATAATCCTTGTTTGGCCATAACACCACTGTTTTTTTCATGGGCAATAGTACGAACTTTTTTATACGCTTCATCTAGTAGGTTGTTTGTTTTACTATATAACTCTTCTATGTTTTCTACTTTTGGATTATTTCGATTGTTTTTCAGGTGATCAAAATGCAGTTTTACGGTTGCTAGTGTACTACCTAGATTATCATGTAGATCATTAGCCAATCGTTGTCGTTCTTTTTCTTGTCCAGAAATCATAGCATCAATCGTCGTAAGTTCTTGTTCTTTGAGTAGTTTTTCTGTCTTTTGAATTTCGATCTCCCGTTCTTGCTCGGCGATACGTTGTTTTCGTTTGGTGTTTCTATAGATAAGAATCGCAATAGTACTTCCTAAGATTAAAGATCCGCCTAAACCAATCGCTATGTTTTGGTTTCGTTTCTTTTGTTGTTGTTCTATTAGGATTTGTTTTTCTTTTTCTGCTGTTTGAAGTTGTTTGTTAAGTTTAATATTGTCTGAAGTGTTTTTTTGATAATCCAGCTCATGTTCTAATTGAACAGATCGTGTGAATTTTGTGTAGGATTCTCGATAGCTCAAGAAAGCTTTTTGAGCCATTGAGTCAATTCTGAATAAATTTTTATTTTTTTTTAATGCGTTAAAAGAATCAATATATTTTTCGGCTAAAGCTTTATAATTTTCGGATATATATTTTGATATAAAAACTTGACTTCTCAGTTTATCTGAAATATCAATATGTTCTTCGGCCATTTTAATATATTTCAAACCATCCTCAGTATAGTAGTTAGTATTGTATAATTCGGCTAATTTATAGCAAGTTCTGAATCTAATGTATTTTAAAAACGGAAAATCAGCAGATTCTTTTAAAGTTTTTAGATGAAATTCTTTGGACTCTTCTATTTTCCCTTGTCTTCCTAAGTTGATAGCTTTTAGCGAAAGAAAGAGTGGTCTAATTCTATGATTTTTTTTTAACAATTTGATTTGTTGTTCGAGTTTATCTATTTCATTAGATACTTCTCGTTCATTTTCGTTAGTACTTTCTAATTTGAAATAGATGTAATGTAAATAATACCAAGAATATAAAATTGGAGTTTTTGCAACACTTTTGAGTTCTAATAAGTATTTTTCGTATTGTCTGCTAGTTAGAACAAATTCATAGTGATAATATTCAAGTATACCTAATAAACTTAGTATTCTTAAATTAGTGTCATTTTTTTCTTTTGCCAATCGGTAAGCCTCAAAAAAGTAAGTAAAAGATGTTCCTTCATTGGGTTTGTGAAACAATTCATTATATCCGAATGCAAGATTATTAAGAGTAAGAAGAAGCTTGTCTTTGGTATTTAGATTTATTTGATAACTAACCGAAGTGGAATCTTGAATCTCTTGACCTTGGTTGTATAGTATTAGATTTAAATTTTTTAAACTTTCTTTTAATTGCCAATCTTCAATTTTTTCTATTAATCTATTTGCATTCTCATACTCTAGGTTAACAATGTTATTAATGATCAACTCTTGAGTTTGCTTGTTACTGGAAAATGAATAAACGGTTGTTGAAAGAAAACAACAACCGTAAAGTGAAATAAAGAATAATATTTTTATCATTTATAACTATCTTATTTTAACAGTGCCTCTAGGGCAAATTCCTCCTGAATGAGACATTAATAAACTAACAGGTCCATCAGATTGAGTTTTTGGTTTTGGACATACTTCTGGATATTGCTCTCCATCTAGAAGAATCCCTTCTCTATAATAAAACTCCGAATCAAAAACATTGTTTTTTAATGCTTCTCCATTCTCGTGTATTTTCTTTAATCTTCTATCAAAATGTAAAAAATTGTTTTTGCCAACTTTTATACCGTTTTCATTACCACCATTTTGATGAATAAAGTTCATGTATTGGATATCTGAATCTGCAGTTTTTAATGCTTGAACTTCTATTAGGAAAACTAGAACTTTTTGTGGTGTCGGCATTGGACTTTCTTCATTAGCATCTGGATCTTGAGGAGGTTGGTAATCTTTAGATTCAGGTCGTTTAATTTCAGAAATGTTAATATCCAATATTCCTTTATAATTAATTGTTTTGAACTCTATTTCTTTTATATAATATCCTTCATCAGCGTTTGCTGTGGTAAATTTCCCATAAATTCCAAAAAGAGTTCCGTAAAGTTGGCTTCCGTATAAAAATTGAAAGTTTTCTTTATCAGTAAGATCAACATTTCCGATGTGTAAGTTTGACATTTTATAAATATTTGGTTATTAGTTATTATTTAGGCGCAAGTGGAAGTCCAATACCATATAGATTAGAATTGTCCCATGGATCTAAAACATTTCTATTAATTGCGTTTAATAATTGTTCCGGACTAGCTCTACGTCTGTAACTATTGATTCTTCTGTTGTTATGAAATTTTGAAATTGTTAAAGCGAATATACCTGCAACAAATGGAGCGGAAGCACTTGTTCCGGTACAAGTTTTATAGTTTCTTTCTCCATTTTCAGATAACCAAGTTGAATAAATATCTACTCCTGGTGCTACAAAGCCTAAAGGTAGTCTCGGATATACCCCAACATTACTTTTGTTATATAGTTTGTAATATTCGTCAATTGCTCCTACCGCAATTACAGAATGTGAAGCAGCAGGGTTTGATATTATATGGGTCGTACCAGAAGAATGATCACTATTGTTACCAGCGGCTGCAATCATAACAATTCTTTTTTTCTCTGCTTTTTCAAATAAGTCAGAATGTACAGCATTACTAATGTCGTATAATTTGGAGGTTAAAGACATTGATATAATGTTGCATTCATTTTTTATAGCCCAGTCTATAGCACATAGTAAGTTAGATAAAAAACCTTCCCCATTATGATCTAACACTTTTCCAACGTATAACTTAGCCTCTGGAGCAACTCCATACCTTAGTCCATTGGAGTCCACTCCTCCTACAATTATACCAGCGCAATGTGTACCATGACCGTTTGTATCACAAAAATCATTTTCATTATCAACCCATGATTTTCCATCCGCAATCTTGTCTTTTAAATCTGGGTGTTTTTTATCTATTCCTGTGTCAAGTATTGCTATTGAAACTTGCTTTCCTTTAAAATGAGAATCAAGTTTAATTTCTCCCATTCTAATTCCATAAGTCATCTTGGCATTTGGGTCATTGTGAGTTAAGATTTCTTCTGAGGACTGATGATTAGAATTTTGAATTTTTAAGTCAGGGATTATTAAGAAGTCTGAATGTTTATTGGAGGATTTAAATTCTTCATCAGATAGCTTGATGATACCAATACCTGTTTTTTTAATTACAATGACTTTTTTTTCAGAAAGAACATTATCAATACTTTTTTTTTGTCTTATAACCTTGTCATAGCTTATTGGTTCATAATTAAGATCACTACGTTTGATATTTTTTTCTATCCTATTAGCATTATGATCATTTTGTGATAAAATAATGTATCTACCATTAGGACTTGGTTCTTGAAAAGAAGAATCATATTTTTCTTTTAGTTCTTGGAACTTCTCAGCTCTTTTTTTCCAATAATTCATAACGACTAAAAATTAAATATTAACTGCTTGAACAAAGGTTCATTTTATATTGTAATTTTCCCATACCCAATACAAGGTATATTTCTAAAGGTATCTAAAAAAACACCATAACAACACCTTCCTACTGATCCAATGATCCTAGGTAATAGGAATTACTATTTAATTGAAAACTAGGGGTATAGTTTTTATTCTGGCCTTAAATACGTTTTTAGTACGAAAAGCAGTAAAATAAAGATAATAAAACCAACGAGAATAAAAATACTGCCTTTGTAGTATTTGCGATGTAGTTTAAGATCTTTTCGGTAGCTGATAATCATTAAAACAATAAAAGCTATTACAAAACATCCTGCAAATATCCATTGACCAGTACTAAACATATTTATGCTATTTTTACAGCAAAGATAACTTATTAGAGGAAATACATGAAAGATAAAATTGCTGCTGTACAGGAATTTCATACAGCATTCGAGATAGGATATAAAAATGAGCCTATTGCAGATTTAGGAGAAGCTAAAAACACACTTCGCTTTAATTTAATGAAAGAAGAAAATGAAGAATATCTAGAGGCTGCACAAAATAATGATTTGGTAGAAGTGGCGGATGCATTAGGTGATATGCTTTATATTCTATGCGGTACTATTATAGAACATGGAATGCAACATAAAATAGAAGAAGTGTTTGCAGAGATACAACGAAGTAATATGAGTAAATTGGGAGAAGATGGAAAACCGATATATAGAGAAGATGGTAAAGTGCTAAAAGGCCCTAATTATTTCAAACCGAATATCAAGGAGATTTTAGACCGATAATTATAAATCAAAAAATGCCTCAGGAATTCTCTTGAGGCATTTTTGATTATATAAATTCGTAATTTGTTAATCTTAGTTCAGTAATTACACCTTCGTTCTCCATCCAAAAGCATCTTCAGCTTTATTATACTGAATATCCATAAGAGCTTTCTTAAAATGGGAAGCATATGAATTTTCTTGTTTTTCTAGCTCATAATGCTCTCCTTTATAACCGAATGCTTTTACTGGACTTACTACTGCCGCAGTTCCTGCTCCGAAAATTTCTTTAAGACTACCATTTTTAAAAGCATCTACAACCTCACTAACTTTTATAGGGCGTACCTCTACATTATATCCTTGTTTTTCTGCTAATGCAATCAAACTTTTACGAGTAATCCCATCTAAGATTCTATCACTAACGGGAGCTGTCAATAAAGTGTCATTAATTCTGAAGAAAACATTCATGGTTCCAGCCTCTTCCACATATTCATGAGTGTTAGAATCTGTCCAGATAATTTGTTGATACCCTCGCTCTTTAGCTAGTTTGGTTGGGTAAAATTGCCCCGCATAATTACCGGCAGCTTTAGCATATCCAAAACCTCCGCTTGCAGATCGACTAAATTTTTCTGCAACTAATACACTAACATCACCACTATAATAAGATTGTGCAGGTGAACAAATAATCATAAAACGATATTCATCAGCTTCTGATGCAGAAACACTGGGTTGTGTAGCGATTACAAATGGGCGTATATATAAGGAGTTACCAAAACCAGATTTGATCCATTCATTATCTAGTTTTAATAACGTATTTAGTCCGTCAAAAAAATACTCTTCGGGAAATTCTGGCATTGCTAATCGCTCAGCAGACTTGTTAATTCGTTTAAAGTTTTCATCTGGCCTAAACAAGAAAGTATCACCTTGATCATCTTTATAAGCTTTCATTCCTTCAAAAACAGCTTGCCCGTAATGAAATACTCGAGCAGATGGATCCAGTGTTAGAGGTCCGTAAGGGACAATCTTTGGTGTTTGCCATTCGCCATTGACATAATCACATATGAACATATGATCTGTAAAAACTTTACCAAAAGCTAAGTTTTCAAAATCTACTTGACTGATTTTTGATTCATTTATCTTGGTAATTTCGATCTCTTGCGGAACTGCATTTCTCATCCGATACTTAATTTATTGGGTTATGAAAGTTTTTATTAATTGTTGTATTAGTTCTAAAATAATAATAGATCTATATACTCATTTAATATTTTAAACAAAAATACCCTTTTCTTATAAATTAAGAATTTTAAAAATGTTTAATTTTGCTAAACATCATTAATAATAATGTATCATGAAAAAAATCACACTATTTTTTGCCGGATTATCATTTCTAGTATCTTGTAATTCTGTTCAAAAAGAAAAAGAATCTTTCTCAATTGCGGATGTAACACTAAGTCAATATGATAATTTTGGAGGAGAAGTTTCATCAGAAACAGTTCTTTATAAGGATGCAATAGCAGAGAGATATGAAAATCTTAGTGAAGGAGATACTATTGATATCGCTTTTTCTAGTACAGTAAACGATGTTTGTAAAGCTAAAGGATGTTGGATGAAAGTTGCTTTAGGAAATGATCAAGAGACAATGGTGAAATTTAAAGATTATGGTTTTTTTGTTCCAAAGGATATAGAGAACGACACAATAATTGTTCAGGGTAAGGCGTATGTCTCGGAAACTTCTGTGGAAGAATTACGTCATTTAGCTTCTGATGCAGGAAAATCAGAAACTGAGATAGCAGCAATTACTGCTCCTAAGAAAACATATTCTTTTATGGCAGATGGAGTTTTAGTAAAACAATAATGAAAAAGAATCTAAAAAGGGAGATTATTACTACTTCTGATGGTTCTACTACTATTCATTTTCCGGAACTTGATGAGCATTATCATTCTAAACATGGAGCTATCAATGAGGCAAAACATGTTTTTATAGATAAGGGTTTTGATCATGTTTTAGCATCAAAAGCATTTCCAGAGTTACATGTTTTAGAAATAGGTTTTGGTACCGGTTTAAATGCCTTTATAACATATTTAGAAGCACTTAAAGTTTCTCAAAAATTATATTATGTTGGAGTAGAGGCGTATCCTGTTTTGATGGAAGAGGTGAAATGTCTGAATTACTTAAAGCAATTATCAGCTCAAGATCAGGTAGCTGTTTTTGATCATTTTCATCAATCTTCTTGGGGGGATCAACATGCTATAACGGATTCATTTTTTCTTACCAAGAGACAACAGTTTTTTGAAGATATTGATGATAAATCTTGTTATAACTTGATTTATTTTGATGCATTTGGAGCTCGAGTACAGCCAACTTTATGGGAAGTAGATATCTTTAAAAAGATGTATGATGCACTTTTAGATCATGGGGTTTTAGTTACGTATTCTGCAAAGGGAAGCGTAAGGCGTGCGATGCAAGAAGTAGGTTTTACTGTAGAAAGACTTCCTGGACCTCCTGGCAAAAGAGAAATGCTTCGAGCTACTAAAATAATGAACGGTTGATAATGGATTTTAGAAAATTAAAATACAGTTTTCTTAGTGTGTTAAACCTATAATAAATCGGTAGGTTATGTTAAACCCTCGTATTACTTTGCAATAAATTACTTTATTATGAAAGTTTTAATTACTGGCGCAACCGGACTTATTGGTCAGGAAATTGTAAGGTTATGTCATCAATCTTCTATTGATGTCAATTATCTTACTACAAGTAAAAATAAACTGACATCTGAAAAGAATTATCAAGGATATTATTGGAATCCAAGTTCTGGAGAAATTGATTTAGATTGTTTTAAAGACGTCGAAGTTATTATTCATCTTGTGGGTGCTACAGTAGCGAAACGTTGGACGAGCAGTTATAAAAAAGAAATTATTGACAGTCGTGTTCTTACAACTTCACTAATCTTAGAGTCATTAAAAAAAATAAAACATTCGATACGTCAAGTTGTATCAGCTAGTGCGATTGGGATTTACCCAGATTCTTTTCAGAATTATTATATGGAAGATTCCAATAAAGTTGATAATGGGTTTTTAGGAGAAGTGGTGAAAAAATGGGAATCGGCTGTCCAAGAGTTTGATACACTAAATATAGAGGTTAGTTTACTAAGGATAGGATTGGTTCTTTCTGATAATGGAGGTGCATTTCCTAAAATAGCAAAACCTATAAAGCAAGGAATGGGAGCTGTGTTTGGAAATGGAAAGCAATGGCAAAGCTGGATACATGTAGAAGATCTAGCAAAAATGTTTATGCACGTGGTTCAAGAAGAATTAAATGGCTTATATAATGCTGTCGCTCCAAATCCGATTTCTAATCATAAATTAACAATGGTTATAGCTGACCAAATGGAGAAAAAAATAATACTACCCAATATTCCTCGTTTTGCTATGAAACTTGTTCTTGGAGAAATGCATATGCTTCTTTTTAGCAGTCAAAGAGTATGTTGTGATAAAATTTTGAAAACAGGTTTTCAATTTAAATATGAAAATATTACTCAGGCAATAGAAGATCTTGTTTGATGGATTCAATTCAGAAATAAAAAAAGTCCAACATTTTAAATGCTGGACTTTTTTGCTTTATAAAATCTTTTTGGATTAAGCTTTAGTCGCTTTTAAGCTAACTTTTAGCTCGATATCATCTAAGATGAATTTGTCACCTAAATTTTCAAATACTGATTTAGATCCATAATTTACACCCCAATCTGTACGATTGATAGTAAAAACTTCACTGTTTAATGTCATAGTATTTCCTTCTACAGAAGTTGATGCTGGGAAAGAAATATTTTTCTTAATTCCTTTAATAGTAAGATTACCATCAATAACAGTTTTTCCTTCTTTTTCAGAAACACCAGTTACTTCAAAAGATGCATTTGGAAATTGTGCTACATTGAAGAAATGATCTTCTTTACCTTCTCCTTCTCCTTTAAGATGACCTTCTAATCCTGCTTTTTGCTTACCTTCTAAGTCAGTTACGTTAATTGATGTCATATCAATTACGAATGATCCGCTTTGGATTTTACCATCCTGTGTTTTTACCTTTCCATCTGCGATATTGATGGTTCCTGTATGATTTTCTGTTGGCTTTTTTCCAACCCAATCTATAGTGCTTGCCGCGTTGTCTACTACGTATGTAATTGCTTCTACTGGTGCTTCTACTACTTCTTCAGCTGCCGTAGCTTCTGTTTCATTTTTTTTCTCACCTTTACAAGAAGTTGCCGCTACAATAATAGCAGTTACAGCAAATAGGTTAATCAATTTGGTCTTCATAATAATGTTAGTTTATAGTTTAATTTTCAAAATTATTTTTTTAGAAAATGAATACTCTTAAATATATACTAAAATATTCCTGTGACATTATGACATTTATTCAAAAATGGCAGTACTTTTGCATCTTCAAATAAAGAAACTTATAAAAGGTACTAGTTACATGAGTAAGAAAAATAAAAATACAGAAGATATAAAAGATCAAGTAGAAGAAGTACTTGATACTACTGTTGAAGATACTGAAGTAGAGGAAATAGATGTTGAAACACAATTAAAAGGAGATCTGGAAAAGGAGAAAGATAAATTTTTGAGACTTTTTGCAGAGTTTGAAAATTATAAAAAGCGAACTTCAAAGGAACGTATAGAATTATTTAAGACCGCAGGTCAGGATGTAATGCAATCTATGTTACCTGTTTTGGATGATTTTGATCGTGCTATGAAAGAGATTGAAAAATCTGCTGATAAAGATTTGCTAAAAGGGGTGGAGTTAATCCATAATAAATTGAAAGAAGCCCTTAAAGGGAAAGGTTTATCAGAAGTTGAGGTAGCTGCTGGAGATGCTTTTAATGCAGATGATCATGAAGCAATTACCCAGATACCTGCTCCAACAGATGAGTTAAAGGGGAAGATTGTGGATGTTATAGAAAAAGGATATAAATTAGGAGATAAGGTAATTCGTTTTCCTAAGGTAGTAACCGGACAATAAGATAAATGATGAAAGAAGATTTTTATGATATTTTAGGTATTAGTAAAGGTGCTACTGAAGCTGAAATTAAAAAGGCATATCGTAAAAAAGCGATAGAATATCATCCGGATAAAAACCCAGGAGATGCTACAGCAGAAGAAAAGTTTAAAAAAGCAGCAGAAGCATACGAAGTCTTAAGCGACCCTAACAAGAAAGCGCGTTACGATCAATATGGACATCAGGCTTTCGAAGGTGGCGGCGGTTTTGGCGGCGGTTTTGGAGGTGGCGGAATGAATATGGATGACATATTTAGTCAGTTCGGAGATATCTTTGGCGGCGGTGGTTTCGGTGGCGGTTTTGGCGGCGGAGGAAGACAACGTCGCGTAAAAGGGAGTAATCTTCGTATTCGCGTAAAACTTACATTAGAGGAAATTGCTAATGGCGTAGAAAAGAAGATTAAAGTAAAACGAAAAATTCAAGCACCCGGAACTACATATAAAACATGTGGAACATGTAATGGTAGTGGTCAAATGACTCGTATTACGAATACAATTTTGGGTAGAATGCAAACCTCTACTACATGTTCTACTTGTGGAGGAGCTGGACAGGTTATAGATAAAAAACCTTCAGATGCAGATGGGCAGGGACTAAAAGTTTCTGAAGAAACTGTAAGTATAAAAATACCGGCAGGAGTAGAAGATGGTATGCAACTTAAAGTTTCTGGAAAAGGAAATGAGGCGCCAGGTAATGGTGTCGCGGGAGATCTTTTAGTTGCAATAGAAGAATTAGATCATTCAGAATTACAACGCGAGGGTGATAACTTACATTATGATCTTTATATTAGTTTTTCTGAGGCTGCTTTAGGAGCATCTAGAGAGATTGATACTGTATCTGGTAAAGTTCGTATTAAAATAGAGGAAGGTGTACAAAGTGGTAAAATATTAAGATTACGTGGTAAAGGAATTCCTAGTATAAATGGTTATGGAAAAGGAGATCTTTTAGTACATGTGAATGTATGGACACCAAAAACATTGAATAAAGAACAACGAGAGTTTTTCGAAAGAATGGCGCAGGATGATCATTTTAAACCTAGTCCTGATAGTAAAGACAAATCATTTTTTGAAAAAGTTAAAGATATGTTTTCATAAAAATAAGAATGATAAAATATAACCAGAATCATTCTTGAATGCTAATTTTTGTTTAATAAAAATTCGTATATTTGAAACATCACTAGCGCATTTAGTGATAATTTTTCTTTTTCATAGCAATTTTTTTCCCATCCTTAATACTTGTATTTAGGGTGGGTTTTGTTTTTTTATAAACACTAAATTTTCTAGACCAATCTAGATTCTAATTTAGAACATATCTGATGTGTAACTTCAATCTTACTATTGAATGATCAGTTTAAATTCGTTATTTATTTCATTTCATTAATATTTTGACTTAATTAGCATTGTTTTTAATTTTTTAAAAAACCATACCTTTTTATGACTAATCTTTTAGAGGTACAACAGGCATCGAAACAATTTGGCGATTTTATTGCATTAAATGATGTTTCTATAAAAGTACCTAAAGGAAGTATTTTTGGTTTATTGGGTCCTAACGGAGCTGGTAAAACTACTTTGATAAGAATCATTAATCAAATTACATTACCAGATACTGGAAGTGTATTTCTTGATGGAGAACCATTGCAACCACATCATGTAAAAGATATTGGTTATTTACCCGAAGAAAGAGGTTTGTATAAATCTATGAAAGTAGGAGAGCAAGCATTATATCTTGCTCAATTAAAAGGGTTAAGTAAAAAAGATGCTAAAGAGCGTCTTAAATATTGGTTTGATAAATTTGATATTTCGCATTGGTGGGATAAAAAAATACAAGAGTTGTCTAAAGGAATGGCTCAAAAAGTTCAATTTATTGTTACTGTACTACATAGGCCTAAATTATTGATATTTGATGAACCCTTTAGTGGGTTTGATCCAATAAATGCCAATGTGATTAAAGATGAAATACTTCAATTGCGAGATGAAGGCGCTACGGTAATTTTCTCAACACATCGTATGGAGAGTGTAGAGGAGTTATGTGATCATATTGCTTTAATAAATAAGTCAAATAAAATACTGGAAGGAAAGGTATCTGATATTAAAAAAGAATATAAGTCAAATACTTTTGAAGTTGGACTACTATCTGATAATAAAGTAGAATTACAGAAAGATTTACAAGCCAGATTTGTAACGGAGCCTGCAGATTTTAAAACTATAGAAGACCAATTGAAGTTAAAAATTTCTTTGGATACCAATGCTACTTCAAATGATTTATTAAAGTATTTGTCTGAGAAAGGGCAAGTTGTTAGGTTTAACGAGGTAATACCAAGTGTAAACGAAATATTCATTAAAACCATCACCGAAAATGAGTAGTAATTTACAGTTAATTATAAAGAGAGAATTTATATCTCGTGTTCGCAATAGAACTTTTGTTGTAATGACTTTTCTGAGTCCTTTAATCGTAGTGGGGATGATTGCATTGATCGCCTGGTTAACGACTCTTAATAATGACGAAGTTAAGAAGGTAGCTTACGTAGATGAAACAAAGTCGTTTGCTGCAGATCTTAAAGATACAGATGAGGTAAAATATATAGATTATAGTAGCTTTGATTTAGAAACTGCAAAAGACTCTGTAATATCGCAAAAGTTGTATGGTTTATTATATATCCCAAATAAATCTACCAATAAAGAGCTTGCGGAATCCATACAGTTTTATGCAGAAGAATCTCCTAATTTTTCAATATTAAATAAGATTGAGAGAATTATAGCTAATAAACTAACAAAACAGAATTATAAAGCAGAAGGTCTAAATTTAGAGGCGATAGAGAGTTCCAAGGCCAGAATAAATATTCAAATAGAGAATTTTTCTGGAGAGAAAACTTCTAAAATGTCTAATTATGTAAAAATGGCATTTGGAGGTTTTGCAGGTTATCTGTTAATGATGTTTATCATCATCTATGGTAATATGGTGATGCGATCTGTTATAGAAGAAAAAACGAATCGTATTATAGAGATTATAATTTCTTCTGTAAAACCAATGCAGTTAATGATGGGTAAGATTCTAGGGACATCCTTTGCTGGTATTTTACAGTTTTTTATTTGGGTAATTTTAGGAGGAGTTCTTCTATTAGTTGCTACCTCTGTATTTGGAATAGATCCGCAACCGGTAGGAGTTGATCCCTCGATCGCGTTACAAGAAAATAATCAACAAGAAATTCAGCTTTTGGTGCAGGATATTCTAAAACTTCCTTTATTAACATTGGTGTCGTCCTTTTTTGTGTATTTTATAGGAGGTTATTTTTTGTATAGTTCGATATATGCTGCTATTGGAGCAGCAGTAGATAGTGAAACAGATTCTCAGCAGTTTATGTTGCCAATTATATTACCTTTAATGTTAGGGATTTATGTTGGTTTTTTTGCAGTAATTGAGAATCCACACGGAACAGTATCTACGGTGTTTTCTATGATTCCTCTTACTTCTCCGATAGTGATGCTTATGCGTATACCTTTTGGAGTTCCTTGGTGGGAAATTCTAATTTCTATTGCATTACTTATAGGGAGTATTATTTTTATGGTATGGTTTGCAGGTAAAATTTATAGAATAGGTATCTTGATGTACGGTAAAAAACCTAGTTATAAGGAGTTGTTTAAATGGTTGAAGTATTAATATGATTCAGGAAGAAATAACAGAACAGGTTAAAGAGGTAATCCAAGAAGATGTATGGGGTAATATCAAGAAGTTTTTAGATTACGAAATATTTCATTTCGGTCCAGATGATCATTCTATTATACTTACTGTGGGTCTTCTGTTATTCGTGATATTTATTCTCATTATTACTACGATATCACTAAAGTTTATTCGACGAATCGTTACAAGAAAATTACAAAAGGAGGATAAACTAAAATTTGAATCTGTTTTTTCTTTTTCAAAGTATTTTATCTATATAATTGTTATTCTTATAGCCTTAGATAGTATAGGGTTTAATATTACAGCTATTTTTGCTGCCTCGGCTGCACTTTTGGTAGGTGTAGGTTTGGCATTACAAACATTAATTCAGGATGTTATCTCTGGGATTTTTATACTAATTGATCAGACGGTTCACGTAGGGGATATTATTGAATTAGACGGTAAAGTAGGTAGGGTGGAAGAAATTAAATTAAGGACTACTAGGGCAGTTACCATAGATAATAAAGTGTTAGTTATCCCTAATCATAAGTATCTTACGTCAACATTATATAATTGGACCCAGAATGGATCAATAACAAGAGAATCCATAGAGATTGGAGTAGCATATGGTAGTGATATAAATTTAGTAAAGCAATTGCTTATAAAAATAGCAAACGATAATGACAAAATTCTGAAAACTCCAGAACCACTAGTATTGTTTACTAACTTTGGTGATAGCTCTTTAAATTTCAAACTTATTTTTACCATGAATGATAGCTTTCAGGCCAGTATTCCAAAAAGTGAAATAAGATTTGAAATTGATCGTTTATTTAGGGAGAATAAGATAAATATTCCGTTCCCTCAGCGAGAAGTTACTATCTTAAACCCCAAACAGTAGTATAGCCCCTAGATATAAAAATGAATAATAGAACCTTACTAATAATTTGTATTACTCTTTGCTGTATTATTAATACGGTAAGATCACAGGATACTAATTTAGCTAGGGTAGAGTACGCGTATATTCCGCAAGCTAATAGTGATAATGAATATAATAGTTTAAGAATTTCTGGAAACTATCCAATTAAGATGGATGACAAGGGAACTTATTTGGTGATGTCATTTCAGTATAGATTAAATAACTTATTGTTAAATGATGATTCTATAATCGTTGATAAAGATGGTCTTCAAGAATTTCATACGATAGGTTTTGAATTAGGATATACCTATAAAATGAAGAATAATTGGAGATTCGGGGCTAAACTGGGAGCACGTCTTTCCTCTAATCTTGAAGGTTCTGGAATAGACGGAGATGATTTTAGATATGTAGGATCGGTTTACTTTGTAAAAAGTTATGGAAAGAAGACATCTCCAAAATCTGCAAGATTAGTGTTGGGATTGCGATATGCTGCACCAGCCAGTATTAACTTTCCGTTGCCTATAATTAATTATTCTAAACGATTTCATCCAAGTTGGTCATATTCTATAGGAACACCAAAAACAAGTATAAAGTATTTTTTTAATGAGACCAATACTTTACAAGCATTTATAGGGCTAGATCGATTTTATGGTAACATACAGAATAATAGGGTGTTTGTCGATGAAAATGGCGAGACTAAAACTGCAGAAAACGCTTCAATGTTATTAATTAATAGTGCTTTGGGGTATGAATACTATTTTACGGAACACTTATTGTTATTTGCATATGGTGGATATACTTTAAGTAATGAAATTCGCTTGCGAGATAAGAATCAAGAAAATGTTTTAATTCTCAATGATAGAAATACATTTTATCTGAGAGGTGGAATTAAATTAAAATTATAATGGCAAAAATATTAGTAATAGAGGATGAAGCGGCAATCAGAAGAGTGCTCGTTAAGATATTATCAGAGGAAAGTGATAAATATGAAGTTTTTGAGGCAGAAGACGGATTAGTTGGAATTGAAAAAATCAAGAATGAGGATTTCGATTTAGTACTATGTGATATCAAAATGCCTAAAATGGATGGGGTAGAAGTATTAGAAGCCGTAAAGAAAATAAAACCAGAAGTTCCTATGGTTATGATTTCGGGTCATGGTGATTTAGATACAGCTGTAAATACCATGAGATTAGGGGCTTTTGATTATATTTCTAAACCACCAGATCTTAATCGATTACTAAATACTGTTCGTAATGCTTTAGACAGAAAAGAATTAGTTGTCGAAAACAAAATGCTTAAAAAGAAGGTCTCTAAAAATTATGAAATGATCGGTGAGTCCACAGCTATTTCTGATATAAAGAATATTATCGAAAAAGTGGCAACGACGGATGCAAGAGTTCTTATAACAGGTCCAAATGGTACTGGTAAAGAATTGGTAGCACATTGGATACATCAAAAAAGTGAACGATCTAAAGGTCAAATGATAGAAGTGAATTGTGCTGCTATTCCGGGTGAATTAATCGAAAGTGAGCTTTTTGGTCATGTAAAAGGAGCATTCACCTCTGCTAATAAAGATCGTGCAGGTAAATTTGAGGCAGCAAATGGCGGAACTATATTTCTAGATGAAATTGGAGATATGAGTCTTTCTGCACAGGCCAAAGTACTTAGAGCTTTACAAGAAAATAAAATACAGCGAGTTGGTAGTGATAAAGATATTAAAGTAGATGTACGAGTGGTAGCTGCAACAAATAAGGATCTTAAAAAGGAAATTGCAGACAATAAATTTAGAGAGGATTTATATCATCGATTAGCGGTGATCCTAATAAAAGTACCAGCATTAAACGACCGTAGAGAAGATATTCCTTTATTAGTAGATTACTTTACAAAGAAAATTTCTAATGAACAAGGATCTCCTGCTAAGACTTTTTCGGATAAAGCAGTTAAGCAATTACAGCAATATGATTGGACCGGTAATATTAGAGAATTACGTAATGTTGTGGAACGTCTTATAATACTTGGTGGAAAGGAAGTTAGCGAGGAGGATGTTAAACTTTTTGCTGCGAAGTAAGAAGAATCATTATCTTGCGACTTACCCCTAAAATATATTGACCCCAAAAATGAAGAGAATACTGTTTGTAATTATATTAGCTTGCCTTTCATCTGTATTGAATGCGCAGTATGAACCAAGTGCAATAAATTATGGGGTAGTTGCTATTAAAAGTTTTAGTTCGATAGAAGAAGTTGGGCTGGGAGTAAGAATAGAATACGCTCCAAATTGCTATACAACCTATATGGGAGAATATAATCGTTTGTTTTCGATTGGAACAAGCGATGAGATAGAAGGGTACAATGAACTTGCTCTCGGAGTTAATTTAATTTTGTTTAATTGGTATCCAACAACGATAACTGCAGGGTTTGGTTACATAGGAAACGATTCTAGTGTTTTTGAAGAGATAGAAGATGATGCTTTAATAGCGTTTAGAAGTGGAGATTTTAATCATGGAGCTCAAATTAAATTACGAGCTTTACATCAAATTGCCGTTCCTGTTCATATTTTTGCCGAATTTAATTTAAAAAGCCTTGGGAAACAATATCATACGTTTCTTATTGGATTTAGTTATGACTTTGATGCACGATAATGATGTTGTTTTATTGTGGTAAAAGTTACTCTTTATTTTGACCTTTATATCTTCTCAAGAATCGTATTATGAATGAGAGGAATATATCTTGAGATTACATCCAAAGAATTTTAGAATACATTACATTACCCCTCTTTTATTCTCAAATATCCTTTAAGTAATTAATCTTACTTAACATTTTTCTTTTTTGACCAATCTAAAACTTTAGTATCTTACCAGAGATAATACAAATCAAACTATGAATAAAATAGATCACGAAGATTTTAAAGTTTCTCAACCGATAGAATTGTCAAAAATTCCTACAACTTATGACCTCGGAGAGAGTGAAAAAAAAATTGAAAAAGAACTAGAAAAGGTCAGAGAAAAATTAGGCAAATTTCAAGACACAATATATGCGCACGATAAATATGCCATTTTAATTTGTTTACAAGGAATGGATACAGCTGGGAAAGACAGTCTTATCCGAGAAGTTTTTAAAGATTTTAATACGAGAGGAATTGTTGTACATAGTTTTAAAGTTCCTACGGAATTAGAACTTGGACATGATTATTTATGGAGACATTATATAGCGTTGCCACAACGTGGAAGATTCTCTGTCTTTAATAGAACACATTATGAAAATGTTTTAGTGACTAGAGTACATCCACAATATATTATAGGCGAAAAACTACCGAATATTAATTCTGTAGATGATATAAATGATGAGTTTTGGGAAAAGCGTTTTGAGCAGATAAGAAATTTTGAAAAACATATAGCAGATAACGGGACACTTGTTTATAAATTTTATCTTCATTTATCCAAAGAAGAACAAAAAAACAGATTACTTCGTAGGTTAGAAAAGAAAGAAAAAAACTGGAAATTTTCTTCAGGAGATCTTAAGGAAAGAAAACTATGGGACGATTATCAATCTTGTTATCAAGAAGCAATAAATAAAACATCCCTACCACATGCACCTTGGTATGTAATTCCTGCAGATGATAAACCCACCGCAAGATATATTGTAGCAAAAACATTATATGATACTTTGATAAAATTTGATGATATAAGAGAGCCGGAATTAGACGAAAAAACCAAGTCTAATATAGAACAATATAAGCAACAACTGGAAAACGAATAATAATACGATTACATTTAAAATAATATTATAAAAAATACATCTGTGAGAAATATAGTCTTTATCCTTTTTATAACTTTTTCTTTTTCCTCTTATAGTCAAAAGGATAACAGAAAAGAAGATTCAATAGCAATTAAAAACTTTTATACAACTTCATTATTAGAAGGTAAAAGCTATACTTGGTTGGATTATTTATCTAATCAAATAGGGCCTAGGTTGTCAGGATCTTTAAATGCTCAAAAAGCAGTGGAATGGACAGAACAGGAACTTAAAGATATAGGGCTGGATAAAGTATGGTTGCAATCTGTAATGGTACCTAAATGGACAAGAGGAGTTACTGAATTTGCTTATATAGAAACGGATCCTGGACAAACAACGAATGTCCCAATTTGCGCTCTTGGAGGTTCTGTTCCTACACCTATAGGTGGAGTTAAGGCCGAAATAGTTGAAGTAAAGGATTTAGAGGATCTTCGAAAACTTGGAACAGATAAGATAGAAGGAAAAATAGTATTCTTTAACCGTCCGATGCAAGCTGATTTAATTAATACTTTTGAAGCTTATGGTGGATGTGTAGATCAACGCTATTCTGGAGCTGCAGAAGCTGCTAAGTTCGGAGCGGTTGGTGTAATTGTACGATCAATGAACTTGAGATTAGATGATTTTCCGCATACAGGTTCAATGAGTTATGGAAAACTAACTGATTTAGAAAAGATTCCGGCAGCTGCAATAAGTACAAATGGAGCAGAATTATTACACTCCATGTTAACGCTAAACCCAAAGGTTAAGTTCTTATTAAATATGAATTGCCGTAGTTGGAAGGATGTGGAATCTTTTAATGTAATAGGAGAGATTACGGGTAGTGAATTCCCTGATGAATATATGGTTGTAGGAGGGCATCTGGATTCTTGGGATTTAGGTGACGGCTCACACGATGATGGAGCAGGAGTAGTACAATCTATGGAAGTACTTAGGTTGTTTAAAGATACAGGATATAAACCAAAAAGATCCATTAGAGTAGTTTTATTTATGAATGAAGAAAATGGACTAAGAGGAGGTAAAAAATATGCAGCTGTAGCTAAAAATAAAGGGGAGAATCATGTATTTGCATTAGAAAGCGATGCAGGTGGTTTTACTCCAAGAGGTTTTTCTTTTGACTGTAGTAATGAAAATTTTGATCAGATTAAAAGTTGGAAACCTCTTTTTGAACCTTATTTGATTCATTATTTTGTTCAGGGAGGTAGTGGAGCAGATATAGGTCCATTAAAAAAAGATGGAATAGTATTGGCCGGACTTCGTCCAGATTCTCAACGGTATTTTGATTATCATCATGCTAAGAATGATACTTTTGATGCTATTAATAAAAGAGAATTAGAATTAGGTGCTGCCACTATGACAAGTTTAATTTATCTTTTTGATAAATATGGAGTCAAGTAATTTTCGAAGTTAATTTAATAAAAATTTAGGCGTAAAAACTTCTTAAAACACGTTGATATAGTTTGTTTTTTTTGGGGAATTTTGCGCTTTTTGTCTAATATTGTGTAAAAGTGTAAAAATTCTGTAAGTTGTTTCTTGTTTAAAAATTTAACTTTTTTATGAAAATTTTTATAAGAAAAAACATTTAAAAATGATTTTTTGTTAATTTAGGCTGTGGTTTTACCATTGAGAAGGTTTTCTTTTTTTGTAAATCATCTTTTTTTTTGTCCTTTTTTGCATTCTTTTTTCTTAGCATCTTCTTAACAACGAAACTTTTTTCTTTTTTTAAGATTTAAGAAAAGTATTTTGATTCTTCCTTTACGCCCCAGAAACAGTAAGCTCAGAGATTAATGCTAGAAACTAACAAGTTTTAGATAAAACTTGTTAAGACTTAGTAAAGGTGACTAGTGTTACTTTTTTACCTGAGAGTTGTCATAACTTTATTCAACGTTTCAAACGATATTTTTAGATCAAACCTTAATAACTAAATCAAGATTTGATAAAAGAGTTTATCGATGAACGGAAAAGTAAACGTAACAATCGTCATGTCAAGCATTTTCCCAATTTATGTTTGATATGGTTTTAATGACAATTAACTTAAAACTGTACTAACCTATGAACAAACTCAAAAAAAACAAAATAGCATTGTCTTCTATGTTATTTTATTTAGAATCGAATTTTTTTCATCATTCTAAACCTATTGGTCTTAACTAAAGATTTAAGACACTACAGTAAAAAAATAAACAAAGCTTCAAAGGAGAGTTAATAGTATCAATGAATATTTAGGTTTCAATAAATTGGTCAACCAATTTATTGAACGAATTCTAAGAATACTATATCGGATTCTCTTTAGACCAGATCAATTAATAAATCGAAGTATATGACTAGTCTGCATAAGACTATTTTCACTGCTTATAAAATCAAAATCAAAAACAATTTTCAAAACACAATTCTTAAAACTACACTAACAATGAGAAATTTAATTAAGATAAGTACTATTATATTATTGTGCTTATTCTGTGCTAAATCATCAGCACAGTTCAATTATGGAGAAGCACTGCAAAAGTCTTTGCTTTTCTATGAAACACAACAGTCCGGAAAGTTACCAGATTGGAATAGAATAAGTTGGCGATCCGATTCGGGAGTCAATGATGGAGCAGATGTAGGTCTTGATCTAACCGGAGGTTGGAATGATGCTGGAGATCACGTTAAGTTCGGTTTTCCAATGGCTTTTTCTGTAACTGCTCTAAACTGGGGATTCCTAGAGTATAAGGACGGATATGATACGGCAAATCAGACAGAACATTTTAAAAGAAACATTAAATGGGTTACGGATTATTTTATTAAATGTCATCCCTCTCCTAATGTTTTTTATGCGCAGGTAGCGGATAGTAAATCACAAGATCATAATTTCTGGATGCCAGCAGAAATGGTTGACGTGCATCCTATGTATGGACAACGAAAATCATATGCTTTAACCACAAGCAATCCTGGTACAGATGTAGCTTGTGAGACAGCCGCTGCACTTGCATCAGCAAGTATAATCTTTAAAGATAGCGATCCTGCTTACAGTGCTACGTTATTGAGTCATGCAATTGAATTGTATGAATTCGGAGATAATCATAGAGGACTTTATACTTCAGAAGGTAATATACCAGCTGTAGGTACTTATACATCTGGTAATTATCAAGATGAATTAACCTGGGGAGCACTTTGGTTGTACAAAGCTACAGGAGATCAAAAATATTTGGATAAAGCTGAAGCGGAATATGCGCAGCCAGATTTTTTATGGAGTCTCGTATGGGAAGATAAGTCATATGGTAATATGGTTTTGTTATCAATTATTACCGGAAAAGAAACATATAAAATTGATGCCGAGCGTCATTTAGATTGGTGGCAAGAAGGAAACGGAGGAGTTAATTATTCTCCAGGTGGTCAAGCACATTTAACACAATGGGGATCTTTGCGTCATGCAATGAATGCATCCCTTACCGCACTTATTTATAGTGATAATGTGAACACACCAAAAAGTACTCAGTATCGTAATTTTGCGATTAATCAGGTAAATTATGCCTTAGGCGATAATCCTAACAACAGAAGTTTGGTTACAGGTTTTGGAGTAAATCCTCCTACAAAACCTCACCATAGAGGACAACATTCTAGTTGGTCTAGGAGTAGTGCTAACCCAATAGAATCAAGACACACTATGTGGGGCGCATTAATGGGAGGTCCTGCTAAGCCAGATGATTTCTTCATAGAGGATAGAGATGACTTTCAAGCGAATGAAGTAGCTACAGATTATAATGCTTGTTATCAAGGAGTTTTAGCAAGAATGGTGATGGAATTTGGAGGGTCATCATTACCTAATTTTCCACAGCCAGAGACTCCTGGATTAGAGTTTGCTAACGAGGTTAAACTAAATAATGATCAGTCAAAGTTTACAGAAGTTGCAATATGGTTAAATAACCGTTCTGGATGGCCAGCGAGAGTACCAAATACTCTAAAAGCTCGTTATTTTGTTGATATTTCAGAAGGTATTGCAGCTGGATTTACTGCTAGTGATTACGAGCTTACTGCTCGTGGAGCAGGAAACACAACAATTAATAGTTTACAAGAATGGGATGCTTCTAGTAATATTTATTATGCAGAAATAGAAGTTGATCAAGATAATATGCCTTTTCCTGGAGGTCAAGGCGAGTATAGAAGTGAAATTCAACTAAGAGTTTCATTACCTACTAGTGCTCCAGAATCGGCTTGGGATGCATCTAATGATTTTTCGTATCAAGGATTAACCAGTGGATTACAAATTTCAGATAATGTACCAATCTATGCAGATGGAATATTAGTAGGAGGACGAGAGCCTAATGGTGGTGAAGTACCAACAGCATCTTTTACGGCTACTCCAGAATCAGGAACGGCTCCATTAGAGGTTTCGTTTGATGCTTCAGCTTCGTCTGACCCGAATGGAGATTCATTGAGTTATAATTGGGATTTTGGTAATGGTCAAACATCTTCTGTTGTAGATCCATTGATTACATATACAGAGATAGGATCTTATTTAGTAACTCTTACAGTTAATGATGGAACTAATACTTCCTCAGAATTTACACGAACAATTACCGTACTTGATGGGAATATAGCACCTATAGCTGATTTTTCAGTAACACCAACTACAGGTATAGCTCCGGTAATAGTTAATTTTGACGCGTCAGCTTCTTCCGATGAAAATGGTGATTCTTTGACATATGTATGGGATTTTGGTGATGGAGAATCAGGGTCTGGAGTAACAATTGCACATGAATATGCTGTAATAGGAGAATATGATGCTCAACTTACGGTAAGTGATGGTAGTAAAGAAGATACAAAAACCATAACAATTACAGTTACAGATGGAAGTCCAGTAGCTGCTTTTACTGTAAGTACAGATTCAGGAGTTGCACCATTAGATGTTACTTTTGATGCCTCTGGATCTGCAGATCCAACAGGAGGAAGTCTTACATATAGTTGGGATCTAGGGAATGGTCAAACAGCTTCTACAGTAACCACTTCCGCTACATATACAGATATAGGAGAAGTGATTGTAACACTAACAGTTACAAATGCTTCGGGAGATACAGATGCAGTGACAAAAGCTATTACTATTACTGATGGTAGTGTAAGCTGTACGTTTGATACTCCAATACCTAATGGATTACCTTCTATTAATGAGGAGTTTCAGAATATTTTTGTTTTAGGAGATGGAGGACCAAATTTGGATAATATTGCCAAGTTTAATATTAACTGGAGTTTAGAAAATAATGGATTATATCAGTTTTCTATGAATACCAATAATGGTACTCCTAGTTGGTGGAATGATTTTTTACCAAACATTACACAAAACTTCAATTCTTCTCAGCCAGAGATTACAATTACAGGTTCTGGTTTTGTCGGGCTTGATGGTTCATATTATGTAACAATCGATGAGGGTAATTTTGTTTTAGTTTCTAAGACTGGTGGATTTACTATTTATTTTAGCACTTCTGCAACTGCACCGGATTGTGATGGAGGAATATCGAATCCAATTATAACGGATGGTGGTAGTATCACTGGAGGCCCATTTGTATTTACAGTAGGGGATGGTGTTGCTGATAATGTATCAGGAATTACTTTAACTGGGAATACAGGCGCTAATTCTCAATGGGTAGTAACAGATGATCAGAATGTTATTCTTGGATTACCAGGAAATATCGAAGATGTTGATTTTGATGGAGCAGGAACAGGAACTTGTTTAATCTGGCATTTAAGTTATGAAGATGGATTACAAGGTTTAGAAGCAAATAATAATGTTTCAGCATTAGTAGGAGATTTTGATTTTTCTAACTCAATTGATGTAGTAAGAAATCCAGTAAACCAACCAGGTCCTGATGGAGGAGTTATATCAGGAGGTCCGTTCACGTTTACCGTTGGAGATGGTATTACAGACAATGTTTCTGGAATTTCTTTAGCAGGAAATACAGGTACTAATTTTCAATGGGTAGTAACAGATGATCAGAATGTTATTCTTGGATTACCAGGAAACATCGAAGATGTTGATTTTGATGGAGCAGGAACAGGAACTTGTTTAATTTGGCATTTAAGTTATGAGGATGGATTACAAGGTTTAACACCAAATACGAATGTTTCGGATTTAGTAGGAGATTTTGATTTTTCGAATTCTATAGCTGTCATCCGAAATCCAGTCACTATTGGTGGCGATTGTACTTTTGATACACCAATTGCATCAGCATTACCATCTATTGATAATAGATATACTAACGTATTTGTATTAGGCGATGGAGGTCCAGATCCTAGTAATATTAGAGAGTTTTCTATCAACTGGAATCTAGAAAATAACGGATTATATCAATTTGCATTAAATACAAATAATGGTACTCCTGATTGGTATGTAGATCTTAGTGGAAATCTAACTCATAATTTTAACTCTTCTCAACCAGAAGCTATTTTAACAGGAACTCAGATTAGTGGTTTGGATGGCGAGTATTGGGTGAATGTAGATGGAGATAATTTTGTAATGGTTTCTAAAAATAATGGATTCACACTTTATTTCAGTTTAAGTCCTACAACGCCTGATTGTGGCGATACTGGAGGAGGAAATACAGATCCTGTGGCGGATATTTCTGCAACCCCTATTTCTGGAGAAGCACCACTTTTAGTAATATTTGACGCAGTTGCTTCTATCGATGCAGATGGAGATGCATTAAGTTACGCTTGGGATTTTGGAGATGGCAATACTGCTAATGGAGTGACTGTAGAAAATACATTTACTTCTGTAGGAGATTATTCGGTAACATTAATTGTGGATGATGGTAATGGAGGTACAGATCAGGCAGTGATAACAATTACGGTAACGGATGGTGATATTATAATTAACCCTCCTACTGGTGAAAATGCATATATCGATCGTTTTATCGAAATGAGAAATGAGTTCTATGATCCTGCAAATGGATATTTTAGTGCAGATGGTTCTCCACATCACTCAGTGGAAACATTAATTGTAGAAGCTCCTGATCACGGTCATGAATCAACTAGTGAATTATATTCGTACTGGTTGTGGCTAGAAGTTATGAACGGTAGAATTACACAAGATTGGGCTCCGTTAAATAATGTTTGGAATAAAATTGAGGAATTTATAATTCCTACTACAGCGGATCAGCCTAGTAATGGTGCCTATAATGCTTCATCTCCAGCAGCATTCGCAAGTGAATTCCCATTGCCAAGTGATTATCCGGCACCACTTAATTTTAGTGCTCCGGTTGGATCAGATCCAGTTTCACCAGATTTAACTGCAACATACGGTGCTGATATTTATCAGATGCATTGGTTATTAGATAATGATAACTTTTATGGATATGGTAACAGAGGTGATGGCGTAAGTACACCATCATATATAAATACTTTCCAAAGAGGAGAACAGGAATCAGTTTATGAAACTGTACCTCACCCATCTTGGGAGAGTTTCGACTGGGGAGGAACCAATGGATATCTTCCACTATTTATTGAAGATCAAAATTATGCACAACAATGGAGATATACAAGTGCTCCGGATGCAGATGCAAGAGCAGTTCAAGCAATGTATTGGGCTCAAGTGTATGCAAAAGAACAAGGTGCAAGTTTAGGAAGTTTAGATTTAGATAAAGCATCTAAAATGGGAGATTTCCTTAGGCTATCAATGTTTGATAAGTATTTTAAACCCATGGGAGTACAAAGTGCGACCAGTGGAGCGGGATCTGGATATGACAGTGCACATTACTTAATGTCGTGGTACATGTCTTGGGGTGGTTCGGCAGATCCTGCTTCGCAATGGGCCTTTAGAATAAGTTCTAGTCATTGCCACTTCGGATATCAGAATCCTATGGCGGCTTATGCTTTAACACAGGTAGATGAGTTGAAACCAATATCTCAGAATGGAGAAAGAGATTGGACTGAAAGTTTAAAAAGACAAATGGAATTTTATACTTGGCTACAGTCTAAAGAAGGTGCTATTGCTGGTGGAGCTACTAATAGTTGGAATGGAGATTATAGTCCATATCCTGCTGGTAAATCTACATTCTACGATATGGCTTTTGATACTGATCCTGTATATCATGATCCAGGAAGTGGAACTTGGTTCGGATGGCAAGCTTGGTCTATGGAGAGAGTGGCAGAGTATTACTATATCACAAACGATCCAATGGCAAAATCTCTGATGGATAAATGGGCAACATGGGTTAAAAGTGAAGTAAAACTTATCGGAACAGATGATTTCGAAATACCTGCTACTTTAGAGTGGACTGGTGAACCAGATACTTGGAATCCAGATAGTCCTGGAAGTAATGATAACCTTAGTGTTGTAGTTACAGATTATGGTAAAGATTTAGGTGTGGCAGCTTCTATGGCAAAGGCACTTATTTATTATGCAGCAGCAACCCAAAAGCATGCTACTTTAGATACAGAATCTCGTGATTTAGCTAAAGAAGTATTAGATAGAATGTGGAATACGTATAGAGATGATAAAGGGGTTTCTTCTCCAGAAGATAGAGGAGATTTTGCAAGAATCTTTGAAGAAGAAGTATACATTCCTAATGGTTTTAGCGGAACAATGCCTAATGGAGATCAGATTAAACCTGGAGTTACATTCCTAGATATAAGATCAGATTATAAAAATGATCCAGATTTTGATAGATTAGAAGCAGCATACAATGCTGGAGAGGAATATACACAACGTTATCATAGAAGTTGGGCTCAGATAGAAGTAGCATTAGCTAATGCAGAATTTGGATTCTTTTTTGGAGATCAAGAACCAGGAGTTAAAGCTCCAGAAAAAGAACTTACCGTAAGTGCTACACCAAATCCTGCTTCGGATTATATTACACTTTCTACTAATTTTGATATGACAAATGTTAGAATTAGAGTGATAGATATTGCTGGTAATGTGATCAGAACAGAATCTATGAAAAATGAACAAAAGTCTACTAGACTTTCTGTTAATGGATTACCTTCTGGAATGTATATTTTAGAAATATATGATATAACTACTGGAGATAAATTCAGAAATAAAATTATTAAAAACTAATTTTAAAAAATAGAGAGAGGTTGTACAACCTCTCTCTTACTTTTTTTATTCTTTTTTAAGTCTGAATATATAGACATCTTCTTAAAAGTATAAATGAACAAAAGTTTGCTAAAATCATAGGTTTGTCATATACTTTTCAGTTACCACAATTTTGAGCAAACTAATACCAATTACAATAACTACGCTAATTATTGAAAAAAATATATACATGAAACGATTTATAAATTATATGATGATTCTGTTACTGTTTTTCAGCAGTATTACAGAAATTATAGCACAACAACAAAATTTCTTAACTGTATCAGGAAATAAATTATATGATACAACAGGAAAAGAAGTACGTCTAACTGGTGTAAATTGGTTTGGTTTTGAAACACAAAACTATTCTCCTCATGGAATTTGGTCAAGAGATATGAAAAGTGTTTTACAACAAATTAAAGATTTAGGTTTTAATACCATACGGGTTCCTTGGTGTAACGAGATGTTAAACCCGAGTTCTTCTATTGCCATAAATTCTTATGGTACTGATGCCTATAGCGGAGTATCACCAATGAATGAAGAAGAAGCAACGGTAAGCAAGCCAATAGAATTATTTGACATTTTTGTAAAATGGTGTCAGGAAAATGACATGAAGATTGTATTAGATAATCATTCTAGAGCCGCTGATGGTTTTTTAAACGAGGCGGTTTGGTATACTCCAGAATATTCTGAGGAACGTTGGATTAACGACTGGGTTTTTATAGCTGATCGTTATAAGAATTACTCTGCAGTGGTAGCTATGGATTTAAATAACGAACCTCATGGATCTACTTGGGGTGATAGTAACCCTGATACAGATTGGAATAAGGCAGCAGAACGTTGTGGTAATGCAGTTCTTCAGGCAAATCCGAATGTTTTAATTATAATTGAAGGTGTAGGAGAATTTGAAGGAAACTCATATTGGTGGGGTGGACAATTAATGGGAGCAAAGAAATATCCAGTTCAATTGTCTGATCCAAGTAAACTTATGTATTCTGCTCATGAATATGGTCCTGAGGTATCCCAACAAGACTGGTTTACTGCTAGCGATTTTCCTCAAAATATGCCTGGTTTATGGACTGATAATTTTCATTATTTATATGAAGAGGGTACTTCTCCACTATTTTTAGGAGAATTTGGGATTAAAGATCAAGATGCTTTTGGAGGTATTTCCTATACCTGGTTTACCGAGTTTACAGATTTCATGGGTGATATTTATTCTTGGACATTTTGGAGTATGAATCCAAATTCTGGAGATACCGGAGGAATTTTACAAGATGATTGGACAAATGTTAATCAATGGAAATTAGATGTGTTAACTCCCCATTTGGCACCATTTATTCCTAATGTTGTAGGAGGAACAGGAAATCTTCCTCCTACAGCTAGATTTACTTCGGATATAGACTCAGGTAATGCACCTTTAACAGTGCAATTTGATGCATCTGAATCCACAGATCCTGATGGAGACAATTTATCTTATTCTTGGAATTTTGGCGATGGATCTACTGCCACTGGAGTAGGAATATCTCATTTGTTTACGCAACCAGGTACTTATCAAGTTAGTCTTACTGTTAATGATGGAGCATTAAGTGATACTGCTAATAAAACCATAATTGTTATAGACGATACGGTTTCCACGGTTACTGCTAATTTAGTTACGGACAATAACTCGGGAGTAGCGCCAGCAACTATTAATTTCGACGCTACAGGTTCTATATCATCAGATGGAAGTGCATTGGTTTATGGCTGGGATTTTGGAGATGGAACTGCTGGTTCTGGAGTAACTATAAATCACGTGTTTGTAGAGGCAGGTAGTTATGATGTTGTATTAACAGTATCTAATGCAGACGGAATCTCTGATACAGCAATTACTACTATTGTGATTACAGAATCAAATACTGGAGGTGATTGTAATTTTGGAGCACCATTAGCTAACCCTTTACCAACTATTTCTAATGCTTCGTACAGCAATATATATATTCTTGGATCTGGCGGACCGGACTTAAGTAATGTTACTAATTTTACTGTTAATTGGGATTTACAAAATAATGGTCTTTGGCAATTCTCTATGAATACCAATAATGGAATTCCAAGCTGGTGGAATGATTTAAAAACTAATGTTACTATTCAAAATTTTAATACTGCGCAACCTAGTATTACCATTGCAGGTACAGGTTTTTCTAACTTAGATGGTGCTTATTACGCAACAATTGATGGGGATAATTTTGCATTGGTATCTAAAAGCGGAGCGTTTACAATTTATTTTAGTAATAGTAATACAGCTCCTAATTGTCAGGAACAGTTAAAAGATCCAATTGTTGAGAATGACGTAATAAGAATAAAAGCATATCCAAACCCTGTGTCGGATAAATTAATGATAAGTCAGGATAATAGTTTTAATAATGCACAAATGAAAATAGTTGATATATCAGGAAAAGTAATTAAAACATTTTCTACAATTACTGATACAAATATGATAGAGTTAAATGTTTCAGAATTAAAGGCTGGCGTTTATTTTATAAAAATATTTGACCAAAAGAATATTGTAACAAAACAAATTATAAAGCAATAATTTAAAGAGTAGTATAAAAGAGACTCTAAGATGATTGATATGTTAGTTGTCTCTTTTGTACTAATATCCTGAAAATACCTACAACAGACTTTTCTTTATAGAAAAGAAACAGCAAAATAATTTACAAAACTCACCACTTATTATGGGACCAACACCAAACAATAAGCGTGGATGGCGTGCGTATATAAAAGATACTCGTAAAGCACTCTTTTACACGATAGCAATATCAATATCATTAGGCCTTGCCGTCATATCATTCGTAGATGTATATGATGGAACAGAAGGACCAATGATGACAACCCAAACTTGGCCTGCGGGAACTTTTCTTTCTAATTTCCCTGAAGGAGATAGAATTAATACTTACCATCGTAATTACTTGATGATTAATGGCCAAGCTGGAACAGGAATATGGGATGTTTCTAACCCTACGGCTCCCAAAAAAGTACAATTTAGCGATGCAGCAAATAACGGACATAGATGGTGGAAATTAGAAGGAGATCTTTTCTATAGAGAATATTCGGTTCCCGAAGTAGAAGGAACTGGATATAAATATTTAGATCTTTCTAATATGTTAGAAAGAAAACCAATTACTACTTCGGATATTCTCTATACCGTACAAGACGGGCAATCTAATTATGATAATTTAGAAACTTTTCCACATACTATAGATGGTAATAGAGTTTTTGATATGAGAACTGGAGAGCAATTAGATGACATCCCAACTTCAGTTTCTTTGCCAGATGTAGTAGTTAGAATAGGGAACTATGTTTTTTATGCACCACAAACAGGGGATATAAGTGTATTTGATTTTGGTGACCCTACTAATATTAAATTTCTTGGTTCATTTGGAGGAGATATTCCTCATGAGCAGTATAGTACAGGGTTTCAATTATGGCGAAATCACTTAGTTTTCATGAGTGGAAATGAAGGGCCAAATGCTTTGGTTGGATTTGATATAAGTGATCCAACTGATGTTAAATTAGGTTTTAGTTTACATTCTGATCAAGCCACATTAGGAAGGTATATGATATTTCAGGATGAGTTTGGTTTTTCTGGTCGTTTTGATCGGGGAGTCAAATTTAATTTTGAAACTATGGAAATTGAACAAGAGTTTTTTCCACCATCAAGTGATGAGACACTTCAGTTTATAGATAATCAATGGATGCCAATAGGCCATATTCTTATAGCAAGTGGAGATGATAAGACGTCTATTTTTGCTCATCAGGATGGACTTGATACAAAACCTCCAACAGTAGGTCATCATTTTCCTATTTCTGGGGCAATTAATCAACCTATTTCTTCTACAATAGGTTTTGTAATAAATGAAACATTAAATGATTTAACGCTTAGTGACGAGACTATACAAGTAAGTCCTTTAGGAGGTGATCCAATTCGGGGTGATGTGACCACAACATCTTATCAAGTTATAAATTATGCCCCAAAAGAAGATTTACTTCCTAATACAACCTACGAAGTAAAGTTTGTAGAAGGAGGTGTAAAAGATGCTGTTGGTAATGGGATTGAAGAGTATGTGTTTTACTTTACTACTGGAGGCGATGCTTCTAATCAATCCCCTGTAATTACAGGAATTGATGTAGACATCTCTTCTCCGGTAACGATCGGAACTACTATAAATTTTACAGCGAATGCAAGTGATCCTGATGGTAATGATTTGAAATATAGATGGAATTTTGATGATAATTCTCCTAAAAACCAATGGATTGGAGCGGTTAGTAGTCATACGTATACAGAACCAGGAAATTACCTGATACAAGTACAAATTTCTGATGATAATGGTGGTTTTGTAGTAGGATCTCAATCTATTGTAATAGTAGATGCTATATATGATAAGTTACCAACACAATCGGGACCCATTACCGTTGATACTGATAATAGAACTGTGTGGTCAGTAAATCCCGATAATAATTCTGTAACACTTATTAATTCGGATGATTTATCTATTATTAATGAAATACAAGTAGGAAAAGACCCTGTTAATATAGCATTAGATTCCCAGGGGAAAGCTTGGGTCACGTGTCGAGATTCTGATGAGGTGTATATTTTAAGAAAAGATGGAATATTAGAAACCAAAATATCTTTAGAAAGTGGATCTCAACCTTATGGAATTGTATTTACACCTGATGGTAATCGCGGGTTTGTATCAACTTTTGGTTCAGGTAAAATATTAGAGTTTTCAATAGTTACTAATTCAATTGTCAATGAATTAGCTGTTGGAGAAAAACCTAGAGCAATGGCTATAGATGGAGAAGGGGAAGTGCTTTTAGTAACAAGGTTTGTTTCTCCAGATCAAGAAGGACAAATATGGAAAATAGATTTAAATACATTTACTCTTGACACAACTATTGGATTGCCATTGGATGATTTTACACAGGATAATGGAAATCAAGGAAGAGGTTTGCCTAATTATGTTTCAGGGATAACTATTCATCCAAATAATGAATCAGCGTGGTCAGTAGCTAAAAAGGATAATATTCTTAGAGGATTAAATCGTGATGGAAAACCACTGTCATTTGATAATGTTGTGAGGACCGCAATATCATCTATTGATCTAACAACTAATAATGAAAATCTAAATGAGAGGTTGGATATCGATAATCATGGTCAGCCTTCATCGGCTTTATACACGCCAACTGGAAATTACCTTTTTGTTACCATGCAAGGTAACAATAGAATTGTAGTAATAGATCCTAAAACGGGACAAGAATTGCTTAAAAAAGATGTGGGAAAAGCTCCTCAAGGACTGACAATAGATCCTGTAAATAATCGGGTTTTTGTGAAGAATTTTATGGATCGTTCAGTTACGGTTTTTGATGCTAATGAGATGATAAATGATGGTAGCAGTACGTTGGAAGAATTATCGACGATTGTAACGGTAGATAATGAGTTACTATCAGCTACAGAACTTAAAGGGAAACAAATATTCTATGATGCGGCCGATATCAGAATGGGTACAGATGGTTATGTGAGTTGCGCTACCTGTCATATCGATGGAGGAGAAGATGGAAGAACTTGGGACTTTACTGATAGAGGAGAAGGATTGAGAAATACAATCTCTTTAATAGGTAGAGCAGGAACAGCTCACGGGAGAGTTCATTGGAGCGCTAATTTTGATGAGATTCAGGATTTTGAAAATGATATTCGATTTCATTTTAAGGGACAAGGTTTTATGAGTGATCAGGATTTTAATGACGGTACAACGGCATTAACTACTGGAGATCCTAAAACTGGGAAATCAGTTGATTTAGATGCTTTAACGGCGTATATAGAATCTCTAAATAGTTTTAGCCCTAGTCCATATCGAAATAATGATGGATCGCTTACAGCAGATGGAGTAGCAGGAAAATCTTTATTTGAAGATCTAAAATGCTATGCTTGCCATAGTGGGAGTAATTTTACAGATAGTAATTCTGGAAAATTACACGATGTTGGTACAATTACGAGTACTACGGGAAATCGTTTGGATAAAAAATTACTTGGGATTGATGTGCCAACGTTAAAAGATGTCTGGGCAACAGCTCCATATCTTCATAATGGAATGGCCAAAACTATAGAAGAAGTACTAACAATTTATAATAATGATACTCACGGAGTAACATCATCTTTAAATGCCACTCAAATAAGACAATTAGAGGCATATATAAAACAGATTGATGGTTCCGAATTAGCCAAACCATCAGAGCAGTTACTAAAAATGGCTTCTCCTGTTGATGGATCTATAATTGATAGAGCAGAATCACAAAACCTTAGTGTTGATACTAATATAGAAGGGATTACAAAGATTCAATATTTTGTAGATAATGAAATGATAGAAGAAGTGGTAAGTGCTCCTTTCGCATCATCGTGGACACCTGTTCTTTGGAAAAACTATAGAATCAACGCAAAGGTTTTTTATAACAATGGTAATACAGCTTCTGTAACTCCGGAAATCACAGTTCAATTTAAGAATGTTATAAAAGTGATGTTTGTTGTTGGGGATAAAAATGCACTTACTTCCGAAGACCAACGTATAAAATCTAGATTGGAGCAAAAGTTTGGGTTTAAAATTACATTATTCTCGGATGAAGAAGCGACCAGTCCGCAATCTGCTAATCCATTCGACATGGCTTTAATTTCTTCCACAGTTGATCCTAGAGAACTAGGAAATGATTTAGAAGGAGCTAGAGTTCCATTGATGACTTGGAATCCATTTATGTATAACAAATTAAGAATGGTTACTGGAGAATTAAATAGTGGATTTGGTATTACAGAACAAGGTTTTTCTTCAATTGCAATAACATCTCCAGGACATCCAATGGCTGTAAATGCGGGTATTGAAACATCATTATATTCCATAAGTCAAAGTTTACCTTTCGGTAATCCAACAGATGAAGCTATTATTATTGCAACAGCCGGAACCAAACCTATTTTGTTTGGTTATGAGGCTAGTATTGATATCCCTTCGAGAAGAGTAGCTTTCCCATTGCGAGATCAGTTTATGCATTTGCTCACTGATCAAGGACTAGCCATGTTCGATGCAGCGGTTTTATGGACATTACATGGAGGCGATGCAGATACACCAATTGGCCCCTTGCCTGATGTGTTTTTTAAATCACCAGTGGATGGAGAGTTAGTTAATACTCCTTTGAAAATAGATTTTAATACTGAAGGTTGGGAATTACCATCTCAACAGTATAAACTAAGATTTAAAATTGATGGACAAGATCGTGGATTAATAACCTCCGAAGGGGAATTTACGGATGGTACAGCTTTATCAGAAGGCCCTCATGAGTTGTTATTACAAATGGAGAGAAGTGATAATTCTGTAACAGATTTAGGTGAAACAATTACGATAATAGTTACTAACGAAACATTACCACAAAATCCTACAGCAATTATTCAATCCCCATCAGATGGTGGATTGGTAGGACCTGATTTTAATATAGAATTTTCTACTTATAAATGGGATATTCATCCAGGAGGACAGCATATTAAGTATTTTATTGATGGAATCGAGAAAGGTTCTATGTTCGAAATAGCACCAATACCAGTTTCAGGCTTGTCAGAAGGTGTACACACTATCACATTATCATTAGCTACGGAAAACGGAGAAATCATTGGAGATTCTGCAGAGGTTACAATAACTGTGGATGAACGATTTAATAATCTTCCGGATACCGATTTTAGTTTAGAATATAGAGATAATAGTTCTGGGGTATCTACATCAGAATTAAAGCCTGTATTTCAGATAGTAAGTGAGTCATCAGAAAGTCATTCATTAAAAGATTTCAAAATTAGATACTGGTATACTCCAGAACATAATCAAGCTATGAATTTTAATATAGATTATTCCGCAGTAGTAGGAACTGTAGGTGGCTTTGATTCTAGTTTAGAAGAAAATTATATAGAGATTGGGTTTAGTGCATCTTCTGGAAATTTAAATCCTAATAGTAAGTCTGGTCAAATTCAGACTAGATTACATCATTCAGGTTTTCAAACACATAATCAGAATAATGATTATTCATATGACGCAGGAAAGACTTCTCTGAAACCACATGTATTAACAACCTTATACTATAAAGGTGAATTAGTTTGGGGATTAGAGCCTAATGGTGGAGGAATAGTAAATAGAAAACCAAATGCTATTATAAACCCTAGTATTGTATCAGGAACAGCACCTTTATCCGTAGATTTTGATGCTTCAGCTTCTAGTGATCCGGATGGGGATTCACTGAGTTATTCGTGGGATTTTGGGAATGGTAATGTTACTACAGGTGTAACTAGTCAGTTTACATTTCTTACTCCAGGTGATTATGAGGTTGAATTAACTGTGGATGATGGAAACGGAAATTCCGATACAGAATCTATTGTGATTATGGTTAAAGACGAAACTCCAACTTTAATTTCTAGTTTTACATTAAACTCAGTATCAGGAAATGTACCTTTAGTTGTCGATTTTGATTCTTCGAGTTCTGTATATCCGGATGGATCTGTGATAGCATATATTTGGGATTTTGGAGATGGAAATACGAGTGATTTGGCCAATCCTTCTCATACATATACTAGTTCTGGATCTTATGCGGTTACGTTAACAATTAGTGATGGCGTAGTCTCGGACATTTCTGATCCAATTACTATTAGTGTTCTTGAGGGTAACGTCGCTCCGCAAGCTAGTTTTGATATGTCGGTAACATCAGGAGTTGCTCCTTTGCTGGTAAGCTTTGATGCTTCAACTTCTTCTGACTCCAATGGAGATACTTTAGAATACCTATGGGATTTTGGTGATGGAACAACCGGAGAAGGAATAAATAGTACCCATACATATACGGCAGCTGGAGAATATATTATTTCTCTTACAGTAAGTGATGGACTTTTATCAGCTAATCAAACAGCTGTACTTCTGGTAAATGAATCTACGGGCAGTACTAATTGTAGTTTTGGCGCTCCTATGCAAAATCCATTACCTACATTATCTAATTCCACATTTGATTATGCCTATGTTTTAGGAGAAGGAGGTCCGGATTTAAGCAACATGGCTAATTTTACAATCAACTGGGATTTACAAAACAATGGATTATGGCAATGTTCAATGAATATGAGTGATGGTAACCCTGCTTGGTGGATTGATTTAAAGGCAAATATTGAAAGTCAAACATTTAATCAAGTACAACCAAGCATAACATTTTCTGGAATAGGAATATCAAATTTTGATGGTGTTTATGATGCTGTTATGGATGGAAATAATTTGGTGCTCGTTTCTAAAACAGCAGGATTTACTATATACTTTAGTAATGAAAATAATGCTCCTAATTGTGATAACAAGCTAAGTGAACCATTAAAAGATACTTCGATCTCAGTAACGGCGTTTCCTAATCCGGTAATAGATTATCTAACAATACAAAGTAATCAAAATTTAAAAGGAACTTTTATTAAGGTTGTAGATATAAATGGAAAGGTCTTATCATCTAGTAATATTCAGAGAAACATAGAGTCGATACGATTGGATATGAATACGTTTCAATCAGGGATATACTTCATACAAATTAGGAAGAATCAAAAAACCGTAATTAAACAAATTATTAAATAAGAAAATCACTGTTAGATCTCTTATTTAAATAGGAGATCTAACAGTGGTTATAAAATAAAACTCTAAACAATAAACTTTTAAAAAGAAAGAATTTAGAACATCCGAAATAGAGTGTTCTTAGAATCGGGGGATTCATGAGTTAGGAATAGTTGGAATAATGATTATCAATTCAAACTTAAATCAACATACACACAACTAATTCTTTTAAAAATGAAAACTAACATTAAAATTTTATTAATAGCGAGCTTGCTCTGTAGCATGCAAGTATTTGCTCAAAAACAAAAAAGTGCTCCCACGGGATTCGTATATGCAGAAGAAGAAAAGTTCATGTTGGATGGGAGACCTTATTACTTTTCTGGAGCCAATGTATATGATTTTTTTACTTACGGATCTTCCAGTGGCGATATTGAAACCCAATTTATGGACAAAGATCGCATAGATCAACATATGCGAAGATTATATAAAAATGGAATCAGAGTTGTACGATTATGGGGATTTAGCCACGAAGATTGGCACGGTTTTGAACCTCAAAAAGGAGTATATAGTGAAGCTCAATTTTCTTTATTTGATTATATCATTAAATCAGCTGAAGCTAATGGGATAAAATTAATCGTCGCTTTAGAAAATTATTGGAATGATTACGGAGGTATCAAAGATCGTCTTAAATGGGAAGGAATCGATGTACAAGGTGCCGGAGAACATGATCAAGGGCAATTTTTTACTAATCCATCGGCTGTACAAGGATATAAGGATTATGTGGAGTACTTTCTTACTCGTGTCAATCATTATGATAATGTAGAATATAGAAACGATCCTACGATTTTAGCTTGGGAATTAATGAATGAGCCTAGGTATCAGGGTTTTGGAGATGATATTGCTTCCGATGTTCTAAGAGCTTGGGTTGATGATATGGGAGCTTTTATTAAAGAGCTTGATCCTAATCATTTGTTAGGGACTGGTTTAGAAGCTCATGGAACCAAATATAATTTTGGAGGAGATGAAGGAAATGATTTTATAAAAATACACGAATCTCCATATATTGATTTTACATCAGCTCATCCTTATATTAGAGAAAGTTGGTCCAATTTTACATTAGAACAAACCATGAAACTAATGGAACAATGGTCTAATGAGTCTCATAATATCATCAAAAAGCCTTTATATATTGGAGAGTTTAATGTAGAAATCCAAGAACGATACGAGTGGTGGGAAGAGATGTATGCTTTTATTGAGGAAAATAAGATCGGAGCAAGTGGCTTCTGGTGGTTTCCTGATAATAATACACCTAGAGATAAATTTGGTGTGTTCGAAGGTGATGTCGAAGTTGCTATTTATAAAGAGCATGCGCTGAGAATGGAAGAAATGTCTGGAGGAGAAGCCATTTATCTATCTCTGTTATCTCCTAAGTCGGGAGATAAGTATGTAACTGGTAGTGTTGTACATGTGGAAGCTAATTTGCTCAATGAAAATAATACGATTAATAAAGTAGAGTTTTTTAGCAATGGAGAATTGATAGGAGAAGACACTACTGCACCCTATGAGTTAGATATATCAGGCTTGCCTGATGGTAATTACACTATTACTTCGGTAGCTACGGGTATTAGTGGATTAACTAAAACATCAACACCTAGAAATATTCAAATAGGAGGAGATGGTATATTATCATTAGAATATAAGGATGCTTCTATTGAGGCGATAACAAATGTTATAAAACCGCATTTTAGATTATTTAATAATTCTTCTCAGGATGTTGCATATTCAGATCTAAGTATTCGCTATTGGTTCGAGACAGAGGTTGATTTGCCACTTAGTTTTTTTATAGATTATGCAATGATAGGAAGTAGTAATGTTAAAGGGCAAATTGTTAGTACAGAGCCTAACAAACATTACCTAGAAATTACATTTGACCCCGCCGCAGGTATATTAGGAAGAAACGCTGGTTCCGGAAGAATGGAACCCAAAATAGCGAATAGCAATTGGTCCGATACAGATCAAACGAATGATTATTCTTATGATGGAACTAAGAAGGATTTTGAGACTTGGGAAAAAGTTGCCTTGTATCTTAATGGAAAATTAGTTAGCGGTATTGAACCAGGAACAACAATAGATACTCCAACGGCAGTAATTCAAGCTTCTACTATAAGTGGAGATGGACCTTTGTCTGTAACATTTGATGGATCAGCGTCCACAGATCCAAATGGAGATCTTCTAACATATAGTTGGGATTTTGGAAATGGAGATACCGCTATAAATGGAATAGTAATATATGAGTTTGCTGAATTTGGAGAAGCTTTAGTTACTCTTACAGTTGATGATGGTAATGGAAATTCAGATAGCGAAACAATTGCGATTACAGTTACCGACCCTAATGTAGCACCTTTAGCTATTTTTACCAGCGATATCGAAATAGGTGTGGCACCAATACGTATTACTTTTGATGCGTCAGAATCAACAGATGCGAACAATGACACGTTATCTTATACGTGGGATTTTGGAAATGGAGATACTGCAACAGGAGTAGTAGTCTCATATCAATTTGAAAATGAAGGAGAGTTTGATGTAAAACTCACTGTAAGTGATGGTAAAATTGAAGATTCTACAATAAGAAAAATTATAATTTCTGATGGAAATCCTATTGCAAATATTATTGCAGACGTGACCTCAGGTTCTGCTCCTTTGCAAGTAACATTCGATGGTTCAGGTTCTACAGATCCTTCTAATAATACATTAAGTTATTTGTGGGATTTTGGAGATGGGACAACAGAAACAGGTCAAATCGTTGTTCATACTTTTAATACTATTGGATTTTATACAGTAACTCTTCAGGTAGATAATGGGCAAGGAGGAATTGATAGTAGTACAATGGTAATTCAAGTACAAGAGATACTTCCTGTATCAGATATATCCGTAGAATATAAAGATGGTGGTAATGGTAATGCCACGGATAACATGATCAATCCACATTTTAGAATTCAAAATAATAGTGACCTTGCAGTTTCTTATCAAGACATAACAGTTAGGTATTGGTTCACTTCAGAAGATAATAATGAACTTAATTTTTGGTGCGATTGGGCGCAATTAGGAGCTGAAATGGTTAATGGGGTTTTTGGTCAACAGAATAATGTAGATTATCTCGAAGTTTCATTTGATCCAGCTTCTGGAATGTTAATGCCTAGCCAGAATTCTGGACCAATACAAACAAGGTTTGCTAAAACCAATTGGAGCACTTTCGATGAAAATGATGATTACTCTTACAAGTCCTTGTTAACCGATTTTCAGTTTAATAATGAGATGACTTTGTATGTGAATGGAAATTTGGTTTGGGGCATAGAACCACCTGCTTCTGTAACAACATTAGATTTGTTGAAAAACGTAAAAGTTTATCCAAACCCCGCTAAAAACCATATTAATATTTCAGGTTTTGAGGTTTTGGAAAAAATTGAAGTGAAATTGACAAATCTAGTAGGTAATTTAGTTCGTAGAGCTAATCCGAATGAAAGGCAATCAATCATAACATTTTCATTAGATAACCTAGAACAAGGAATCTATATTTTAGAGATTAAAGACCTTATAGAAAACGTGACTTCAAGAAGAAAAATTATAGTCAATAATAGATAGCAAAAAAAGATATTGATATGGATGATGAATTAGAAATAATCACCCTTGTCAGTCTTTAAAAAAGAGCAATAAAAATAGAATTTATTGGAAAAAATAAAGAAGCTTTTTAGCTCTCAAACTTGTTGTTCTATTTAACGAATTCTAGCATAATACCTGCGGTTAATAGAAGAAGCAATACAGAAATAAGAGGTAATATTATTTTCGCCAAAATTAATCAAACTCAACAATTAGCAATGAAAAACAATCAAACTCTCAAAACCTTTTTTCGAAAATGTATATGGATACTTTTATTCATATTTGTGTCTTCCTTACACGCGAAAAATATTTATGTAGCAAAAAACGGGAATGATTCAAATTCCGGAACACAATCAAGTCCATATAAGACAATTGCAAAGGCATCTGCAGTAGCACAACCAGGCGATGTTATTGTTATTGGAGGAGGTACCTATGAGGAAGTCATAAGACCAGCAAGATCAGGGCAAGCGGGTCAGCCTATTACATATACTTCAAAACAAGGAGAAAAAGTAATAATTAGCGCTATGCAAGCGCTTAGCGCTTGGCAAAAAGACAATGGAGCTATTTACAAAACCAAAATAAACTGGGATTTAGGACAAGAAAACTTTGTTTTGAATGGTAATACAGCAATGGATTTGGCAAGGTGGCCCAATAATACAGATGGTGATCCTTTCACGTTAAATTCTCGTCGAAATGATGGAGGTAGTGGAAGCAATGTAGTGAATGGAGCTTTTTTAACATCTTCACAAATTCCTAATATTAATTGGTCGGGAGGATCAGTTTTCTTTTACGGAGACAAACCTGGATCAGGGTGGATCGCCTGGAAAGCATTTATTAATAGTAGTTCTTCTGGAAGAGTAAATTTTACACTGGATAAAAATCCTGCTTGGATTAGAACTTTCCATGCCCCAGCTGATAAAGGAGATTTTTATTTAGAAGGAGTAAAAGGAGCTTTAGATTATCAAAATGAATGGTGGTTTAATAAGCAGACAAAAGAATTATTTGTACAAATGCCAGGTGGGCAGGCACCAGTTAATGGAGTTGTACAAATGAGAAGAAGAACAACAACCGTAGATCTAAGTGGTAGAAGTTTTATTCATATCAGAAACCTCGCTGTTTTTGGAGGATCGATTAATATGCCTAGAAATTCAAATAATAATGTGATTTATGGTGTTTCCTCTTTTTATGGGAATCATACACAAGGTGTTCAAAAAGGTTTTTCTGCCAATAAACAAAGTGTTTTAATGGAGGGAAATAATAATACAATAGAGCGTTGTGAGATAGCTTTTGGAGCTGCCAATGGTATCAAAGTAAGTGGTGATAAAAATAGAATTCTTAATTCTAGAATTCATGATTTTAATTATATCGGTTCTTATGATGCGCCCATTAATGCAAGAGGAGGAAAAAATACTCTTTTCAAAGGAAATACAATTTTTAGAGCTGGAAGAGATGGTATTCAATTCTTTAATAATAGAAGTGAGTTTGCTTATAATGATGTATATAGGTCAAACTTAATTAATGATGATTGTGCTTTACTATACACAGTAGGTGGGCCGCATTATGGGGAGATTCATCATAATTGGTTTCATGATAATGAGGGTAGAGGAAAATTAAGAAAAGCTGCAGCTATCTATTTAGATAATGATGCAGAAGCATTTTCAGTACATCATAATGTAGTATGGAATGTAGAGTGGACTGGAGTCCAGATTAATTGGAATGGTAAAGACATTGATATTTTTAATAATACGTTGGTCAAGACAGAGGGAGGAGCTATGGGAGCTTGGCATAAGGAAGGAACAGCTTTTTCGAATGTTAAGGTCTGGAATAATATTGCTGATGTTAAAACTGAAGATGACCCTTCTACACAAGAGGACGAAGGTACTTTCGAAAGAGATGCGGATAAGCAAAATAATGTAATTACTCAATCTGGTTATACGAATTATAACGGAAATAATTTTACATTAAGATCTAACTCACCCGCAGTAAACGCTGGTAGAAGAATATCAGGTATAACTGATGGATTTGTAGGATCTGCACCGGATGCAGGGGCATATGAATTTGGAGGCGAAAATTGGGTGCCAGGAATTAATTGGAATTCAGATCTAGGTCCTACAGGGAATGGATGCTATGGATTACCAGGAGAAGTTTGTAATGTGAGTACCACTCCAGATGAGGTTACTTTTGTAAATCCAGCAACAACTATTCAACCACAAACTTCCTATGATTTTAAAGTGAATTATAGTGCTTCCATAAATAGAGAAATTGTGGTAGAATTTTGGTCATCAACGGGCTGGTTAGGTCAGCAAATGGTAGCAGTGAATGCAGGGACGGGAACAGCAAATGTTACCGTTGATTTGGCATCTGCACCAACTCCAGGTACAGGATATATCTACAAAGCGCATATAAGACCAGTAGGTACTACCTGGCAGGAAGCTATTGATAGAGATCAGGTGGAAAATGTAACTGTTGCTAACCAAACATTTGCGGATAAGGTTTCTTTTAGTAATGCACCAACTACTATTGTACAAGCTACTTCGTATTCATTTGATATTAATTATGAAGCTTCAACCACTAGGGATATTATCGTAGAGTTTTGGTCATCTACAGGTTGGATTGCACAACAAAATGAGCAAGTTGCTAAAGGTATTGGTACAAAAACAATTACTGTTAATCTACCTAATTTGCCTTCACCAGGAAGTGGATATGTTTATAAAGTGCATATCAGGCCATTAAATACCTCTTGGCAAGATGCAATCGATAGAGATCAGGTAAACAATGTGACAGTAAGTGCTCGTTTTACTCAATTAATTCCAAATGGCATTTATCATATAGAATCTCCTCAGAATAATGAAAGATTATTAGCTCGCGCTTTAGAAAGCCATAGTGCTAGAATGCATAAGCCAGCGAATTTTGATGATCAGAAATGGGAGATTAAGCATATTAGTGATAATTCATATACCATTAAAAATTTAGGAACGAACAGATATTTAGAAGTTCCTTATGCTCGTTGTGAAAATGGAACCAATGTCGCCACTTGGACCGATGATGTAGATTCTCATAAGAAATGGAAAATCGTTAAGAATGGTAATGATATTTATGGGATAAAACCGATGCATTGTCTTTCTAGAGCATTAGATAGAGCCGGAGGAGTAGTTGGTGCGAATGCAACTATTTGGGATTATAATAATACAAATGCGAATCAAAAATGGAAAATTCTCTCCATAGGAAATAGACAAGACCCTACATCAGATGATTCAGTACTAACGGTATATCCAAATCCATCCAAAGAATCGATCACTATTCTGGGAGTGGAGGCTAATGATATCATTACTATTTATGACATCACTGGTAAAACGATTAAGAAAACGAAACTGACTTCTGTAGATGAATTGATATCTATATCCGATATGGAATCCGGAGTTTACATACTATCTGTTTTCGGAAAAAGTAAAATACAATTTGTAAAAGAGTAAATCAGCTAATTAAATTAATTTATAATAATCAAACCATGAAAATTAAATTTTTAATTGGCTTTCTCTGGGTATTCTGTGCCCAGAGTTTACTCGCCAAGGACTATTATGTAGCAACTAATGGAAATGATAATAACAACGGTGCTATAAGTAGTCCCTTCAAAACATTTGCTAAAGCAGTTTCAGTAATGAAAGCTGGGGATGTATGTGTTATCCGAGAAGGAGTATATACCGAGCCTTTAGTTGTTAATAAAAAAGGAACTCAAAATAATTATATCACCTTTAAAGCTGCAGATGGAGAAAATGTAAAAATCAAGGCAACAAAGTTTATTAATGGATGGCAATTACATTCTGGTAATATTTATAAGGCATCTGTGAATATGACTGTAGAAGAAAGGTTTCGGAATGTTTACCATAATCAACAGTATATGGATTTGGCGAGGTGGCCAAATAATGTTGACAACAATAGATTTACGGTAGATTGTAAATTTATTGATAATGGTGGCAGCAATTATTTTAGTGTCTCAGGAGTACCCAATTTCGATTGGACAGGCGGATTAGTGTATTATATTGGAGGACATTCGGGTACTAGTTGGACAAGAAGAATTACTCGTAGCACCGGAAATAGGATTGAACACGCAGGAGTGAATATAAATAAATGGCCATTTAATCCTCATAACCCAACAATTATAAGAAATGGACATAGAGGACAATTGTATCTGTTTAATAAATTTGAAGCCTTAGATTATGCCAGAGAATGGTATTACGATACTGTAACTAAAACACTATATTTTCAACCTGCGAATGGTAAAAAACCTGCTAATAATACAGTAGAGTATGCCACTCGTAAATTTATTGCGGAAGTAAAAGGAGATTATATAAAAATTGAAGGTATTGAGTTTTTTGGAGGAAGTGTAAAGATCAATGGTCGTTCTAATATCTTTGAGAATAATAAAGTAATCCATGGAAGTGAAGGTTTTGATAATATAAATAGTACGAGCGCAGGTGTAGGTGAATCATCAATCGAAGTGTTGGGACCTAATACTATTATAAGAAATTGTACCATTAATCATAGTTCTGCAAATGGAATTTCGGTTCAGAGTTGGGCAAATGCTCATAATTCTATTATCGAGAAAAATACCATTTCAAATATCGATTATTTAGGAATTCATGCTACGCCTATAAGAACGAGAGCAAATAATGTAAAAGTCCTAAAGAATAAAATTACCAATTCAGGAAGAGATGGAATGTACGTTAGTGGAGATAACTGCGAAGTTGCTTATAATGATGTGTCAAGAGCGCAGCTAATCAATGCTGATTCAGGAGTTTTTTATACAGTTGGTGATGATAGACGAAAAGGAACTGAAATTCATCATAATTGGTTTCATGATTCAAAACCACCTTCATATGCTGGAAATAAAGCAGCTGGGATATACTTAGATAATAATAGTAAAGGATATGTTGTCCATCATAATGTGGTATGGAATGTATCTTGGACTGGTTATCAGGTAAACTGGAATAATGAACATTTAGACTTTTTTCATAACACTATCTGGAATGCAGGAGAAGCAATGGGCTCATGGGTAAATGGTTATCCACAAAGTGATAATAGAGTTTATAATAATTATTCGAATAAAGAAGGATGGCATGAAGCACCAGGGTTTGAATACAAGAATAATATAATAAATGCTACTTCTCCATTTGAGAATGCAAATGGTCTAAATTTTATGCCAAAATCTAATGGATCTGTGGTCAATAGCGGAAGAGTGATTGCAGGATTCGAAAAAGCTTATAAAGGTTCTGCACCAGATATTGGAGCTTACGAACGAGGAGGAACGAGATGGACTGCAGGAATTGATGCAATAGAAGATACAGGAGAAGGAGATGCAGCAAATGATCAAATTGTATTTATCAATCTTTCCACTACAATTGCTTCTCAAACTTCCTATGATTTTGAAGTGCAATACAGTGCAGATACCAATAGAGATATTGTAGTACAGTTTTGGTCAGCTACCGAATGGTTAGGTCAGAAAAGAGTTACTGTGGGAAGTGGTTCAGATACTATAATTGTAACAGTCGATTTACCAACAGCACCAATCCCGGGTTCTGGATATGTTTATAAAGCAGATATTAGACCTGTAGGTACTAGTTGGCAAGAGACTATTGATACAGATCAGATTAATAATGTAACTGTGCAAGGGCAAACATTAGAAGATAAAATATCTTTTAGTAATTCTCCGAATAGTATGGCGCAGGCGACTTCTTATACTTTAGATGTAAACTATGAGGCTTCTTCTAATAGAGAAATTGTAATGTCTTTTTGGTCAGCTACCGGATGGATTGCAGCGCAAGAAGAAGTGGTAACAGCAGGAACTGGATCTAAAGCAATTACAATCGATCTTCCGAATATGCCACAACCTGGTTCAGGATATTTATTTAAGGTACATATTAGACCAGTAGGAACTACTTGGCAAGATGCATTAGCTACTGATCAGACAAATGATATTACTGTTACTGAACTTTTTACTCAGTTAATTCCAAATGGTATTTATCATATAGAATCTCCTCAGAATAATGAGAGATTACTAGCTCGTGCTTTAGAAAGCCATAGTGCCAGAATGCATAAGCCAGCAAATTTTGATGATCAGAAATGGGAGATTAAGCATATTAGTGATAATTCATATACCATTAAAAATGTTGGAACTAATAGATATTTGGAAGTTCCTTATGCACGTTGTGAAAATGGAAGTAATGTAGGTACTTGGATTAATGATTTGGATTCACATAAAAAATGGAAAATCGTTAAGAATGGTAACGATATTTATGGAATAAAACCGATGCATTGTCTTTCTAGAGCATTAGATAGAGCCGGAGGAACCATTGGGACAAATGCCATTATCTGGAATTATAGTAGTACCAATACAAACCAAAAGTGGAAAGTTCTCTCCGTAGGAAACAGACAGGATCCTACATCAGATAATTCAGTACTGGCAGTATATCCAAATCCGTCCAAAGAATCGATTGCTATTCTAGGAGTTGAAGCGAATGATATTATTACTATTTATGATATCACTGGTAAAACGATTAAGAAAACGAAACTAACTTCTGGAGATGAGTTAATATCAATTTCGGATATAGAATCTGGGGTTTATATACTATCTGTTTTCGGAAAAAGTAAAACACAATTTGTAAAAGAGTAACAACTCTAAGAATTATTTAATTAAAAAGAAAACATCCTTTATGCGTTTGTCAAGAATATAGCAAACGTATAAAGTGATGTAAACGAACAGAACCAATCGTGATAGTTTAGATCAAAGTATTTAGGGGGAATTATCTGTATGTAGGGTGAAGAGAATTTCGATATAGCCCTAATTTATGTAATGGTCTCAAAATATCTAACGAATTCTTTTTGAATCCTAGCGATTAATAAAATAGAAAAATAATTTTTAAACGTATTTTATACATTTAAAAACCAAAAGCTACTCAAAAACCATGAAAACTAACCAAAAACTTCAATTCATATTGCAAAAATATGTCTTGATATTCTTCTTAACTATAGCATCATCGTTATGTGCTAAGAATATTTATGTTTCTAAAAACGGAAACGATAATAATCCAGGAACACAATCTAAACCATATAAGACAATCGCAAAAGCTTCTTCTGTTGCCCAAGCTGGGGATGTGGTCATCATTGGAGGCGGTACTTATGAAGAACTGTTGCGGCCTGTGCGATCTGGAACAGCAGGGAATCCAATTATATACCGATCCAAAGCTGGAGAAAAGGTAATCATAACAGCAATGCAAGCTGTTAATAATTGGAGTAAAGACCAAGGTAAGATCTATAAAGCACAAGTTACTTGGGATTTAGGACAAGATAATATGACATTACATAATGATAAACTCATGGATCTTGCTAGATGGCCAAACAATGTAACGCAAAACTTATTCAAACGTGATTATTTACCAGCTTGTAATAGAGGTGCTGCAGGAGGTGGGAAAACTTGGTTAAATTATAATGGAAGCCAATCCAATGGACATGCAACGAGTATTCCTCATGCTGGTAAATGGCAAAATGGAGGTTCAATTCATTTTTATGGTGGAGCAGGATTTTTAGCCTGGACGGATTATGTAACGAATTCCTCTTCTAATCGAATAGATTTTAAATTACAAAGAGCGCAAAACTGGATTCAATTAAGGCATAATCCAGGATATACTGGACATGGTATCAAAAAGGGTGAGTTTTTTCTACAAGGAATAAAAGAGGCTTTGGATTATAAAAATGAATGGTTTTATGATAAAAGAAATAAAACACTTTATGTTCAAATTGAAGGTGGAGGATCGCCAGCAAATAATTCTATTCGTTTTAGAAGAAGAACACAGACTATAAATCTAAATAAAAATTACATTCATATTGAAGGAATAGCTGTTTTTGGCGGTTCCATTTATATCAGTGGTAATAATAATAAGTTATATGCGGTTTCAAGTTTTTATGGTAATCATACCTTAGGTGTTATCAATGGATTTGACTCTAGACGACAAAGTGTTCTGATAACAGGTAATAAGAATCTTATTGAAAAATGTGAAATTGCTTGGGGAGCAGGAAATGGAGTTTATGATAAAGGAGATGATAATAGATTGTTGAATTCTTATGTTCATGATTTTAATTATTTAGGTAACTATGATTGTGTGCTAAATACTCGTGGGGCAAAACGAGGAAAATACAGAAATAATACCTTAACTAGAGCTGGTAAAGATGTAATTCAAGCATATGTTGATGGCGGAGAATTTGCATATAATGATATTAGTAATAATAACTTTATCGCCGATGATGGAGGATTACTTTATACGACTAACGCAAGAGCTGCTAAATCATCTATTCATCATAATACTTTTCATGACTCTAAAGCTCGAACTGGTAGATTTAAAGGAGCAGGAATTTATTTAGATAACGATTCTAAAAATTGGGATGTCCACCATAACGTTGTATGGAACACTAAATGGACCAACATACAGATTAATTGGGATGGTACAAACCTCAATATTTTCAATAATACCTTTGCCAAAGGTTCTGCAACTATGGGGGCATGGCACAAGCCAGGTACTCAATTTAGTAATGTAAAAGTTTGGAATAACATAACAGATAAAGAAGCTACAGATCAAGATGGAAATCAAGAAACTGAAAGTACTTGGGAACCGCAGTCCGATAAGCAGAATAACTTGGTAAGCAGAAATTCTTTTAAAAACTATAATAATAATGATTATACCTTAAAATCAGGAGCTCAAGCAATTGATTATGGAAGGGTTATTAGCGGATACACAGATGGTTATCAGGGGAATAAGCCTGATGTAGGAGCTTATGAGTTTGGTGTGCCACCATTTAGAACAGGAATCAACTGGAATTCGGACCTAGGTCCTACAGGAAATGGGTGTTATGGATTACCTGGCGAGGATTGTAATGATACAACTATTCCTGATGAGATAGCATTTGTAAACGCAGCAACATCAATTCAACCACAAACCTCCTATGATTTTAAATTGAATTATAGTGCTTCCACAAATAGAGAAATTGTGGTAGAATTTTGGTCATCAACGGGCTGGTTAGGTCAGCAAATGGTAGCAGTGAATGCCGGTACTGGAACAGCAAATGTTACCGTTGATTTGGCATCTGCACCAACTCCAGGTGCTGGATATATCTACAAAGCACATATTAGACCAGTGGGCACTACCTGGCAAGAAGCTATCGATAGAGATCAGGTGGATAATGTAACTGTTGCTAACCAAACATTTGCGGATAAGGTTTCCTTTAGCAATGCACCAACTACTATTGTACAAGCAACTTCGTATTCATTTGATATTAATTATGAAGCTTCTACCGCCAGAGATATAATATTAGAGTTTTGGTCATCAACTGGTTGGATTGCACAACAAAATGAGCAAGTTGCTAAAGGTATTGGTACAAAAACAATTACTGTTAGCCTACCTAATTTGCCTCCACCTGGAAATGGATATGTTTATAAAGTTCATATCAGACCGTTAAATACATCATGGCAAGATGCCATTGACAGAGATCAAGTAAATAATGTGATAGTAAGTACTCGTTTTACCCAGCTAATCCCAAATGGTATTTATTATATAGAATCTCCTCAGAATAATGAAAGATTATTAGCTCGCGCTTTAGAAAGTCATAGTGCCAGAATGCATAAGCCAGCGAATTTTGATGATCAGAAATGGGAGATTAAGCATATTAGTGATAATTCATATACCATTAAAAATTTAGGAACGAACAGATATTTAGAAGTTCCTTATGCTCGTTGTGAAAATGGAACCAATGTCGCCACTTGGACCGATGATGTAGATTCTCATAAGAAATGGAAAATCGTTAAGAATGGTAATGATATTTATGGGGTAAAACCGATGCATTGTCTTTCTAGAGCATTAGATAGAGCCGGAGGAGTAGTTGGTACGAATGCAACTATTTGGGATTATAATAATACAAATGCGAATCAAAAATGGAAAATTCTCTCCGTAGGAAATAGACAAGACCCTACATCAGATGATTCAGTACTAACGGTATATCCAAATCCTTCCAAAGAATCGATCACTATTCTGGGAGTTGAGGCTAATGATATTATTACTATTTATGATCTAACAGGTAAGATTGTTAAACAAACTAAATTAACCACCAATAATAAATCAGTGAATGTTTCTGATATGGCATCTGGACTTTATGTTTTATCAGTATTTGGTAAGGATAAAGTGCAGTTTGTTAAAGACTAAATCAAAATTTTCAACCCTTTTTTTAAACATGAAAAACATAAATCAAATAGTTAATTAAAAGTTAAAAAATAGTAATTTTCAGTAGGACAAAAGTCCATTTGACCCAATAAGGTAGCATAAGTTATAATAACTATTTTGTTAATTAAATATCGAATTCTAAATGAATTTTAACGAATTCTATTTCCAAAAGAACACTTAATAGTTTTGATAAATTTAATAAGCTTATGAGATCTTAAATTCGAGAAATCTTTCGTTTTTAACTTCGTGTTAAAACTTGTTAACTAACTGTTTGTTAGGTGTTTTGACTCGAAATTAAAAACAATAAAAGACGTTCTTTGAATACTTACACGAACAAAATAAATATCTTAAAACCAAACACACACAAAAAACAATTTAAATCATGAAATTAACTAAACTCAACGTTCTATTAACGTTCTTGTTTCTAGGGTTTTTGCTACAAGCTCAAACACCAGAAGGAGAATTAAAGAGATGGCACAAAGTCACTCTGACCTTTAACGGTCCTAACACCTCAGAGACCGCAAACCCAAATCCTTTTTCGGATTATCGATTGGATGTAACATTTACACATCAAGGTAGTAATACTAGTTATACTGTACCAGGATATTTTGCCGCTTGCGGAAATGCAGAAAATAATAGTTGTGATTCCGGTAATAAATGGCGAGTAAATTTTGCTCCAGATCAGACAGGTACATGGAATTGGTCGGCTTCTTTTAAATCAGGATCCAATGTAGCAATTAATGGTGGAGGATCTAATGCTGGATTTATGAATGGTGATACGGGATCTTTTAATATTGCTGAATCAAATAAGTCAGGAAGAGATTATAGAAGTAAAGAACTTGGAAGGCTTAAGTATATTGGAGAACATTATTTAAAGCATGTAGGAACAAATCCCAGTAATCCGAATGGACCTTGGTTTGTAAAAGCTGGAGCAGATTCTCCAGAAAATGCTTTTAACTATGTAGATTTCGATGCTACACCAAGTTATAATAATAACCTTAATAAAATAGGAAATAAAACGTGGCAACCACATCAAAGAGATTATGTAGCTGCTGATGCATCTTCTTATACTTGGTCGAATGGTAAAGGAACAGAAATTTTAGGTATGATCAACTACCTATCTGGTCAAGGAGCTAATGTTGTTTCTTTTTTAACATGGAACACTTCTGGAGATGGAGGAGCAGTTTTTCCGCATGTTTTGAAAGTTTCTGAACAAGAGTATGGAAACACAGCAAGAGGCCAACAATGGGATAAGGTTCATCACGATAGATTTGATGTGTCCAAAATGGCTCAATGGGAAAAAGTAATGGAGTATGCTGATAAAAAAGGAGTATATCTTCATTTTAAAACCATGGAGACGGAGAATGATAATAAAATGGATGGTGATAATTTCGGAAGAGAAAGAAAATTATACTATCGTGAATTAATTGCAAGATTTAGTCATCATTTAGCACTAAACTGGAATTTAACAGAAGAAACTACTTTAAAAGATCAAGTAGCAAAATCGACTGCAACTTATATTAAAAATGTGGATCCATATGATCATAATATTGTGATTCATACATATCCAAATCAACAAGACCAGCGATATAATCCATTGTTAGGAAACAACTCTGATTTAACCGGGGCTTCTATCCAAACAGGAAAAAACAACGTTCATAATGATGTGCGAAGATGGTTAGAAAAGTCTAGAAATTCAGGTAAAAAATGGGTAGTTGCTAATGATGAGCAAGGTCCTGCTTCTACAGGAGTTAGAATTTCTGATAAAGAAGTAAGGCATAGAATTTTATGGGCTACTCTTATAGCAGGAGGAACAGGAGTAGAGTATTACAGTGGTTATACTAATGATGATGGTGATATAAACGGAAATGATCAGCGTAAAAGAGGTAATAAGTATAAAGAAGGAGGTTATGCACTTAGCTTTTTTAATCGTTATCTCCAGTCAGATATGGTGAACATGGTAAGTTCTGACGGTGTAACTTCGGATAATAACGATTATGTATTAGCAAAATCGGGTAGCATCTATGCAGTCTATAGACCTAATGGAGGATCTACAGGATTAAGTTTACCAGGAGGTAATAATAAATACGATGTACAATGGTATAATCCACGTTCTGGGGGAAATTTATCCACTAAACAAACTCTTGGAAACAATCTTGTTGCTCCAGATAATAATGACTGGGTAGCCCTAGTAACAAGTAAGGATGGTGATAATAATGGTGGAGGAAATTGTGGTACAATTTCTATGCAGGCAATTACAGATTTCCCTACACTTTCGGTAGCGGGTTTTTCACCTGCTTATAAAGATAATGCTCGAAATGCTCTAGCAATTAATGCCGCACAATACAAAGATAAGTTTGCTGCTGCAGAAGCTACTTTTAATGGAGATTCTGGAACTTATGATATCAATTTAGCTACACTTACAGAAATTGATGGCGAATCAACATACAGAGTTTCTGTTAATGGAACACGTATTGGTGAGTTTGTAAACCCTACAACTACTACTGATTATACTGCATCGGGGAGAACTTTTACAGGTGTTCAGGTTACTAAAGGTGATAAAATTAGAGTAGAATTTAACTCTCATACCAATGGTACCATACCAGAAGGTAATAGTACTGCATATTCTAGAGGAAGATGGACAGCTTTAAACTTCACTTGTACTGACAACGGTGGTGATGGAGGCGACGGCGGAGACGGCGGCGGTGATGGAGATAACTGTATCCCAACAGAACAAAATGGAATCCTAGCTGTAGAAGCAGAGAAGTTTGAAAGTCAAACTAAAGTAGCTGATAGAAAATGGTACGTGTTAGATGGTAGTGGAGCTTCAACTCCTACACCAGATCCGGATCCAGATCACTCTAATGGAGCTAGTGGAGGCGGATACTTAGAAATCTTGCCAGATACGCGAGTAACTCATAGTGATCCATTAGTAAACGGAGTAAGTTTTTCTAATACTCCTGGACAAGTAGCGATCATCGATTACAAAGTTAAGTTTACAAGTGCTGGAAGATACTTTGTATGGGTTAGAGCACATTCTACTGGATCCGAAGATAATGGAATTCATGTAGGATTAAATGGAAACTGGCCAGCATCAGGTGCAAGAATGCAATGGTGTGCTGGTAAAAACCAATGGACTTGGGAAAGTAAGCAAAGAACCAATGCAAATCACTGTGGAGAAGCGCAAAAGATCTATTTAGATATTCCTTCTGCAGGAGTGCATACAATCTCTTTCTCTATGAGAGAAGATGGTTTCGAAATGGATAAATTTGTATTGTCAAAAGCTTATAATAAGCCATCAGGTGCAGGACCAGATGTATTCTATACAGATTGCCAGGATCAAAATACCGCTCCTCAAGTTTCTGTGACATCTCCTGCCAATGGTGCAAGCTTTGATATAGGTCAAGCAATTCCATTAGTGGCTAATGCTTCTGATAGCGATGGATCTATTGCAAAAGTTGAATTTTATATAAATAACAACTTAACAGCTACAGAGCAAGTAGCACCTTACGAAACATCAACAACTATTAATGCTGCAGGTAGCTATACAATTACTGCAAAAGCTACTGATAATGAAGGAGCAACTAAGACGTCTTCTCCAGTAAATATAACTGTTAAAGATGATTCTACTCCACCAACTGATGCAATCGATATTCCTGGTTCTTTTGAAGCAGAAGATTTTGAGTTAAAATCAGGAAGTGTACGAATAGAAAATACTCCAAATAGTACTGGTAAAAACCTTGGGTTCATTAACAATGGAGATTTCGTATCATACAATGTAAATGTTGATGCAACTAGCGAGTACACTTTTGATTTCTATGCATCTACTAAAGGAACAGGTGGTACAGTGGATATTCTTGAAGCAGGAACAGTTGTAGGATCTGTATCAATTCCGGTTAATGGACAATGGCATGATTACAAGAAGTATTCTACCTCAGTGTCTCTTTCCTCAGGAGAAAAAGAATTGAGATTCGTATTCAAAGGAGGAACTGGATATCTGTATAATGTGGATAAAGTGGTTACAACAAAAATACAACCAGTAGAGCAAACAGTAACACTTAATCCAATACATGATGCATATATGCAAGGATCTACAGGATTCAATAACGATATGGTTCGTATAGAATTAAATAAGAGAACGGGATATTTAATGTTTGACCTTTCTTCTATAAATGGAACTATTACGAAAGCAGACTTAAAGTTTACTATATATTCTGATCCTGGAAATGGTAATATTAGTGTAACCAAAGGAAGTACTAATAACTGGACCGAAGCAAATTTGTCAAATTCAAACAAACCTGGAAAAGGAACCCAATTAGGTTCGTTAAATGCTAATTTCCCAGAAGGAAGCATAAAGACGATTCCATTAAAAACTGGGCAGATATCTGGAAATAGACTTTCGTTGATTATTGATGCTGTTTCTGGGAATGATTTTGCTTTTGCATCTAAAGAAAATGGATCCGTATCGAAGCCTCAGTTAGTAATTACATATACTACAAATAGGGATGATGGACAGGTTGAGGATGATATTACATTATATCCGAACCCAGTTGTGGATGTAATTAATATTTCTGGTTCAACTGCAGGAAAGACAATCAAGGTATTTAATACTGTTGGTATTCTTGTGAAAGAAGTAGTACTAACCGATGGTCAAAATACTGTTGACATGAGTAATTTATCATCTGGATATTACATCATAAATATTTTAGAAGCAGGTAAAACGAATAAGATTCTTTCGGCTAAGAAAGTATTAAAGCGTTAATCAAGTTCTTTCATCTTTTATTAGATCAAAATAAAATTTAAAAAGAAGGATAGGAAAATAGGCGGTCATTTAAAGACCGCCTTTTCCCCTAACTTATTATTAAATATAAGAAGTAAAGTGTTTTAAAACCTTTACCAAAAATGTTAAGATACTCTTGTATTATACAATCTGAAAAAGATTGGATTTTGATCTAAAAAACAAAACGATTTTAATCATGGAAAAAAATAACAAATCAATCATATTCTTATTGTTATGTGTGATAACAGTAAGTGTTTTTGCACAACCAACACCTCCAAATGGTAAGAAGTGGGAAAAAATAGACATCATGTCTGATGAGTTTAATGGTTCTTCATTAAATACTAATAAATGGGCAATAAATAGTCCTCAATGGGAAGGTAGAAAACCTGCCAGATTTGAAACATCATCAGTTTCTGTTGAGAACGGAGACCTTAAAATTTCTGCTTCTAAAAAGGCAAACCCATTTAATGGTTGGACTCATAACGGAGGTCTGGTTAGATCCTTAACAAAAAATACATACGGATATTACGAAACGCGAATGAAAGGTAATAAAACCTTTATGTCATCCACGTTTTGGCTTATTAATCAACGAAATGAAGGTAGTGGATGTAATCTTCGCGTTACAGAGTTAGATATTACGGAGACGGTAGGTGTTAACTCTAATGGAGCTAATTGGGTGGATAATATGATCACTAATATGAATTCCAATACGCATAGTAGAAATACAAATTGTAATAATACGCCTGTTGGGCAACAAGGAAACAAAGCTCCACTAGGAGAAGCTTCTTGGAAAAATTATCATACTTATGGAGTTTGGTGGAAAAGTAAAAGTGAAATTTTATTTTATCTAGATGGTCAGTTTGTTGGGCAAATTAAGCCACCAGCAGATTTTAATCTTCCTATGTACTTGCGTATGGTAGTGGAGACCTACGATTGGAATCCACCAAAAAATGGTCAGGATGGAATAAATGATTCTTTGGAAAATCGAACTACATATTATGATTGGGTACGCTCTTATAGATTAGTGGATGATGCAAATCCTAATACTCCTCCAACAGTTAATGTTACGGCACCTACAAATGGAGCAGATTATCAGGTTGGTCAAACGATACCTTTAAAAGCGAATGCATCCGATAGTGATGGATCTATCTCTAAAGTAGAGTTTTTTGTAAATAATAACTTAATAGCAACAGAGCAAGTTGCTCCATATGAAACAACTACGGTTATTAATTCGGCAGGAAGTTACACTATCACAGCAAAGGCCACTGATAATGATGGAGCTGTTGCTACATCACAAGCTGTAAATATTGTTGTTAAAGATGATTCGGTTCCGCCAATTGATGTAATTAAGATACCAGGATCATTCCAGGCAGAAAGTTTTGAATCAAAATCGGGGAGTGTTCGTATAGAAAATACTCCTGGAACAAACGCTGGTAAAAATTTAGGGTATATTAAAAATGGAGATTTTACTAATTACACTGTAACTATAGATGCAACAAGTGAATATACACTCGATATATATGCCTCAAGTCAGGGAGTCGGAGGGAAAGTAGATATCTTAGAATCTGGATCTGTTGTAGGTTCTATAAATATTCCAGTTACTGGACAATGGCATAGTTATAAGAAATACTCTACTACTATTTCTTTGACTTCAGGAGAAAAAACATTGAGATTATCTTTTAAAGGAGGTTCTGGATATTTATATAACATTGACAAAGTTGTTGCTACAAAGATTCAGCAAGTGGAACAAACTATTATATTATCGCCAATTCACGATGCATATCTACAGGGATCAACGAGATATAACTCTGAGCTGGTTCGTATTGAGAATAACCGTCGTTCGGGATATTTGATGTTTGATTTATCGTCAATTAATGGGACAATAACAAAAGCGGATCTTAAGTTCACTGTATATTCGGATGCTGGAAATGGGAATATTGCTGTTAGTAAAGGAAATAGTAATAATTGGACAGAAACTAATTTATCCAATTCGAATAAGCCAGGAAAAGGAACACAATTAGGATCATTAAATACGAACCTTCCAATCGGTAGCACAAAAACAATTCCTTTAAAAACAGCACAAATTTCCGGTAATAAAATTTCATTTGTTATCGATGCTCTTTCGGGAAATGATTTTGCATTCGCTTCGAAAGACAATTCATCAGTCTCCAAACCTCAATTGGTGGTTACTTATACTACAAGTCGAAGTGATGAGAATAACTCGAATATTATAAAATTATATCCTAATCCAGTGGTAAACACAATTAACTTTTCTTCTGACATGGAAGGCCAAATAGTTAAAGTGTTTAATGTTAATGGAGTATTGATGAAAGAAACTACTTTAGAAGCTGGTCAAAATTCTATTGATGTAACTAGCTTGTCATCTGGATATTATATTATCAATGTTTTAGAAGCGGGTAAGTCAAATAAATTAATTGTTTCTAAGAAAATAGTTAAACAATAAGAATCAATTATAACAAGAAATACTAGCTAACTACTAGTATTATTTACACAAACTCAGTATGTAGAAACTATCCCCTGAAAAAGGGATAGTTTCTCTTCTTTAATTTTAGAAGAAAACTCAAAAAAAAATGAAAAATTTATTTTCAAAAAAATATAAATATTCTACGCAGAAAACTATAGGAAGTATGCTGTTTCTATTGATTTTTATAACCACTCAATTAGAAGCCCAATTGAGAGTAGGAGATCCAGGAGTTACTTTTGATTCGGAAAAATTTGATAACCGTTATCAACAAATGAAAGAATGGGAAAAAGCCGGTGTTAGAGGTGGTATCCCTTTTTTAAAAGACATTAAAATTGTAAAAACTCTAACTAATGGCGCGGATAGTGATGCAATTAATAGGGCAATTGAGGATGCATCTAAACAAAACGGATTGGTAGCAGTGTTTTTGAAAAATGGAACCTACAATATCAATAAACGAGTTTCCATGAAATCAAATGTCTCTTTGATAGGAGAGAGTAGAGAAGGTGTTAAATGTATCATTAGGATGAATAGTAGTAATGCCTTTAGTTTTTATAAGGTTAGTAAAAGTGGAATATATACTCTAACAATCGAAGGGAGTTGGGGAAAACCAAAATACGACTGGAATTATAGTTTAAGTGCTAACGATGAATTAAGAGGTAATGATAATATATCTGTTAAGTTTAATGATTCTCCTGACTGTTGGTTAGATAAAGTAAATATTATTAATTCTGCAAGAGATCCAGTAAGGGTTCCTTCTAACCATGTAACATTGAGAGATTTAATGGTAGATGGAGCTCATAAAAAAGCAGGTGGTGCGCAAGGATATTTTTTTATACAAGGAGCTTATAATCTTATTACAGGATGTAAGGTTACCCGTTTACGACATATATCTTTACAAGGAAGTAACGTTGAATATAATGTGGTGTATGATAATGATTTTAGGCAAGAAGTAAGTTTCCATAGTGGTGATAATGGAAATAACCTAATAGAAAATAACAGAATTACATTACCTAGAGATATGCCTAACTCTAAAGCTGATACACCAAATGCGGCTTATAACAATAGAAATGAACCCAACTACTATGCAATTATGGGACCTTGGTCCATCCAACATCAAAATTCAAAAAAACCAAACTTTATATATAGGAATAATTGCCTTGAAGAAAATCATAATAATATTAAACCATGGTCAGATCCTAATTTATTGTACAAAGGACCTCGAGAAGTAAAACCTTCGAATCCTGCAACAAATTTTCCGGCGTTATCAGCGAGTGAATCTCCAAAAGGAGGAACGCTATACCCTGTGGTTTTAAAAGATGAAAACCCAATAAGATCAATTCCAGGAACATTCGAAGTCGAGGATTTTACAAGAAAATCAGGTAATGTTCGTGTAGAAAATACACCAGGAACTTCTGGCAAAAACCTTGGATTTATAAAAAATGATAACTACACCGATTACACGATAAATGTCGATTCTAGTGGTGAGTATATATTTGATATTTATGCTTCTAGTAATGGAACTGGAGGAAAAGTAGATATTTTAGAAACAGGATTTATTGTTGGTACGATAAATATTCCGGTAACAGGACAATGGCATAATTACAAGAAATATTCCACTACTGTTTCTTTAACTTCAGGAGAAAAAACATTGAGATTATCTTTTAAAGGAGGTTCTGGATATTTATATAACATTGACAAAGTTATCGCAACAAAGATCCAGCAAGTAGAGCAAACAGTTACTTTAATTCCAATACAAGATGCTTATTTGCAAGGATCAACTAGACACAATCTTGATATGATTCGAATTGAGCATAATCGACGTTCAGGGTATTTGATGTTTGATTTATCATCAATCAACGGAACTATAACAAAAGCTGATCTTGAGTTTACTGTATATTCAGATGCTGGAAATGGGAATATTGCTGTTAGTAAAGGAAATAGTAATAATTGGACAGAAACTAATTTATCCAATTCCAATAAGCCAGGAAAAGGAGCACAATTAGGATCATTAAATACGAATCTTCCAATCGGTAGCACAAAAACAATTCCTTTAAAAACAACACAAATTTCTGGTAATAAAATTTCATTTGTTATCGATGCTCTTTCGGGAAATGATTTTGCATTTGCTTCAAAAGAAAATATATCAGTCTCAAAACCTCAATTGATTATCACTTATACTACAAATCGAAGTGATGAAAATACATCGAAGGATGTGCTATTGTATCCTAATCCAGTGGTAAATACCATTAATTTTTCTTCTAATATAGAAGGTCAAATAGTTAAAGTATTCAATGTTAATGGAGTGTTGATGAAGGAAACTGTTTTAGAAGCTGGTCAAAATTCTATCGATGTAGCCAATCTGTCATCGGGTTATTATATAATCAATGTTTTGGAAGCTGGTAAATCAAATAAATTAATTGTTTCTAAGAAAATAGTTAAGCAGTAAAGCAGGTAAAACTATAAGAGTAAATACTAGTTAACTACCAGTATTATTTGCACAAACTCTGTATAGAGAAACTATCCCTTAAAAAAGGATAGTTTCTCTTCTTAATTTTAGAATAACAAGAAAAAGGTCTTTGTAAGAATTTTTTTCAAATAGCATAAAAATATCTTATCACTCTCTTAACAATGAAAAAAAACAGCAATATGTAACCTGAAAAAAGAGTTATGAAAACCTTTAACCTCACATAAATTAAAATAATACACAAATCATTTAGACATGAAAAAAAACTTACGAAACTTATTGTTAATCTTTTTAGGATTACAAGGGACACAGGTCGTCGCACAACACAATTATGGTGAAGCTTTACAAAAATCAATATTGTTTTATGAATCACAACAATCAGGGGTTCTTCCAGATTGGAATAGAATTAGCTGGCGTAGTAACGCCGGTGTAAATGATGGGCAAGATGTTGGATTAGATCTAACTGGTGGATGGTTTGATGCTGGAGATCATATAAAGTTTGGTTTCCCAATGGCATTTTCCGTAACTGCATTAAATTGGGGGTTTTTAGAATATAAAGATGGTTATGATGCTGTGAATCAAACAGAACATTACAAGAGAAACATAAAATGGGTAACAGATTATTTTATAAAATGTCACCCTTCTAAATTTGAATTTTATGCTCAAGTTTCTAAAAAGGGACAAGATCATAATTTTTGGATGCCTGCCGAGATGATAGATGTACATCCGCAATATGGTCAAAGAGAATCTTATAAATTAGACGTGGATCACCCAGGAACAGAAGTAGTTTGTGAAACAGCTGCTGCTTTAGCTTCTGCTAGTATTATATTTAAAGACAGTGACCCTACATATAGCGCTACTTTATTACAACATGCTAAAGATCTATATGAATTTGGAGAAACGTATAAAGGAAAATATACTGAAGAAGGTGGAATTCCAGCTGTTGGGACTTATTCTTCTGGAGGGTATGAAGATGAATTAAGTTGGGGTGCTTTATGGTTGTACAAAGCAACAGGAGATAATACGTATCTTCAAAAAGCTGAAGCCGCTTATGGAGAACCAGATTATCTATGGAGTTTTGTATGGGATGATAAGCGATATGGAAATATGGTTTTATTAGCGCAGCTTACAGGAAAGCAACAATATATTGATAATACAGAAAGACATTTGCAGTTTTGGATAGACAATGAGAATGGTATAACATACTCTCCTGGAGGTCAGGCGCATCTTACACAATGGGGATCTTTACGTCATTCTATGAATGCAGCATTAACAGCTTTAATATTTAGTGATACTGTAGATACTCCAAATAAGCAAGAATATCACGATTTTGCTGTTGATCAAGTTAATTATGCTTTAGGAGATAACCCTAATAATCGTAGTTTAGTTACTGGTTATGGAGTAAACCCTCCTACAAAACCACACCATAGAGGACAACATTCTAGTTGGATAAGAAGTGAAAGTATTCCAGAAGAATCAAGACATACACTTTGGGGCGCATTAATGGGAGGACCAGGAAACCCTGATGATGTTTTTGTAGAGAATAGATCAGATTTTCAAGCTAATGAAGTTGCTTGTGACTATAATGCCTGTTATCAAGGAGTTTTAGCTAGAATGGTAATGGAATTTGGAGGTACTGCATTGGATAATTTTCCGCAAGAAGAGCAAGCGAATACTGAATTTCTTAATGAAACGAAAATCAATAGTGAGTCAGGAAGATTTACAGAATTGGCAATTTGGCTAAATAATAGGTCAGCTTGGCCTGCAAGAATTCCGGGAAGTTTAACAGCACGTTATTTTATTGATATTACCGAAGGAATTAATGCAGGATATACACCTAGTGATTATGAAATTACTAGTCGAGGAAATGGTCAAGCTACAGGAGGTTTACAAGTGTGGAATGCAGATGACAATATATATTTTGTTGAGGTAGCTATTGATAATGAAAATATGCCTTTTCCAGGTGGGCAAGGAGAACATCGAAAAGAAATTCAAGTAAGAGTTTCAGTGCCTAATGACGCTTCTGATAGTTCTTGGGATCCTACTAATGATTATTCTTATGAAAATTTAAGTAATACACTTATCGAATCAGAAAAAGTTCCTATTTATGCTGATGGGGTATTAGTTTGGGGTACGGAGCCTTCAAGGTCATTATCTGTAACTGATTTTGATGTGTTAGGACTACAGTTATTTCCTAATCCTGCAAAAAATGTAATCTACATTTCTGGAGATTTAACAAAGATTCAAAATTCGACTGTTGTGATCTCTGGAATAACCGGAAATATCATAAAATCTATTACAGTATCTGACGTTGCTACAGATAGGATTTCGATACCAACTTGGAATTTATCATCTGGGATGTACTTTGTTAGTTTAACTTCTAATACTGGTGCTAAAGCGACTACCAAGTTTATGAAGAATTAATATGATCGTTTTATATCTATAAAAGAAGGTGCTTATTTGTAAGCACCTTTTTTTAGTAAAGTTGTTTTAAAACAAGAAGTAATTCTGTTACTAATCTCCCTATATTTGTAGGTTCAATATGTACAGATGCTTTATCAATACACAAAAGAGTTTAGTTATAATCTGAAGTTGGCAGCCCCAGTAATGTTGGGTATGTTGGGACATACTTTTGTGGGATTAATTGATAACATTATGGTGGGGCAATTAGGTACTGCGGAATTAGCTGCAGTATCTCTAGGAAATAGTTTTATGTTCATTGCGATGTCTCTAGGTATTGGTTTTTCTACTGCAATAACACCTCTGGTAGCAGAAGCAGATGGAGAAGATAATTTTAGCAAAGGTAAATCAGCATTTAAGCACGGATTATTTTTGTGTACAACCTTAGGTATAGTTTTATTTTTAGGGATATTATTAGCGAAACCACTTATGTACTTTATGAGACAACCAACAGAAGTGGTTGAGTTGGCGATACCATATTTGGACTTAGTTGCAGTCTCATTAATTCCTTTAATTATTTTTCAAGCTTTTAAACAGTTCTCCGATGGATTGTCAATGACCAAATATCCAATGTATGCAACATTAATTGCGAATATTGTTAATGTGGTGTTGAATTATTTGCTAATTTTTGGGAAGTTCGGTTTCCCTCAGATGGGGATAGTAGGAGCAGCAGTAGGAACATTAGTTTCTAGATTTGTTATGGTAATCTTTTTATGGTTTTTTCTGAAATATAAAGAGAGATCAAAAGCGTATGTGTCTAATATTAAATTCTTTTCTCTCCAAAAAAACATGTTGAAAAAAATAGTTACATTAGGTTTTCCTTCTGCATTACAGATGTTTTTTGAAGTTGCTATTTTTACGTCGGCTATTTGGATCTCGGGTATTTTAGGTAAAAATCCGCAAGCAGCCAACCAGATAGCATTGAATTTGTCGGCAATGACTTTTATGGTAGCTATGGGATTGAGTGTTGCTGCGATGGTTAGAGTAGGGAATCAAAAAGGATTGAAAAAATATAAAGAACTCAGAAGAATTGCTTTTTCGATATTCTTATTAACTTTTTTTATTGAAATTGTATTTGCATTATGTTTTGTTATTTTTAATAATGTTCTTCCCGAGATTTATTTAGATGTTAACGACACAGAAAATTTAGCGGATAATACAGAAGTAATTGGAATCGCTGCGAAACTTTTGATCATTGCTGCATTGTTTCAGATATCCGATGGAATACAAGTGGTAGTTCTTGGTGCGCTACGAGGATTACAAGATGTTAAAATACCTACTGCTATTACATTTTTTGCGTACTGGGTTGTTGGTTTTCCTGTTAGTTATTATCTAGGTTTATATACTGAATATAAAAGTTCAGGTATTTGGATAGGACTATTGGCAGGGTTAACAACATCGGCAATATTACTTTATTTTAGATTCAATTATTTAAGTAAAGATCTAATGTTAAAAAAAGGTAATGCGTAATCTTTTTTGACTTTTACAATATAGATAGTTTTAGATCGTTTCTTTTTTTGGACTAGTTTTTGTTACTTGTCAAAGTATATTTCATATTAAGAAATATTTAACTATATTTCGAATATATCTAAACCTGAAAAGAAAAGAGATGAATAGCCCAAAATCTAACCTTTACCTTTTACTTTTTGCGATTTTTAGTGTTAGTTTTAGTAACACTATTAATGCGCAAAATTTAATTCCTAATCCAAGTTTTGAAGAAACGAATGCAGCTGTTAGAAAATTAAAGCATGAGATGCGAAACTTTGGTGTCATTTCACATTGGAAATCTTTAACAAATACACCTGATGCACACCATCCAGCTGTAAGCGAAGTAAAGTTTGACCATAAAGCACCTGGATTTCTAAAGCAATTTGGTCCTCAGGCTCCTAGAACAGGTGAGTCTAAAGTAGGATTATATGTAACGGGTAACAATACGAAAGAATCCATTGTTACGAAATTGGTTAGCCCTTTAAAAGCGGGGAAGTATTATTATTTTCATATGTATGTGTCACTTGGAGAAGGAAGAGTTAGTAATTCGTGTACTTCATCAATAGGTTCTTATTTTACAGCTAGGGTTCCTAGGATTACAGAAACATCAACTTATAAACTGCACATAGAATCTTCAGAGATGATTTGTGATACAAAAGAATGGACGAAAGTTTGCGGAGTTTATAAAGCTAAGGGAACTGAAAAATATATCTCTTTAGGGTATTTTTCGGATACACCTAATGGAAAATCATTAAAAGGTGGACCATTTAACGATGCATATTATTATATAGATGATGTAGAGCTTAGAGAAATGCAAGATGTGCAAGGTGTAGCAGTGGATAATATCTGTGATATGGCACTTGACTTTTCTGATATAGAATACCTAATCGGAGAAAGTGAAGTTTATGAAGAGATTAAAACAGCACTTGATTCTTATCTTCAATATCTTAAAGTCTTTAAGTTTGATAGTATTAAAATAGTTGGTCATGCGAATGATTCTGAAATTGAATTTGAAAATGAAATTCTTTCATCTGCTAGAGCTGGATTTGTTAAAGATTACTTGATAGAAAATGGAATTGACGAAACCCTGATTGAATATGTGGGTGTTAGTAATACAGAACCTAAAGAAGGAGAAGGTATAGATAATTCAGAATTGGGTTCTAACGCTAGAGTTCAAATTATTATAGAATAAATCCTAATAAAGACATAACAAACAAGAAGAGGTAAATTTTAAAATAAATTTACCTCTTCTTGTTTTTGTTACTTTGGGATTAAACTTCGTAGCTTTGCTTAACATAATATTTTATATATGAGTTTTCCAAAATTCTTATTAGGTGATAATACAGATTATCCAAATGCCATCTTTGTAGTGCATACAGAATTTCCTCGGTTTATTATTAATTTAGAGAATGATGAGGTGGAGTGGTTAGAAGAATTTGATAAAAGCGATGAAAAAGAATTAGAAAGTGAGGCTGAGAATCTATTTCAGGCTGCGAATGATTTTTATGATCGAGAGATTGAACGTTATGAAGATTAATTAATGTTTTAATTAAAAAAGAAATATAAATTACTTGTCATTATGGAAGAACTTATACAATTAGATAAAGATCTGTTTGTTTTTCTTAACAATTTAGGAACTCCTTTCTGGGATGGTTTTTGGTTGTTTATGACAGAAAAATTATATCAAATTCCCTTGTATGTACTTCTGTTATACTTTTTTTATAAGTACTATGGAATTAAAGGTACGATTATAACACTTGTTATAGTAGCTGCTTTAATAACAGCATCTGATCAGTTATCTAATTTGTTTAAAAATGTTTTGTTTATGAGGCCAAGACCTTGTCGGGCAGAAGGGGTAGAGGAATTTACCAGATTTATAGCTGAGAGATGTGGTCGTCATGGGTATTTTTCTGCTCATGCTGCTAGTTCTATGGCATTAGCCTTTTTCACTGGATTGGCTTTGCAAAAAAAGTTGAAATATATATTTCCTTTTATGGTGGTTTGGGCTACTGTAGTTAGTTATAGCAGAATTTATGTTGGAGTTCATTACCCAGGAGATATTATAACGGGTATGGCTATCGGAATTCTTTTAGGTGTAGGCGCCTATAAATTACTTATGTTTTTAGTCAAAAAATATGTAAGATAGATCTATAATTAAGTCTAATGTTAGTGTTTTACTAATTTTATAACTTTTTTCTTTTCTAATATTAGATAATAGATACCATTACTGTAAGATGATATATCTATTTCTTTACGAGAACCTTGATCTAATATTTTACCCGCATTATTTACCAGTTTCCATTTTTTAGTATTTTTTGTGATATGTATTATATCTGATGTTGGGTTCGGATACAATATCGTTGCTTCTGTAATATCAACTTCTGGTATAGAAAGTTCTTGATTACATTCTTCTGGAGTAGAAAATTGAAGTCCTGTATCAAAATCTTCGTTTAGATTTAATGCAATATTTTCGAAAATCAGTTCTTCTCCTAAAATTGAAGTTACTCTTAGATTCATCGGAGATGGAATTCCAGAAGTTTCTATAAAAAAGTTAAATAGTTCTCTATTTGTGTTTTTCCAAGTATTATCTGGTAATTGATATTCCATTTTAGAAATTGCATGATTAATGTTTCTAAATTGGATGGCTGTCCAGAATTCACTGGAACCTTCTTTAAAATTAATTTTAATAGTTTCATTAGTAAGTATAGTTTCACAGGGTACAAACTTCCATGATATTGGGACTCTACCGTCAATAACCTCGGCAATCATTTCAAAAGCCTCCATTGTCATATCGACATCACCAGAAGCGCACTCAGGACAACGATCAACTACATTTAGAATAACACTTCCTTTTGCTCCAGTCACTTCGATACAGGCTCCACAACCATTGCTGCCATCGTAATCAAAATTATTTAGTGCACAATGCATATAATCTCCAACTCCTACAGGCAAAGAACAATTACCAAAAGTACCTCCTGCTACACCATCATAAAATGTACCTTCACCCGTATGTACGGTATCGTTGCATTCCTGAGCAGAAATTTTCATAATCATGATTACTGCCAAAAAGCAGAAAATATAATTGTGTGAATTCATTAAGTTAGGTTTTAATTCTTTTTAAATTTCTTTCTTTTTTTCTTTTTACTAAAAAGCCTCTTTAAAAAATTATCTCTTTTTTCCGGTTTACATTCTAAATCTTCAAGCACATTATTAGAAGTTTTTTCGAAACTACTTTTGGTTATAAGATCGAAAACGGGGTTCTCGTTCATTTTTTGATAAAGTTCTCCGAAGATTGGTAATGCAGAATTAGCGCCTTGTCCCTGTTTGGTGGTTTTAAATCCAATATTATAATTATCATTCCCCACCCAGGTTACCGTGACAAGTTTTGGTGTAATCCCTACAAACCAACCGTCTTTGTTATCTTGAGTTGTACCCGTCTTTCCTGCTATATCATTTTTTAAGCCATAGGTTTTTCGTAATCTGGTTGCTGTACCATTATCTACAGTAGATTTCATCATTTCTAGCATTACCTGTCGGGTATAATCGCTATAGGCAGTTTCTGTTTTTTCTTTTTCAAAAGATGCAATTAGATTGCCATTTCTATCTTGTATTTTTGTGATATAAAAAGGTTGAACACCTTTAGATTTATTAACGTAACTAGCATAAGCACCAGCTAATTCTTTAATTTTGATTCCAGCTGTTCCTAGTGCAATGGACGGTTGTTCCGGTAGCTCTTCATCGATTCCCATTTTTTTTATTTGATCAAGCACATTTGTAACTCCAACTTCGTCCATAACTTTTACAGCTATTGTATTTACCGAGTTACTTAAAGCAGTTTCTAGGTTGTAGTTTAAATAAGGATCTTGTTCTGTAGAAGAATTTTTTGGTGTCCAATCTTCTAAATTAGTATAAGTAACTTCTTTTAATGGGAAATAAGTACAAGGTTTCATTCCATTTTCAATGGCTGCAGTATATACAAAAGGTTTGAACGTGGAACCTACTTGTCTTTTACTTTGTGATACGTGATCATATTTAAAGTATCTATAGTCAATACCTCCTAAATATGCTCTAACGGCACCATCTGTAGGGTCAATTGCTATCATTCCTGCATTCAGAAATTTTAGATAATGCTGGACACTATCTTTGGTAGATACTTTTTTGGTAATATTACCTCCCCATTCGAAAAGTTCCATTTCTTGTTTTACAGATAATGAATCCTTGATCTGGTTTTCACTAAGACCTTGTTCAAGGTATTTCTTGTAAATAGGAAGTCGTTTAATTGTATTGTCTAGAAGTTTTGTGTTTCCTTTCCAAGGAGCCTTTAAACCATATTCTTTTTCATATACGTTTTGTAAGTTTCGCATATGATCTTTCATTACTTTTTCGGCTAATGATTGCATTTCGTAATCTAAGGTTGTATGTATTATCAACCCATCTTTATAGATATCATATAAGGTACTATCTGTTTTTTTGTGCTTTTTTAAGATCTGAATAAGTTCTTTCTTTACTTCTTCTCTAAAATAAGGTGCCAATCCCAGATCATGATTAAAGTATTGATAATCCAATACGATATTTTTATTCATCACTTGGTCTGCCACATTTTGAGTAATGTGTCCGTATTTTACCATTTGGCGTAAAACAACATCGCGTCTTAATTGACTTCTTTCTGGGAAGAGTCTAGGGTTATAGCTATGGTTAGCCTTTAAACTACCAATTAATGTAGTTGCTTCTGATAATGTAAGTTCTTTGGTTGATTTATTGAAAAATTTCTGCGAAGCACTCTCAATTCCATATGTGTTATCAGGAAAAGGAACAGTATTAAAATACTGGGTTAAAATATCTTCTTTAGAGTATAAATCTTCAATTCGTTTAGCAACAATAGATTCTTTTAATTTATTTACTACAATGCTAAAAACCCCATAGTCTTTTCTTCCAAAAATATTTTTGACTAATTGTAATGTAATTGTACTTCCTCCTCCAGAGGATTTATCACTTAATAAGATAGTTTTAAAAAAGACTCTAAGTAAACTAACATTATCAACGCCATTATGTTGGTAGAAACGAATATCTTCTGTGGCGACTAATGCATCTATTAAATGATCTGGGAGATCATCATAGGTTATGGGTTGTCTGTCATAGATATAATATTTTCCAATAAGACGTCCATCTTTGTCTAGAACTTGTGTTGCTTCTACTTGTTTTAATGAGCTCAATTCATCTTTGTTCGGAATGTTTCCCCAGAAACCAAAATAAATGCTTCCATAGAAAATAATGAAGATGAAAATAAATCCTCCTAATGAGATTAATGGATACTTAATCCATTTTTTTTTTAATAGTACTCGTATCATAGATCTGACTACTGTTAACGCTAAAAATATAATATTATTGAGGAGTATCATGCTTTACAATATTCCTAAAATTAATTTCAGGGAAACACTTACTTTTTTTGAAGGTTAATTATCACGGTTTTATGATTTTTTATTTTAAATTGTAGTAATAAATACTGTGTCATAAGCACTAGAAGAAAATTATTTGGAGCATCCATCAAAATTGAGCTTCAAAATGGATTGTATTAAAAAATGTAACACAAAATAACATTCTTTGATTTACTATTTATTAGTAAAGTAACCGACTAATCCTGCGCATTATGAAAAGAGTAATTGTTAACTACAAGAAACTGAATAAAGATATTTTAAATCTTTTAGTAGGTAAATTTCCAGATGGCTATTCAGACAGTGATATTATTTCTTTTAAAAATCATCAAAATCATACTATTGAGGCTGTTGAGGTAAAAACTAATGATACCATATATTTAGTCAAAATTAGTGAGCGTCTTGCTGGTGTTATGCAAGATCACGATGAGAACACTTCTAATATTAAAGTTCCGGAAGCTGTTACAAAAGAACAAGTGAGAGATGAAGTAAACTTTGATGTTTAACTGATTATATTATAGGCTCCAAGTAAACAGATAGTGCCGTTATTTCGATTTTTTATGTTGATTTAATAGAGATGTTGCTGCCGCAAAGGGAGTGATTTTATGTTGTTGTACAGCCTTAATTTGATCAGATAAAGATTTTTTGATTTCTGGATGGTTATAGAATGAGCTTTTTAACTCTTCTTCAATAGTTTGTAATAACCAAAATTTATTTTGTCGAATTCTGTTTTGTTCGAAATACCCATTTTTTGTTGAAATATCTAAATACCTTAAAATTAATTCCCAGATCTCTTCAATGCCAGTATTTTTAAGAGCACTACAAGTCAATACTTCTGGAGACCAACTACTTTCAGCGATAGGGTAAAGGTGCAAAGCTTTTTTAAATTGGTTTTTAGCCTCCCTAGCACGTTTTAGATTGTCGCCATCTGCTTTATTAATAACAATTGCATCCGCCATTTCGATAATACCTCGTTTAATTCCCTGAAGTTCATCTCCCGCTCCGGCTAATTTTAATAAAAGGAAAAAATCTACCATACTATGCACAGCAGTTTCGCTTTGCCCAACTCCAACAGTTTCAATGATTATTATATCATAGCCTGCAGCTTCACATAAAATAATTGACTCACGTGTTTTTTGGGCAACTCCTCCTAAAGAACTTCCGGAAGGAGAAGGTCTAATAAAAGCACCAGTTGATCTCACAAGTGATTCCATTCTGGTTTTGTCTCCTAAGATGCTCCCGCCAGAAATAGTGCTACTAGGATCTACCGCTAAAACGGCTACTCTTTTTCCTTTTTTTATAAGAAGATTTCCTAAAGCTTCGATAAATGTACTTTTTCCTACTCCAGGAACTCCTGTAACTCCTATTCTTATAGAGTTATTAGCATAAGGAAGACATTTTTCAATAAGTTGTTGGGTTTTTTGACTGTGTTTTTGTTGAGTACTTTCTACTAATGTAATTCCTTTGCTTAAAGCTGCTGTGTTTTGTGAAACAATTCCTTCAAATATATTAGGAATAGATACTTCCTTTTGCTGTAATTTTTTAAAACGATCAATAACATTCTTATTGGTGTTAGAGGGGATTTTAGAAGATTGATCTTTCATATAATTTTATTCAGAAACTACTTTAGAGCAAATTTATAAATTCATTTTAGTATACATTACTATTCTTGTATAGAATACAAAGTAAAATTATTATTTAGAAGTTATAGGGATCGCAATAGCCGTTTGATCCCAAGCTAAGAACATAATAGTAAAATTATTAGCCTCCTGAAAGTAAATAGAAAATTGTTCTACAACATTCAATAAATGTTGTACAGGAACTTCTATAGTTAGTATATCATATTCAGGGTTTCTAGATGGAGTACCGTCTGTAAAATTAACCCCCCAATTATATTGACCTTTATTAAAAATAACCTTCCAAGAGTCTTTTCCGGGGATTGTCCATAGCGTATAGGTTCCGGCTTTTAGTTCCGTGCCATCCACGAGAATTGACTTATCAGTCGTAAAAGTTGTGGCCTCATTGGCACCAGTTCTCCATACTTTATCAAAAGGAACTAATTCTCCAAAAATTTTCCTACCGTTTTTAATAGGTCTATTATAAAAAACAGTAAAGTTTGTTTCTTTACTTGCATGTGTCACTGTCTGTTCTGGACTATGCGCTTTGGTCTTCGATTTAAGAATTGATATTCCTGCAATTCCTATAATTACAATTCCGATAATTATGATTAATAATCTTTTTAAGAGCTTAGACATTAGTTGCTTTTTTGTTTTTAAAGATAATCCATTTTACATGTGAAAATACAGATATTTATGTACTTTTGGGCTCTTACTAGTGACATATGGTCGAAAAATCCTTTAAAAAATTTACTTCAGATATTAAATTTACCGATGATACTTATGTTATTATTGGTTCTGGAATTGGCGGCTTAACCACTGCGGTTTTTTTAGCTAAAGCTGGGAAAAAAGTAGTAATCTTAGAGCAACATTATACTCCAGGTGGATTTACACACACTTTTAAGAGACGAAAAGGATTGATTTGGGATGTAGGAGTTCATTACGTGGGGAACATGGAAGAAGATTCGGGATTACGTAGGATTTTTAATTATCTATCTGATAATAAGTTGGAATGGGATTCGATGGGAGATCCATACGATGTAGCGTACATAGGTGATCGTAAGTTTGAATTTGTTAGCGGAAAGGAAAACTTTAGACAGAAATTTCATGAATACTTTCCTAATGATACTATTGCAATAGATAAATATTTAGAATTACTTCAGAAATCAATTAAGAAAAACCTTTTATATTTTGCTCAGAAAGCTTTTCCAACATTTCTAAGTGTAGTTTTAGGCCCTTTATTTAGAAGAATACAGAGTTCTATTTCTAAAAAAACTACATACGAGGTTTTAAGTAGTATTACAGATAATCAGGAGCTTATTGCAGCGTTATGTGCCCAATGTGGAAATTATGGACTATCACCTAAAGAAAGTAGTTTTGCTTCCCATTGTATAGTGATTAATCATTTTATGGAAGGAGGGTATTATCCCAGAGGAGGAGCTAATCGTATCCACGAGACCATAATTGATAATTTAGAATCTTTAGGGGTTCAGGTATATATCAAAGCAAAAGTTGAAAAAATTCTTACTAAAGGAAGAGCAGTGCGTGGAGTGATGATTAATGGACAAGAATATGTATGTAAGAAAGTAATAAGTAATGCAGGAGCTCGTAATACTTTTTTACGTTTATTAAACAATTCTTTGAACAATAAAAAGTATTTGAATTTTGAAAAGATTAATCCATCTACCTCTCATTTGTGCTTGTATGTTGGTTTAAATAAAAGCGATAAGGATCTTAAACTACCAAAATATAATATTTGGTGGTATGATGATAAGGATACAGATAGTATTTTAAATGATAGAAATAATCTAGAAAAAGATACTTTGTCTTTTGCCTATATATCTTTTCCTTCTGCGAAAGATAGTTTATGGCCTTCTGAGCACCCTGATCAATCAACAATTCAATTAATAGGTAGGGCTTGGTATTCGGATTTCAGTAAATACGAAGATAAGCCTTGGCTCAATAGAGGCGAAGAATACGATAAAATTAAAGAGAAATTTAAGCTTAAAGGATTAGCATTGCTTAAAGAACTCTACCCACAATTGGATGGGCAAATAATCCATGCAGAAGTTTCTACTCCTGTTTCTACGAGAAAATTTAGTAATTACAGTCAAGGAGAAATTTATGGGATCACTCATGGACCGGAGCGATATCAAACTAGAGTCTTGAGACCTAGGACTCGTATTAAAGGTTTGTATTTAACTGGGCAAGATATTACATTAGTTGGAGTAGGTGGAGCTATGGGGAGTGGTGTTTTGACTGCAGCTACAATTATAAAATGGAATATGAGTAAGCAGTTTAAAGAAATTGCTGCTAAATATTAACCGCTATATTTTCTTCATGATTCTCATAGAATTCATCACATTTACTGCATATGTGTTTCGTTGAGTAACTAATAAGTCAAGTACTGATTTTGGCAATAATTTAGTTTCTAAGAAATTGTCTATTTGATTGATTATATCTTTCGTACTATCAACATTATCCTTCATAAGATTGATAACATTTTTAAACTCTTTAGTATCTGTTTTAGTATTGTTAATTGGAGTAAGCATTTCTTTGATAATTTGTGATTAACAGAATTAGTGTATTTCAATAGTCTTATCTTTTATAAAAAGCTTACTTCGTTTCGTGATTTTTTTTAACAAATTGATATTCAGTGTGTTTTGTTTTTTTGTTTTTTTTATCTTTAATTTTGCAACAAATTGATATTCCCTGTCGTCTTTAGAAGAGAATAGTAATTAGAACAGTTTTAAGAGAGTAATCACTAACCAAAATTTAGAAAAGTTTGTTACAGAGCGAGCTAATAGAACAATGTAGGGCTAATGATCGTAAAGCACAGATGAAGCTTTATAATAAATACTGTGATGGTATGTATTATGTAGCATTACGATTTCTAAAAGATCCTTTTGAGGCTGAAGAAGCCATGCAAGAATCTTTTATTAAAGCCTTTTTAAAACTTCATCAGTTTACCGGTGATGTGACTTTTGGTGCGTGGCTAAAACGTATAGTGATTAATAAGAGCATTGATATGCTCAAAGCGAAGAAGATGAATATGGTTGCTATTAATGAGCAGGTGATGTCTACCGTAGAAGAGCAGGATGATTGGTCTGTTGCTGATTCTACAACGGTTGACGAAGTAAAGGGAGCAATAGAAAGATTGCCTGAGAAATATAAATATGCTGTAATGCTATTTTTAATAGAAGGATATGATCATAAGGAGATCAGTGAAATATTAGATATTACTCCAGTTGCTTCAAGGACTTTAGTACATAGAGGAAAGAAACAACTTCAGGATCAATTAAAACATTTGAGAGATGGGACAGGATATTAGAGAGTTATTAAAACAAGACAACAGAATTCCTTCAGAACGTTTGTCAGAAGGACATCAGAATCGTTTTATGGCAAGATTAGAGGAGGAACTTCCTAAAAAAGCCAGGAAATTTAACTATGGTTGGTTAAGAATTGCAGCCAGTGTTGTGGTAATCTTATCAATATCTATGTTCGCTTTTAATGAGTTTGGAAATAATAATGGTAGTAATACTAAAATTGTTGATACCAATACTCCAGATGTGAAAAATGCTACAGTGGTTTTGAGTAAGCAGACATCTTCATTAGCCGAAATGTTTCCTGAATATGAAAAAACGGAAAATTATTTGCTAACAGGAATAAAGTTTCAGTTATCTCAAATTAATGTGGATGATTCTAATAGGGAGCTAGTAGAAAGTTTTATGAAGAGGTTAGAGAATTTAAATAGAGAATATCAAGATCTTAATAAAGAATTAATAGAGATAGGACCTAATGAGCAAAGTGCGGAAGCAATGATAGAAAATCTAACACTTAGACTATCGCTCTTAAAGAGACTAAAAGACAAACTAAAAGAATTAGAAAAAATTGAGAATGAAAATTACATTGATATACAAGCTTAATCTTGTAACGCTTAGTCTAGTATGTTTCTCTGGAGTATTTGCTCAGAATAGACAAGACAAGTTAAGTGAAAAGTTTGTAGTAAATAAAGATGTTGCAATTCATCTAAATACTAGCCATACCGAAGTTGTGTTCGAAACTTGGAATAAAAATTCCGTTGAGATAGAAGCGTACATAGAGGGGGATAATATTACAGAAGAAAATAAAGAGCGGCTATTACAAAATTGGAAAATAGAAGCTTTAGGCAATAGTAAAGAGATTACTATAAATTCTATTACGGGTAATTTTTGGTCAGGAAAAGCAGCTGTTTCCAATACGCAAAATATCAACTCACCAGAACTTAGACGATTGGAGCCAGTTATTTCTAATATGCTAAAGCCTATTTTAAAGAACATAGAGAATAATCCGATGCCAAGTGCTCTTTCCGAAAACCTGGCTAGTATGAATTTTGATACGAATAAGTTTAAAGAAAATGAAGAAAAATATATTCAACAATGGGGAGACCAGATAAAAGAAAAGTTTGGTGATAATTATGAGAATGTTGTAAAGAGTTGGACAAAAGAACTAAGTAAGAATGTAAAACAAATCCAACCAAATTCTGAATTGAGTTCTCAGAATTGGGCAGGAGAAGAGTTTGCTCGAAGAATGCAAGCTTGGGCATCACAATTCTCTGGTGATCTAGAAATTACTCAAACAAATGGTTCTAACGTTACCGTATATAGATATAGTTCTAGAATGAATAACTCAGGAACTATTCATAGAATTGTAAAAGTAAAAATGCCGAAAGCAGCATTACTTAAATTAAATATTAGACATGGAGATGTACAATTAGCAGAAAAAACTACGAATATAATTGCTTCTTTATCCCATACAAGCCTACAAGCTAATGTTATCGATGGAGATCGGACATTTATTAGAACATCGTATTCTCCGGTAAATATTAAACAATGGAATAATGGTAGATTAGCAGTTAATTACGTGAAGAATTGCAGGATTCAAAACGCTAAAAACCTTAGGGTAAATGCAGATTCTAGCAATATTTTTATTCAAGAACTAGAAGATAATGCTGCTATATCCGGAAGTTTTGGAGCAATTACTGTAGCAAATCTTTTAGAGTCATTCTCGACATTAGATTTAGCGGTTGAGAATAGTGATTTTAAATTGAAATTACCAGAAGTAGCATTTAATATAGCCTATAGTGGAATGCAAAGTAGAATCTCATTACCGAAAACCATGGAGGTAAATGCAAGAAGAAATTTTGGAAATGTATTCGTCAATGGATTCAATCAAACCAGAAATACTGATAGGGTTATAACTATAAACGCCAAGTATAGCGATATCATACTACAATAATTTTATAATAATGTGTTAATTGTTTAAAAGCTCTGCTAATCAGTTTAGTAGAGCTTTTTTTGTTGTTGTGTTTTACTTGTAAAAGGATTTCTTCTTGTAAACGGAGTACTACATTTTTGTTTCTAAAATCGTTTAATTATGTATTTAGTCGACCATATTGAAATTTAAACTAAAAAGTTTTAAGGTTCTTTTGTCTATTCTGATTTTATAGTAAATTTAAAGTGGGAAAATACAGATCATAATTAATTTAATTTCAGTGGCTTATGAAAAAATTATTACTAATTTTTTCTTTAATATCTGCTACAGTTTTGTTTGGAAATAATGGGAATGACGAAAGCCTCATCGTCAAACGTAATGGCAACATCATCACTGTAGTCAATTTTAAAGATGGGGACAAAGTAAAATTGTTTGAGTTAAGAACAGGTAGGATTATTACCTATAAAACAAAAAGAGGAATCTTCGACCTTACTCAGCTTCCTGCAGGTAAATACCTTCTAGTAGATAAAGATGGGCGAAAAGTTATTGTCGAGAAGTTATCAAATCCAGAGTTTTATGTTAAGTGATTGTAAATCAAAAATCAAGCTAATTTTGACATGAAAATTGTTTGAATAAATGTTAATTTATTCACATTTAAAGCTAATTGTTAATGTTTTTTTAAGAGAATTATAATAGTACGAATATTAAAATCTGGTTTTTTCGTCTAAATAATGTGCTTTTTGTCGTTTTTTTTGAAACCTTACAAAAAATAAATACTTGATAATCAATTATTTGTAATTTTAAAATTAAATAAACGCACCTTTTTGTGTCATTTGTCGAAAATCAAAAACGTTTGATCTAAAAGTTGGTGTTTTTTTTCGGGAAACGATAATTTAACAATATTATTGTATGGTAATCACGTAATAACATTACAATAAACATATCCAGACAATGAGGGCTTTAATTTTTATTTTCAGTTTATTCTTCCTAACAAATCTAAATGCTAGATTTGAGGATGATGATCTGCAAATAGCAAGAGAAGGATTTGTTATAGTAGTTGTCGATTTTAAAGAAGGAGATAAGATAAAAATGTTTGAAGTTGAAACCGGAGATCATATTTTATCTAAAACAAGAGGACAGATTGATCTTAGTCAATTACCATCAGGTAAATATTTATTGGAAAATAGTGAAGGTAAGTCTGTTGTAATCGAAAAAAGTGAAAATGATATAGTAATCGAGAAAGAACTTGGTGCTGAATATATCGTGGAGTATGATAGCGAGTCGATGTCTTCAAGTGATGTAACTGTAGAGGAAGAGTTAGAAGAATACTATTTAAAGTCAGAATTAAATCCTTTAGGAATAACAAGGAATGGAGATGTTATTACAGTGGTAGACTTCTTAGAAGGAGATAAGATTAAATTGTTCGAGATGATTGGTAAAATTCACGTTTTATCAAAAACAACAGAAGTTGTAGATCTTACGCAGTTGGCTACCGGTAAATATATTTTAGAAAATGATAGAGGGCAATCAGTAGTTGTAGAGAAGTTTGATGTTGATCTAGAATTTACTGAGACTGTGGCATTCAACTAGAAAATTAAAATTAATTATTTATTTTTATAGAATAAGTAGAATTTGGGGGAAAGACCTATCAGAAATGATAGGTCTTTATATTTTATAAACTATTTAAAAGTTTATTTGTCTAAATTGCTAGTCATTTTAAAACCAGTAAATAATCCTGCCCCAGCCATTAAAAAGATAGTTCCTGGGTATGCTACTTCTCCATCTACACCTAAGCTATAGTGCAGTATTCCTGCTATAAAAATACCTAAACCAATCCCCATTAATAATAATGAAAAATTAAGAATGAAAACTTTCCAAATGGGAGTTACTCTTTTAGTTTTACTGCTGTAAAAAATAGAAGCATCGGCTCCTTTATCAATAAGAGACATACGCTCTTTATTGCGGGCGGTAATAAATAAATAAAAAATACCAAAAATACATCCGAATATAGATAATGGTATTAGTACTTCGATAAAACTCATAATTTTTAGATTTAAAAAATTTAACTGTTCGTTTTTTATCTATGACGTTGATATGTAAAGTTCGGTTACAGAAAAGATGAAAAATTATTTTGTATCTTTTTACGTAAGGAGTGTAACCAGTTATAAAAAGATATCGTCTAATGTATAAATGAACCATCAATCAGATCAATATTATATTAAACAAGTGTTAGAAGGAGATGTAAACGCTTTTTCGACATTAGTAGAGCGTTATCAAAATTTGGTGTATACTGTAATATATCGAATGGTTAGAAATAAAGAAGAAGCAGAAGAGATTGCACAGGATACTTTTATTAAAGCGTATAAATCTTTATCTAATTATAGAGGAGAAGCTAAGTTTTCTACTTGGTTGTATACTATTGCATATAGAAAAAGCTTAGACGCAATAAAAACTAAAAAACGATTCGTTGCTACAGAATTAATTGAGGAGATAAGTGAAGGAGAAGTGACCAATGTAAATGACGCATTAAGTTATTTACAGGATAAAGAACGGAAACAGATTATTTCTGATAGTATTCTTAAGCTTCCTGAAGAAGAAGCTGTTATTATAACCTTATATTATTTTGAAGAGAAGAGTGTAAAAGAAATTAAAGATATTGTAGGAATTACAGAAAATAATATAAAAATAAAACTATACAGAAGTAGAAAAAAACTATATTCGATACTTAAGTATCACATTTCACCAGAAATTAATACTAGCAATGGAAGAGCAATTTAATGACATAAAGAAATTAGTAAAAGAAGTAGGTGTAGAAAACCCTTCAGTAGATTTTTTACAAAATGTGATGCGTAGTGTAGAAAATACTTCGGCAGATCAACCGCTAGCTTATCAACCTTTGATTTCAAGAAAAGCATGGGTTGTTATTGGTTTAATAGTAATTGGAATTTTAATTTCTTTACCCTTTTTATCCGAAGGTACTTGGGCTTTGCGTAAATTCGATCTTTCATTATTTAGTCTAGTTGATTTTAAGAATCCTTTTTCCGATTTTAGGCTTCATACTACTACAGCATATGGAATTATATTTCTTGCCATATTATTTATAGTACAGATTACAATAATTAAAAGAAGAATAGATAAGATATATTCTGTTTAAACTGCTTCTGTTGTTAATCTAAATCATAAATTACTTTTTAAACTTATATACATTCTTTATTTTACAAGCTGCTTTGGATAACAGAGTTATAGTTTATGAAATCAAGAATATGTATTATAGGGGCTGGACCAAGTGGTATTACCGCTCTAAAAAATTTGAAAGACAAAGATCTAGCAGTTGTTGTTTATGATCGTAATCAGGAAGTAGGAGGTAACTGGATTTTTTCGGAAGATATTAGTCATTCTAGTGTATTCGAAACTACCCATATAATTAGTTCCAAAACGCTTTCTCAGTATGAAGATTTTACTTTTGATGATTTTGATAGTTCGGTGGCGGATTACCCCTCTCATGACGAATTAAAAAGGTATTTTCAAGCGTATGCTAAACATTTTGAGCTCTATCCTTATATAGAGTTTGGAGCTACTGTAAAGCATTGTAACCGTATAAGTGACAGTAAATGGGAAATTACCATACTGCAAAATGGAGATGAAAGAAAAGAAATGTTTACAGATTTAGTAGTTTGTAATGGACATCATTCCGTCCCTAGAGTTCCTAGATATCCTGGTCATTTTTCTGGAGAATTTATACACTCTCATGAGTATAAAAAGGCAGCACCATTTGCAAATAAAAAAGTTTTAGTAATTGGTGGGGGTAATTCTGCTTGTGATGTAGCTGTCGAGACAAGTAGGGTAAGTAAAAAAACAGCAATTAGTTGGCGTAGAGGTTATCGAATAATACCCAAATTCTTTTTTGGATTACCCTCAGACATTGTTGGGGCAAGATCTGCATGGCTTCCGGTAAAAATTAGAGGTTGGTTTAATGATAGGTTGTTACGCCTTATGCTAGGGAAGAATAAATTATACGGTTTGCCAGAAGTGAAAACTAAGTTTGGTGAAACACATCCAACGATTAATGATGAACTTTTGTATAAAGTAAGACATGGAAAAGTGCATCCAAAAGTTGACATAGAAAGACTGCATGGTAAAATAGTATGGTTTAAAGATGGAACAAAAGAAGATTATGATGTAATTATAGCATGCACGGGCTATGTATTAAAACATTCATTTTTTGATTCTTCATTTATCGATTATAGTGATGGACCAGTTCCACTATACCTTAAGATGTTTCACGAAGAATTTCATAACCTTTTTTTTATTGGATTATTCCAGCCTTTAGGATGTATTTGGCCGGGATCAGAATTACAAAGTAAAATACTGGCAAATTACCTTACGGGAGACTGGAAAATGCCTTCTACTATCAAAAAATTATGTCAACGAGAAATAACACATCCACACTACAAACAGATTAATACACCTAGACATACGATTACTGTTGATTATCATAAATTTAGAAAATCGTTACTAAAACAGTTGCCTAAGAATTGGGTTTCGAAAACACCTAATAATATTTCAAAAAGTACTTTATGATGAATGATTCATTTTCTCAGTTTATAGAGAGCTTATCCCGTAGTTTTATACCTATTGTTGATCCTGATTTTTTAAAAGAGAATTATGTTTCTATAGATCTGTCAATATATAATAAAGATTTAGAGCGTATTGATGTATCTTCTTCTAAGGCTTTTGAAGGTTATATAAATAGATATTTGATCAAGAATGCGGCTGAGGTAGCTTTTGGTGGTTATAATGAAACCAGAGGTATTTATAGAAGAAGTAAACATTTTAACCAACAAGACCCAGAAACCGAACGTAATATACATCTCGGATTGGATGTTTGGTGTGATGCAGGGACTGATGTTTTAGCTCCATTAGAAGGAAAAATTCATAGTTTTAAAAATAACAAAAACTTTGGCGATTACGGGCCTACTATAGTTCTAGAGCATAAGATAGAAAAAGTGATCTTTTATACATTATATGGACATTTAAGCGAAAAATCAATTGAAGATATAAAGATAGGACAACACTTTTATGCAGGAGATGTGGTAGCTAAGTTAGGGGATGCATCTGTGAATGGTGATTATGCCCCTCACTTACATTTTCAGATTATTAAGGATATGCAGGGTAATGTAGGCGATTATCCAGGAGTATCTAATAAAAAAGAATTGCGGTATTTTTTGCAAAATTGCCCAAACCCTAATTTATTACTTAAAATTTAAGCTAATTGTTGTGTTGTTTTAGGTTTGTTTGATTAATACGTGAGATAATCAAAATGTAAAATAATATGAAAACAGATAAGAACTTGGGAGTTTTTTGTGTTTTTGATCGATTTTAAAACGCCTTTCATCAGTATTTTTATAATTTTTTAAATATAATAACTTGATAATCAGTGTTTTGTTGTAAAAATTAACAAAACCTTTGTAGTTGAACGAAAATCCGTGTTATTTCATCTAAAAGTCTGATTTCTAGTTGGTGGCGTAAGTTTTTTGTGTTATTCTTGTATGGTAAAGCCGTAATAACTTAACTTTAAAGCCCCAGAAAAAATGAAAGTTATAGCCCTAATATTCAGTCTATTTTTATCTCTTATCATTTCAGCCAATGAAGACAACAAACTTACTGTTCATATGGATGGTTTAACTGTTGAGGTGTTAAATTTTGAAGAAGGAGATAAATTAAAGTTGTTTGAACTTGAAACAGGGGATCATATCTTATCTAAATCATATTCATTAATAGACTTAAGTCAATTACCTGTTGGTTCTTATTTATTAGAAAACAATGAAGGTAAGTCTTTAGTGATTAACCGTCAAGAAGAGGAGTTGATGATTGATGGCGCGGTTATTTTACAAGAAGAAGAGTTTATAGTGGGGGATGATGCTCAATTTGCTGATGTTACTGGAGATGAAGAAATGAATGTAGAGAAAGATTTCATCAATAACTATGTAAATTCAAACCAGAACTTATTGAATATTGAAAGGCAAGGTGATATAATCGTAGTAGTGGATTTTGAAGAAGGAGACAAATTAAAATTGTTTGAAGTAAAAGATACTATTCACGTATTGTCTAAAACAACAAATGAAATAGATTTAAGTCAATTACCAGTAGGATTATATATATTAGAAAATAGTAAAGGGGATTCTGTTGTTGTTGAAAAATTTATAGAAACTCAAGCTACATTAACTGATTTGTAGGAAGTTTAAAGGGGATAAACAAATACAAGAATAAAGCGGGTTCGATTAGAACCCGCTTTGTTTTTATTTGTAATTAGTGTGTATTATTCGTTTATTATTTCTTTTAAAACATATTGATTATCAGATCCATGAGTAAATACTCCTGTTAACTGTTCTTGATTATTGATTTTATTAGATAATTCCAAACATAGATCTTGACAATCGATAGATATTGAAGAGTTTATTAGTGCATGGTTGTTTTCCTGATCTACAGTTGTCCAGTTGTAAAAGGTTCCATCGGTTGTATTCATTGTTAATCGTACTTTAAATTCTGTATTTGACGAAACGGCTGTTTTGGATAGCACTCTAATTAAGTCAATTCTTATACTAGAACCATCTTGTGGAGGATCGGGGATGTGGGTTTTGCTGACTTGTAAATCATGAATAAACCCTAATCCATATTCAAATCCCTGTATTTTTTCATGGGAATTTGTAAATTCTTCTTCTCCAATCTGATCTCCTTCTTGGGTTAGTATAATAACACCTAAATCTCCCCAAAATGTAACTAATCCAGTGTCCTGATAATGATTCACTCTAATGTTAGTGATTTCTATTATTTCATCATCATTATTACAAGAAATACTTATTGTTAGTATTATGACAAGCAAAAGGAATTTTTTTTTCATATAACATTTTATTATAGGATGGTTTATGTGTTTAAAGGTTGCTCACTATTTATCTTAAATAATGTTAAAATTAAATACATAGAATTATGATGTATTGTATTTTTATGTATATTTGATCTATGTATTCAAAAGAACTTTTAAAGGGAACACTGTCTGTAATTATTCTCAACTTATTATCTGAAAAAGGTAGAATGTATGGTTATGAGATTTTTCAGCAAGTAAAAGAGCGATCAGATGGTAAAATATTATTAAAGGATGGGTCACTCTATCCTGCTTTACAGAAAATGAAAAAAGAGGGTTTGTTGTCTTGTGAAGAAGAATATATCGGTAAAAGAATTAGAAAGTACTATTTGCTTACATCCAAAGGGAAAGAAGAAAAAGTAAATTATATAGAGGAGCTTAAGGATTTTATGGAAACACTTAATAAAGTTATTTTTCCAAAACTAGATGCTATATGAAATTGAATAGTGAACAAGAAAAGAAAATTAAAAATTTTGTAGATAAACAAGGATTTAAACTATTAGAATTACGAGATGATATAGAAGATCATCTATGTTGTGTTGTAGAGAGTGATCTTAAGAGAGGAAGAACATTTGATCAATCATTACGAGATGCTATATCAGAATTGGCACCTAATGGATTAATCGATTTAGAACGAAAAACAATTTTTTTATTAAACTCAAAACGAATTATTATGATGAAAAAACTGATGTATTTTATTGGATTTATTGGAGCGTTAACATTAACAGTAGGTGTTGTATTTAAAATATTATGGTATCCTGGTGCTAATAAACTTTTTATGACAGGTTTTCTATTGTTGTTGTTGATTTTTGTTCCGATGCTAGCTATTGATAGATATAAAGTAGCGATTGCAAAAACGCTTTCAGAGCGCTTAAAAATTGTTTTAGGTTGTGTTTCTGGTGTTATTGTAGGTTTATCAGGATTGTTTAAATTGATGCATTGGATGGGAGCAGAGGTGCTATTGTTAGCAGGTGCTTTTATTTTTGTAGTAGGGTATCTTCCATTTTTGTTTTTTACAATGTATAGAAAGTCCCTTGCTTAAGTAAACGAGATATATGATATAAAAATGAAACAACCCTGAGGTATTACTTCAGGGTTGTTTTAAGTTAAGCGTTTTAGGGATTTATTCAGAAATAAGAACCCATTCTCCTTTTTCTATTAAAGGAATTGCTTGCTTATATTTTACCGTTTTGTTTTCTCCGCTCATTACATGTTTGATGGTAACCTTATCATTACGTCCAATTTTTGGTTGTTCTCTAACAATAGTTTCTGTTACCTGAGGACGTTGTTGTGTTTCTCCAGCAGCTCTGTTTTGTGCAGCACGCTCATCCATATTAGGGATTTCTTCTTTAGAAGTTTCTAAATTCTCTTTTTTTCGTACCTGACGAGCTTCAGAAATGTCCTGAGTGTTACCAGTTGGCAACTCTCCTTTGAACAAGAAAGAAATAACATCTTTGTTAACCTCTTCAATCATTACTTTGAATAATTCAAAAGCTTCGAATTTATAGATCAATAATGGATCTTTTTGTTCGTGAACTGCCAATTGTACACTTTGTTTTAACTCATCCATTTTACGAAGATGTGTTTTCCAAGCGTCATCAATAATTGCTAAAGTGATATTTTTTTCAAAATCAGTAATTAATTGTTTTCCTTCACTTTCATAAGCTTTTTCTAGGTTAGTAGCTACATTTAAGCTTTTTACTCCATCCGTAAACGGAACTAAAATACGTTCGTATTTACTAGAAGGATCTTCATATACTTGTTTAATAACTGGATATGCAGCTTCTGCATTTCGCTTCATTTTATCTTGATAGTGCTCATAAGCTGCTTTGTAAATTTCTCCAGCAATCTTTTGAGAATCCATTTTCTCGAACTCCTCAGCAGTTATAGGGCTGCTCATTGAGAAATAACGAATCAATTCAAACTCAAAGTTTTTATAATCCTGAGCATTCTTATTAGATTCTGTGATCACCTCTGCGGTATCATAAATCATATTAGCAAGATCTACACGAAGACGCTCTCCAAACAATGCGTGATAACGACGTTTATATACAACTTCACGCTGCGCGTTCATTACATCGTCATATTCTAATAATCGCTTACGAACTCCAAAGTTGTTTTCTTCTACTTTTTTCTGAGCTCTTTCGATAGATTTAGAAATCATAGAATGCTGAATTACCTCACCTTCTTTCAGTCCCATTCTATCCATCATTTTAGCAATACGTTCTGATCCAAAAAGACGCATTAAATTGTCTTCTAAAGAAACATAGAATTGAGAACTACCAGGATCTCCTTGACGACCAGCACGTCCACGTAGCTGTCTGTCTACACGACGAGAATCATGACGTTCTGTACCTATAATTGCTAAACCTCCAGCTGCTTTTACTTCATCAGATAATTTAATATCTGTTCCACGACCTGCCATGTTGGTTGCAATAGTAACTACTCCTGGATTACCAGCCTCAGCTACAATATCTGCTTCTTTCTTATGTAGTTTCGCATTCAGTACATTGTGTGGTACTTTACGAATTGTAAGCATTCTACCCAGTAATTCCGAAATTTCTACAGAAGTAGTACCAATAAGTACAGGTCTACCAGCTCTTGATAATTCGGTTACTTGTTCGATTACAGCATTGTATTTCTCGCGTTTAGTTTTGTATACTAAATCTTCCATATCTTTTCTAGCGATAGGTCGATTTGTAGGGATTTCTACAACATCCAATTTGTATATTTCCCAAAGTTCTCCCGCTTCTGTAACGGCAGTTCCGGTCATACCAGATAATTTTCCATACATACGGAAATAGTTCTGTAATGTTACAGTGGCAAAAGTTTGAGTTGCATCTTCAATTTTTACATTTTCTTTAGCTTCAATTGCTTGATGTAATCCATCACTATAACGACGTCCATCCATGATACGTCCTGTTTGTTCATCAACAATTTTTACTTTGTTGTCCATCACTACATATTCTACATCTTTTTCGAATAAAGAGTATGCTTTTAGTAATTGGCGTAACGTGTGGATGCGTTCGCTCTTTACGCTGTATTCTCTGAAAAGATCTTCTTTTTTTTCTGCTTCTTCTTCTTTTGGTAAGCCAAGATTCTCAATTTTAGCAATCTCCATTCCTATCTGAGGTAGTACAAAGAAATCAGGCTCATCTTTACCAGAAAGATAATCTACACCTTTGTCAGTAAGATCAATTTGATTGTTCTTTTCTTCTATTACGTAATATAGATCTGCATCAATTTTATGCATCTCTCTATTGTTATCCTGCATGTAAAAATTCTCAGTTTTCTGAAGCAGCATTTTTACACCTTCTTCACTTAAGAACTTTATTAGCGCTTTGTTTTTTGGAATTCCTCTGTAAACTTGAAGTAATTTAAACCCACCATCTTTAGTGTTTCCTTCTTTGATAAGTTTTTTAGCTTCAGCTAAGACTGTTGTTAAGTATTTTTGTTGTACCCCAACGATATCAGCAATTTTTGGTTTTAGCTCATTAAATTCATGGATATCTCCTTTAGGAATAGGCCCAGAGATAATTAAAGGAGTACGTGCGTCATCAATTAATACTGAATCAACTTCATCTATGATCGCATAATTATGAGGGCGCTGAACTAAATCTTCCGGTGCATGAGACATATTATCCCTTAGGTAGTCAAAACCAAATTCATTATTAGTTCCATAAGTTATATCTGCGTTATAGGCTGCTCTACGTTCTGCAGAATTAGGTCTATGATTATCGATACATTCTACAGTTAATCCATGGAATTGAAATATAGGAGCCATCCACTCGCTATCACGTCGGGCTAAGTAATCATTAACAGTAACTAGATGAACACCATTGCCAGATAATGCATTAAGGTATACAGGTAGCGTAGCAACTAGGGTTTTACCTTCTCCAGTTTGCATTTCTGCTACTTTTCCTTCGTGTAAAGCAATACCTCCAATCAGCTGCACATCATAGTGAATCATATCCCATTTTACCTCTTTACCAGCAGCATCCCAACTTGTAGACCAGATAGCTTGATCTCCATCGAGATTAATATGATCTCTCGTTCCAGAAAGTTCGCGGTCATAAGCGGTAGCTTCTACTGTAATAGTTTCATTTTCTGCAAATCTCTTAGCAGTTTCTTTTACAACAGCAAAAGCTTCAGGTAAGATTTCGTTTAAAGCTTTTTCTGTTGCTTCATAAGCATCTTTCTTTAGTTTGTCGATCTCACCATAGATATCTTCTTTTCTATCAATATCTTCTGTAGCGTCCGCTTCTTCTTTAAGGGAATCAATTTTTGCATTGATATCAGCACGGGCTTCATTTATGGTATTTTTGAATTCTACGGTTTTGGCACGTAATTCATTGTCAGAAAGAGAAGCGATACCTTGCGCTGCTTTTTTTATTAATTCAACCTTTGGTTGGATTTCTTTTATATCTTTTTTGGATTTATCTCCAACGAATACTTTTAATACAGAATCTAAAACTCCCATGATTTATGGTTATGTGTTTTTTAATGAGATTTAATTTTAAAATGAAATTAACTTGTTTCTCCTTTAAAAAAAGAAGAACTCTAAATGTAACTTCAATTCTTTGAATCTATTGTAATCTCTATACCTAAAAGGCATTATTATACAATGCTTCACAGACTATTGACAGCTAGTGAAGGTGGCGTAATTTACGCAAAAAAAAAGCCTCTTGCGAGACTTTTAATACTATTTAAATATTTTTTTAATATTCATCCTCATTCCAAAGATAATCTTCGTCAGTTGGATAATCTGGCCATATTTCTTCTATAGAATCATACGAATCCCCTTCATCTTCAATTGATTGTAGGTTTTCCACAACCTCTAGCGGTGCTCCCGTACGAATTGCATAGTCAATTAACTCATCTTTGGTTGCTGGCCAAGGTGCATCACTTAAATAAGATGCTAATTCTAAAGTCCAATACATATGCTTACTGGTTTAATTTTTTTGCAAAAATAATTTTTTAGTTTAAAAAGTCAAGTAAAAAATTAATTATTTCAACAATAATTATAAGAACGTGATTTTTCGGGTATTACCCTTAACTTATTTTTAAGCTTTTTTGAGCACTAAGAATTTTTTTGAGGAATCCATTGTATCTCGTTTGCTTGTAAATCGTAGGACAACTTTCGTGCCAGTACAAATAGATAGTCAGATAGTCGGTTTAAGTACTGTAAAGTTGTTGCTTCAAAAGGGTCTAACTCATATAACGCTGTGGCTAAACGCTCGGCTCTCCTACATACACAGCGTGCAATATGACAGAATGACACTGTTTGGTGTCCTCCTGGTAGTACAAAATGAGTCATTGGAGGTAAAGATTCATTCATACGATCTATTTCAGTTTCTAAAAGTGTTATATCTTCTATAGAAATAGTAGGGATGTTTAATCTTTTTTGTCCGTTTTTTAATGTTGCTTTTTCCGGATCTGTAGCTAAAACGGCTCCTACAGTAAACAATTTGTCCTGAATAGTCACTAATACTGTCTTGCTTAGCTCATCTATTTGCTGATCTCTTATTAAACCGATATGCGAGTTTAATTCATCTACGGTCCCATAGCTGTCAATACGAATATGATGTTTAGGGACTCTGGTACCACCAAATAATGCGGTAGTGCCTTTATCTCCTGTCTTTGTGTATATCTTCATCTCTTTTTTGTTGATTATCTTTTTTATATTTAGAAATATCTTTTTTCGCCTTATTTACATTTAAATAAACAAAGATTCCTCCGATTAATACAGCGGTCCAAAACCAAGGAAATTTCATTTTTTCTTCTTTTTGAAATAATTCTTCCTAAAATCTCTTGTCGAGCGATCATATAATTTCTTTTTATTTCTGCCAGAATTCCATCGCACTACAAAAAACAGTAATGCTATTCCAATAATAACTAAAACTAACTGGGTTTCTTCAGATAGTGCATCAAACATGATTTCTTCTTTTGCAGTAAATGTAATAAATAGCTATGAGTATTTTAGTACTAGAGTTTATCAGTGTTAGTACAGTTTGGTGTTAAGTTGATTGTTAAATGTTAAATAAGAACTTAAGTTGTGATCGTATTCCCTTAGAGACAAGTAAACTCAAAGACTATTTTATTACATTTGTATCGCTATGGAATTTTCGTCAAAATTATTGGAAAATGCAGTATATGAAATGTCTCAGTTGCCAGGGATTGGTAAAAGAACTGCGTTACGATTGGTTTTACATCTTTTGAGACAACCAGAGACGCAAACACAGCATTTGGTAAAAGCGTTGGGTACGTTAAGAGAAGATGTGAAGTTTTGTAAAAACTGTCATAGTATTAGTGATGTAGAAATATGCGATATCTGCAGTAATCCTAATAGGATACAAGATATTGTCTGTGTGGTGGAAGATATTAGAGATGTTATGGCGATAGAGAGTACTAACCAGTATAGAGGTTTATATCATGTTTTGGGTGGAAAAATTAGCCCAATGGATGGTATTGGCCCTCAGGATCTTAAAATCCATACATTGGTAGAAAAAGTAAAATCGGGAGCAGTAAAGGAATTAATTTTTGCTTTAAGTGCTACTATGGAAGGTGATACTACGAATTTTTATATTTATAGACAATTAGAAGGTGTCGATATTAAAATAGCTACTATTGCTAGGGGAATAGGTGTAAATGACGAGTTAGAATATGCCGATGAGGTGACTTTAGGTAGAAGTATTATTAATAGAATTCCTTTTGAAAACGCATTGAAGAGTTCTTAATTTGTTTCATTTTTAAAATTTGATCTTCTGAAATTATCTGTAGTCATCCTTAATTATAATGTTCGTTATTTTTTAGAACTATGCATTTTAAGTGTTCAGAAAGCCGTAACTGATTTAAATGCAGAGATTATTGTTGTTGATAATAATTCTCCTGATGATAGTTGTGCTATGGTTAAAGAACGTTTTCCTAAAATTCTCTTAGTAGAAAACAATGATAATGTTGGGTTTGCAAGGGCTAACAATCAAGGAGTTGATTTAGCAAAAGGTGAATATATCTGTATCCTAAATCCAGACACTGTAGTAGCTGAAGATACGTTTGTAAATATTATTTCGACATCAGAAAAGTTAATACATATGGGCATGTTAGGCCCAAAACTTATTGATGGTACTGGTAATTTTCTTCCAGAAAGTAAGAGAAATGTGCCATCTCCTTTGACTTCTTTTCGAAGATTGTTTGGTGTTAAATTAGGCAAAGTGAAAAATTATTATGCAGATCATATACCTGAAACTGGAATTGCAGCTGTTGATATTTTAGTTGGGGCTTTTGTTCTGGTAAGAAAAAAAGACTATAAGTCAGTAAAAGGTTTTGATGAAGATTATTTTATGTATGGAGAGGATATTGATCTCTCATATAAAATGAAAAAGAAAGGGTTACAAAACTACTATATAGGAACAATTCCTGTAATTCATTATAAAGGCGAAAGTACAGATCGTAACGCAGAATACATAAAACGTTTTTATGGAGCAATGCGATTGTTTTATAGAAAACACTTTAAGAGTAATTGGTTCTTGGACTTCATTGTATCTCTAGGAATACGTTTGACTTCTATAATTCAGTCGTTTAAAAGTTATCATAAAGAAAAGTGTGTGATTGATACTTATTATTTAGTATCAGAGAATCATAGTTTGAAGAAGCGACTTAGTGAGGTACTGCAAAAAGAAGTGAAGTTTATTTCATTGGAAGCTGCAAAGAATTTGGGATATACTAATAACGAACTTATCTTTGACAACGAGTTACTAAGTTTTGGTGAAATAATAAAAGAAATGCAAATTTTGAGAAAATCAAATATGACTTTTAAGATTAAACCAGTAGGATGTGATTTTATATTAGGAAGTGATTTTAGTGATGGAAAAGGAGAGGTAATTACTTTTTAAAGAAACTTTAGTAAATAAAAATTAATTTAAGAGCTTAACTTTTATTAATTTCGCAAAAAACATAACTAATAAATACCTTTGATTAAGAATATGGCAAAATTTGAGCTTAAACTTCCGAAGATGGGTGAGAGTGTTGCAGAGGCAACAATAACAACTTGGTTAAAAGAAGTTGGAGATACTATCGAAATGGACGATGCAGTATTAGAGATTGCTACGGATAAAGTAGATAGCGAAGTCCCTTGCGAGGTAGAAGGAGTATTGGTTGAAAAGCTTTTTGATGTTGACGATGTAGTAAAAGTTGGTCAAACAATTGCTATTATTGAAACAGAAGGAGAAGTTGCTACAGATGCATCTCCAGAAAAAATTAAAGAAGAAGTTGTAGCTGCACCTGAAACCGCAGCTCAAGTTATAGAAAACGATATTGCTGCAGTAACTGAAACGGTTACTACAAAAGCTGATTTTTCCGAAAGTTCTAAGTTTTATTCTCCATTAGTTAAAAATATAGCTGCAGCAGAAGGAATTTCTATAGCAGAATTAGAAAATATATCTGGAACTGGAAAAGATGGTAGAGTTACTAAAAATGATATCTTACAGTTTGTAGAAGATAGAAAAGCTGGTAAAACTGCGACTCCTTCAACACCAGTATTAAAAGAACAAAAAAATACTCCTACAGCACCAGCTAAGAAAATGGATGCTCCCAAAGCTACACCAGTAGTTGCATCGGGAGAAGATGAGATTATAGAAATGACCAGAATGGGGAAATTGATTTCGCATCATATGGTAGATTCTGTACAAACTTCTGCACACGTACAATCGTTTATTGAGGCAGATGTAACTAATATCTGGAACTGGAGAAAGAAGGTGAAAGGTGATTTTATGAAGAGAGAAGGAGAAAACTTAACCTTTACTCCAATCTTTATGGAAGCTGTAGCAAAAGCCATTAGAGATTTTCCAATGATTAATATTTCTGTTTCTGGGGATACGATCATTAAAAAGAAAAATATTAATCTAGGAATGGCAGCTGCCTTGGCAGATGGTAATTTAATTGTTCCAGTAATTAAGAATGCAGATCAGTTAAACTTAGTTGGAATGACCAAAGCTGTGAATGATTTGGCAAACCGAGCGCGTAATAATGCATTAAAACCAGATGATATTCAAGGAGGAACTTATACAGTTACTAACGTAGGAACTTTTGGTAGTATTATGGGAACGCCAATTATTAATCAGCCACAAGTTGCTATTTTAGCGTTAGGAGCTATTCGTAAGGTGCCTGCTGTGATTGAAACACCTGATGGAGACTTTATTGGTATTCGTTATAAAATGTTCTTATCGCATTCTTATGACCATAGAGTTGTAAATGGTGCTCTTGGAGGACAATTTGTGCAACGAGTAAAGGACTATCTCGAAGCATTTGATGTAAATAGAGAGTTTTAAGAAATACTATAATTTATAAATAAAAAAACCGCATATGTATTATGCGGTTTTTTTATTTTATAATATTTAATTACTACCAAGATGTTTTGATTAGAAGACATATAAACGTGTTAGTTCTTGAAATACTCCTATTCCCTATATTCTGATTTTTATACAATAAATGCATATAATAGGGTAACATTTTCCTTCTAAATGATACATATGTTAAACTCTAATAAATATTTAAATTTTAAAATGTATGAGATTCTCAAAAGTAAATTATTTTTTGTGTGTATTGTTAGGAACGATGTTGTTAAGTTGTTCTCCGGAAGATGGAACTGATGGTGTTCCTGGGTTAAGTAATCTTACAATATTAAATGATGAGCCTAGCGGAGCAAATTGTGAAAATGGAGGGGTTAGAATTGAAAATGGCTTAGACTTAAATTCAAATACAATTCTTGAAACTAACGAGGTGTTAACGACAACTTTCTTGTGTGATGGATTTAATAGTGATTATCAAGATGAAACAAGGTTAGTTTTATTTAGTAACGGATCCGGTGCGTCTGGAACTAGTTCTGTAGAAGGAAGGAAAATGGGTGAAATAATAAAATTTGATAAAAAAAATTGGGAAAATGCGTCTTCAATTTATTATGTAGCTTGGATATATTCGGAAAATTCTAATAATAGTTGTTTTGTAGAATTATTTAATGAAACGGATGGGGAGGTTATAGCTAATAGTGTTCTTACTAACAATAGTACCAATTATCCTGGAATATTAATGATCTCAGAAAATATAATTTCTTCTATTCCTGAAAAAGAAATAGATATATCATTAAGATTGCGTTCAGAAAATGAAGGTACGACTGTGTATATGGGTAGAAAGGCTGAATTAGTTATAAAACGTTAATAACACAAACACTTTTTTTGATCACTATGAAAAATATTATAAAATTAAGTTTCTTATTTATATCTGTTTTAATATTAAGTGGTTGCGAACCAGAGGATGGAGAGAATGGTGTTTCGGGATTAAATTCCTTAACAGTGTTTTCTAAGGAAGATTCTGGCTCAAACTGTCAATATGGAGGTATTAAAATAGAGTTAGGTTTAGATGTCAATTCGAATTTTGTTTTAGAAACAAATGAAATAGAAACAACCAAATTTGTTTGTGGGGGAATTGATGATCCAATTTCAAAAGAAACGAGAATTATACTTCATAATAATAATGGTGGAGCTTCCGGTACTTCTGGTAACTATATAAATACGTATCCAGCCATTATAAAATTTGATAAAAGAAATTGGAGTAAATTAAGATCCGTTGTTTATACAGCGAGTATTAAGTCTGACAACAGTAATAATAGTGCAATTGTTGAATTGTATGATGCTACTAATTTTAGAACGATAAGTAATTCCGTTCTTGCTACAAGAAATACTGAATACGAAAATGTGATTTCTAACAATCTTGTTGAATCATTACCGGAGGAGGAAATAAATATTTATTTAAGATTGAGGTCGGAAAATAATACAGGAGACAATGTTTGGATATCTAATAAGTCTGAACTGATTATAAAACAAGAGAATTAATTATCAAAGAACAGTTTTTGTTTAATAAAACAGTTTTGGACTAGATTATTTAGGGTAGAAGATGAGGTGAATAACGAAAACATCTTTACGGTAGAGATGAAAAGTACTCCTTATGAAGATTGCGAATTGGTAGAAAAAATAATTATAGTTATGCTTCAAAATCAGCATAGATTATGAAGGCTTGTGAAATAAAAAATGCGGTTCCTGTACACTTTTCTCGTAAGTATGATGAAGATGAAATAAAAGAGTTGATAGAACAATTTAATAGATCAAAAAAATAAGTTTTTTTGAGATAAGTTTGAGGTCTTAAATAATTTTACCGTCATATCATTATTCTTTTATAGAATTGTGGATAAAGTGTCTAGTGAAGCTTGATTGACAAAAGAAATTTGATATTTCTATATAATTTAATAATAATAGATATACGGTAAGTCTCTTTTTAATATTGTAACAAATAAAATCATATGACTACTAATAAGGTGGTGTCTAATTTTAAATATTAAAACGCTATACCTATGACTATTGAGGAAACATCTAAATTTTTTAAGAACTTAGTTACAGAAACTGACGATACATCCGAAATAAAGGTGTATAAAAAATTCATTAGTATTTTATCACAATTAGAGAGTAGAGGTTTATCTAAAGACCAATTACGAGCTATAGAAAGTAAATTAGATGCTTTTGATATAGATATACCAAGAGAAAACAGGAAAAAATACTACAACAAAAAACTTAGTGAGTTTACAAACTATTTAAAAAAGGAATTTTCTTTGATATCCGAAGGGTATTATATGATGATTGGTATGAGTTTAGGTATGAGTCTTGGAATGAGCTTAGGGATGACTTTTGGAGTAGTTTTCGGTGGTTCTAATGGATTGATCTACGGAATGACTTTTGGAATGACAATAGGTATGTCTTTGGGGTTAGCAATTGGTGCAGCTATGGATGCTAATGCAAAAAAAGAAAACAAAGTGTTAAGTGTCAAATGCAAGTAAAAAAGTATAAAAAATGTCTTTAGATATTTTTAAAAATACTTTTGAGAAGCGTATTAAACTGCATAACTTCGTAGTTAATATCTATAGGTATGGTCAAAAAGATAGCTTATATTACAGATGCTCATATAGATGAAGAATATCCTAAAGGCTTAGGTGTAAATGCCCGAAACAATTGGAAGACAATTTTAGAAGATATTGATTCAAAAAATATTGATGAAGTTATTTATGGTGGTGATATAGGAGAGAAATCATCTAATTCATGGTTTTTTGATACTTTACAAAAGTATAAAGTATCTATTTCTTTGGGAAATCATGATTACTTTTCCGAGGTAATAGAGTACTACAAAAATGATTTTCTAATAGATTCTAATGAGCTTTTTTATTATAGAGAGGATGATTTTTTTAGGTTTATTTTTTTAGATTCTAGTACCGATGTAGCTAGTGAAAAACAATTAATATGGTTGGAGTCAGCGTTGGTTACTTCAAAAAAAATAGTATTATTTATTCACCATCCTGTTTTACCTATTCCTGCTATTATAGATAAAAAATTCTCTTTAAAAGGAAGAGAGAAGATTCAAACTTTATTAGAAAAAAATCCAAATGAAATTATACTTTTTTCAGGACATTATCATATGGAAGATTATCAAAAGTTTAATAATATAATGCAATATATTACACCAGCAGCATCTTATCAGGTAGAAAAAGATCCGAATGAGATTAAAGTTAATAATAATTCATTTGGATATAGAGTTATTGAGTTACATAAAGATCAATTATTTACTGAGGTAATTACCTTTAAGGTGTAGAATTTTAAACAGATCTTATAAATAGTAGTGTGTATTGTTTAGATAATAAGTGGCTATTACTTTTTTAAAAGTATTTGAATTTTAAGTTCGTTCTAAAAAAAAACTTGTTCTTTTCCTTTGTTTGGGTTTCTTTGTGATCTCTTCAATAAAAACATCAAAATTTGTAATGGGATAATGCGTTTTTTTATCTTTTTTGGCAAATGGTAATTCTATGTTTTCTCTGGTATACCCTTTTTCTAACATGTTCCGCCAGAACACAGGGGATAGTAAATTATTTTTACTATCGATATCGACTTCTAAAAACTGTATTTTCTTTTCTTTTAGTTTTTTTATTAATGTATCACATCGATTACAACCTTGATCAGTGTAGATAAAGAGTTTGTAATTAGCTACAGTTCGTGATTGTATTTCTTTCGGTTTTTCTTTTTGCCTTCTAGTATTTATATTTTCTAACTTATCATTAACAATAAGGTTATATGTATAAGATGATTCTTTATCTGTTAAGGGAATTAGTATTAACATTTGTACTTTACTTTTAGCTGGAATGTTCTTAAGAATAGGGCGTTGTGCTCTTCTGCGGTAACCAATAGGATCTATTTTAAGAAAAACGCTTTTATCCGAGTCAGTGTCATTTTGAACATAGATAACACTACGTTTTTTTTGAACGTCTTCTACTAAATAAACTAATTCTTTTTGGCAAAAAGCCGTTGTGGTTTTTAATAATGTAAAAAGAAAGGAAAAGTAAAAAAGGATCTTCAAAACAAGTTTTAGTTTTTATAAAGATAAGTAATTTACTTTTTTAAAAGTAAAAAACAGCCCACTCCTAGTAATAGATACTAACCTCTAAATAAGAAAAAACGATCTTTCATTTTCTCAATTTCAGAATTCTTATTAGTTATGATATAATCAATAGCTTCAGTAGTGAAATGCAGTCCTTTTTCTGTTAAGGAAACGATATCGTCATTAATTTCGATCATATTATTCTTAAGAGCTAAATCTAATACGGATTTAGATTTTACTTTTTGCCAATTGATATGCTCATTAAGGTGTTTTACATGTCGTTCAGTTTCGTCATCTGCATGATTACCAAGATGCAGTAGAAAAGTTAGTAATGAAACTTCGATACGTTGTTGTCTGTGTCGGTAAATAACAGAGAAATACCCTCTATTTGGAGCAAATAAATATACTACTAGAAATAAAATACCAAGTACACTAGTCATGGAGCCAGAAATAGAAGTGTCTAGTCCGTGAGCGACCCAATATCCAACAATGGCGGAAATAACACCAAAAATACAGGCTAGAAGGATCATTTTTTTTAGATCATTGGTTAATAGATAAGCAGTAGCTGCCGGTGCTATCATAAATGCAATTACCAAAATGGCTCCAACCGCATCAAAAGCTCCTACTGTGGTTATAGATGCTATAGTCATTAAACCATAGTGCATTACGATCGGTGATAGTCCTAAGGCAGCGGCAAGGCCGGCATCAAATGTGCTTACTTTTAACTCTTTGAAAAAAGCAAAAAGCAAACCACAAGTTGTTAAAAGGATAGTTCCGGTAATCCATAAAGATTTAGGACCCAGATCTATTGTGTTGATAATAAGTCTATCAAAAGGAGCAAAAGCCAACTCTCCTAGTAATACGGCATCTATATCAAGATGTACATCATTGGCATTTTGTGCGATCATTATAACACCGATACTAAATAAAGCAGGAAAAACCAATCCAATAGCGGTATCTTCTTTCACTAAACCAGTTTTTTGAATAAACTCTACTAAAACTACAGTGAGAACTCCGCTTAGCGCAGCGAGTAAAATTAGTAAAGGAGAAGATAGATCATGTGTGATAAAAAAACCAATTACAATTCCAGGTAATATGGAGTGGCTAATTGCATCCGTAATTAGAGCCATTTTCCGTAATACTAAAAATGTACCAGGAATAGCACAAGCAATAGCAACAAGACTAGCAATTAATTGTATTTCAATCTGCGCACTACTCATCGTTTACTTGTGTTAGTTGATTGTATAAGTTCGAAGCAGTTTTGTATCCCGAAGAGGTTAGAGACCACATATTTCCTTCGATTTTTACATAATCTTTGTCTTCTAATTTTTGTAAGGATCGTTTGGTAAATCCCTGAAAGTTATTAAGTATTTTGATTGCGTGTGGATGCGAAATATCTTCGTGATCACGGGCAATATTATACATAAATGAAAGGGTTTTATGAAGTTGCAGATCGTTTCTGTTTTTTCTGAAACGTATTTCTCTAAATAGAAGTCCTCTACCAGGAGAAAATATAAAAGAAACTAATACAAATACCGCTGCAACTAAAACGATCACTGGGCCTGTAGATAGATTATTATGACTAGCACTTATAGCGGTTCCGATAACTCCGGAAAATGCACCAAAGATAGCAGCAAGAATTACCATAATTGATAGACTGTTGGTCCATTGTCTTGCTGCGGCTGCAGGAGCAAGAATCATAGCGCTCATTAAAACTACGCCTACAGTCTGTAAGCCTAGAACAATTGCAATAACAATAAATGTAGTAATTAGTATATCTAAAAACTTAACATTAAAACCTAATGTTTTGGTATAATCACTATCGAATAATGATATTTTAAGTTCTTTCCAGAATAATAATAAGACAACAAGACAAACTCCAGTGACTAAAGACATCATCCAGACATCACTTTCTAATAATGTTGCAGCTTGTCCAAAAAGATAATTCTCCAGTCCTGCTTGATTAGCATTCGGGAGTTTTTGGATATAAGTAAGTAATAACATTCCAAAGCCAAAAAATAAAGAAAGAATTAAACCAAGTGCTGTGTCGGATTTAAGGTGTGTTTTTTTTATAATACCTCTTATCCAGAAACTACCAACCAAACCACTGACTAAGGCACCTAGTAAAAAGGCATTACTGTTTTTTGCTCCGATAATTAAGAAAGCTATAGCTATTCCCGGTAATGCGGCGTGGGAAATTGCATCACCCAAAAGACTTTGTTTTCTTAATACGGCAAAACTTCCTAACATGCCACATATAGCTCCCAAAACAGCAGTTCCTAATGTGATTGTACGCAAGGTGTAATCAGTAAAGACAAGCTGTATGTATTCTAGGATATCCATAGTATTATTGTTGGACGCTTACTTTATAATTTATTCCGTATGTTTTCGTAAGATTATCATCGTTAAAAATGTCTTTCACAGGTCCTGTTGCAATTTTTTTTACATTCAAAAATGTAACCCAATCAAAATATTCGGGAACTGTTTGTAAATCATGATGTACTACAATTACTGTTTTTCCAGCTCTTCTAAGTTCTTTCAGGATATTGATAATTGCTTTTTCAGTAGTAGCATCAACCCCTTGAAAAGGTTCATCCATAAAATAGATAGATGCATTCTGGACTAATGCTCTAGCAAGAAAAATGCGTTGTTGTTGTCCGCCAGAAAGCTGACTAATTTGTCTAGATTTAAATGCAAGCATTCCTACCTTTTCTAAAGCTTCGAGCGCTGCCTTTTTTTGTTTTTGCCCTGGTCTTTTAATCCAGCCTAAACTTCCATAAGTTCCCATCATCACCACATCAAGTGCTGTTGTGGGGAAATCCCAATCAACACTTCCTTTTTGAGGGACATAAGCAACTAAAGACCGTTGTTTTTTATAAGGCTTTTTATAGATCTTTACACTTCCTGCTATAGGTTTGATGATATCTAACACAGACTTGATTAGTGTAGATTTTCCGGCACCATTGGGTCCCACAATCGCCATTAAAACTCCTTCAGGGATAGCAAGATCAATATCCCATAGCACGGGTTTGTAATTGTATGCAACTGTTAAGTCATCTATTTGTACAGCTATCTTTTCTTTCATTATTTCAATGCATTTACAATGGTGGTTACATTGTATTCAAACATTCCTATATATGTTCCCTCAATAGTTCCAGGGTTTCCTAAAGCATCAGAATATAAAGTACCGCCAATTATTACTTCGTGGTCTTTAGATTTCACTGCAGCTTGTAACGCTTCAATAGTACGTTTTGGTACTGAGGTTTCAACAAAAATAGCTTTTACTTGGTTTTCTATAATAAAAGCAGCTAACTTCTGAACATCTTGTACGCCAGCTTCCGTGGCAGTAGATAGACCTTGTAAACCAACCACATTAAAGGCGTATTCTTTGCCAAAATAACTAAAAGCATCGTGAGCAGTTACCAATATTCTTTTGTCCTTAGGTAAGGTTTCGATGGTAGTTTTTATGTTGCTTTCTAAAACATTTAATTTTTTTAGATATGATTTCCCATTAGTCTCAAAAACTTCAGCGTTTTTAGGATCTAATTCTTTTAGTTTTTCAATAGTAAATAAAGTTACTTGTTTCCAATTATTTACATTAAACCAGATATGAGGGTCGTAATTAGAAGCAAAATAATCAGATCCAATAAGAATGCTTTTGTCCAAAACTTCGCCAACTGCAATAGTTTTTATATTTTGACTCCCCATTTTCTCAAATACTTCTACTAATTTTCCTTCGAGATGCAGTCCATTATAAAAGATAACATCTGCGTTAACTAATTTGGTAACATCACCTTCACTAGCTTTATATAGGTGTGGGTCAACACCAGATCCCATTAATCCTTCGACAGTTATTAAATCTCCCCCAATATTTTTTACTAAATCGGTTATCATAGTAGTCGTTGTAACTACATTTAATTTTTGATTTACTTTCTTTTCTTCTTTTTTACAAGAAAACAAGGTAATTGTTAATGCTAGAAATATTGCGGTTTTTTTGATCATTTTAAATTTTAATTCAATAGTGGTGTTTTAATTTTAGGCTAAAACTATGTTTAAAAAAGATATCCAAAAAAACTTAATGAGAAGAGGCTATAGTTGGATACCTTATAATTGTATTAGGTTTAGTATTTTTGTTTAATTATAATAGCAAAACTAAAAAAGTTAGCCATGACTAACAAATTAAATTTGAATAATTTAACAAAAAGCGAAGAAGATTATTTAAAAGCTCTTTTTCAGTTATTAGTAGAAGATAATTCTGTAAAGGTTGGAAATAATCAATTAGCGGAATATCTTAAAGTGTCTCCAGCTTCTACTAATAATATGATTAAAAAACTGAAAGCAAAGAATTATGTAGTAAGTGAGAAGTATGGGAAATTAGAATTAACAGAAGAGGGCAGAGCTATTGCTGTTAGATTGATTAGAAAACATAGGCTTTGGGAAACTTTTTTATATAATTACCTAAACTTTAGTTGGGATGAGGTTCATGAGGTGGCAGAGCAGTTAGAGCATATAAAATCGTACAAACTGATTGATGAGCTAGATCGGTTTATGGATTTCCCAGAAAAAGATCCACACGGAGAACTAATTCCTACTTCAAAAGGTGAGTATAAAGTAGTTCCGAAAATCACACTATCCTCATTAGAAGAAGGTGCTGTGTGCAAGTTGATTGCTGTAAATGATGGTTCTGTTAATTTTTTGAGATTTGTTTCAGAAATAGGATTAGCGTTAAGTAGTGAAATTAAGGTGCTCGAAGTACGAGAGTTTGATAAGTCTATTCGAATTCAGTTTAACAATAGTATAGAAACAGTAACTAGAAAATTTGCGGATAATGTATTTGTAAAGGTGTTGTGATTTAATAATAAATGTTAAAAAAAACAAGACTATTGCGGATTGTGGCATATACCTATTATCTTTGAGGCACACAATCAATTTATGGAGCTTACGTTAAAAAGACCGATCTGTTTCTTTGATCTGGAAACAACCGGTATAAATATTTCTAAAGATCGAATCGTGGAAATCTCTATTCTTAAAGTTTTTCCGAATGGAAATAAGGAGAGTAAGACTTGGCTTGTTAATCCAGAGATGCCAATTCCGCCAGAAACTACAGAAGTACACGGGATTACAAATGAAAAAGTAGCTAATGAACCAACTTTTAAACAATTAGCAAGTATAGTTAGTGATATGATAAAGGGTTGTGATCTGGGAGGTTTTAATTCTAACAGGTTTGATATTCCTTTATTGGCAGAAGAATTGTTACGTGCTGATGTAGATTTTGATATGAAAAATACAGTAGCAGTAGATGTTCAGACGATTTTTCATAAAATGGAAAAAAGAACCTTGGCTGCGGCTTATAAGTTTTACTGTGATAAAGATTTAGAAGATGCACATTCTGCTGAGGCTGATACCAATGCAACGTATGAAGTCTTAAAAGCACAGTTAGATAGATATCCAGAATTAGAAAATGACACAAAATTTTTAGCAGAGTTTAGTTCTAGAAAGCAATTTGCGGATTTCGCTGGCTTTATTGCTTATGACAAAGAAGGAAGAGAGATATTTTCTTTTGGAAAGCATAAAGGTAAATTAGTTGAAAAAGTAATGGAAGATGAACCAGGTTATTTTGGTTGGTTGCAGAATGCTGATTTTCCTTTATATACCAAAAAAGTGCTTACAGCTGTAAGACTTCGTAAGTTAAATAATAGTCTTAAGCTATAACTGTTATCACCAATTTTTATGAAGATTATTTGTATTGGGCGCAACTATACGGATCATATAGAAGAATTGGAAAATGAAAAACCAACTGATCCAGTGGTTTTTATGAAACCTGACACTTCAATTCTTTTAAAGAAACAGCCTTTTTTTATTCCTGATTTTTCTAATGATATACATCATGAAGTAGAAATTTTAGTAAAAATTAAAAAATTAGGAAAGTATATTGATAAAAAATTTGCTCATAAATATTATGATAAAATTGGACTTGGGATAGATTTTACAGCAAGAGATTTACAAAGTAAGCTTAAGGCAAAGGGATTGCCTTGGGAAAAATCTAAGGCTTTTGATGGCGCGGCTGTAGTAGGGAAATGGATTGATAAAAATGAGTTTTCTGATGTGAATAATATCAATTTCCGCTTAGAAAAAAACGAAGAAATTGTACAGGAAGGAAATACAAAATTAATGTTGTGGAAAATTGATGAGCTTATAGCCTATGTGTCACAATATTTTACCTTGAAAATTGGAGATATTATTTTTACAGGTACGCCGGCGGGTGTAGGAGCGGTAAAAACAAATGATAACCTGAAAGGCTATATCGAAGAAAAGGAATTTTTTTCAATTAAAGTAAAATAGTCTAAAGTGTTGATAACATTTTCTTTGGACTCATATATTCGAAATAACGTTTTCTTACCGTAAAATTTTCGTCTAAAAAAATAATTGCAGGTAAAGAGAAAGTAGTGTCCTTTCTAGATGCTAATAATGCTGGAATTTCGTGGATTGCATTTCTCGAGGTAGTATAATTCTTGTTTGTGAAAATTGAACCGTCAAAATTAATTGTATCTCTGCTCTCTGCATCCATTTTTACGGCATAATAATCCTTAGATATTTTTTCTATAATCTCTGGTTTGGTATATACAACTCGATCCATTTTCTTACAGTAAACACACCAATCTGCATAAAAATTGATAATTACTTTTTTTGGCTTTACGGCAAGGGAGTCATCTAATTGCTCAAAAGTGATCCAATTAATGGTTTTGTTTTCTTGAGCTTCTGTTTTTAAGATTATTATCAAGAAAAAGAACAGTATGATTTTTAAAAATTTCATAACTAATGAAGTTTACCAAATTTTATCCCTATAAAGAATGTTCTAGGAGTTCCAGGACCATAAATATAATCAGAATCCCGAAGTGGTCCGATATCAAAATCATCTTGGTAGCTATTAAATATGTTTTTAATACCTCCGCTAAATGTAATTTGAAAGTTATCCGAAATATCTGAGTGATATTCAAGTTTTAAATTCATATCAAAAAATGAATCTGTATCTACTAGATCTAAAAAACCAGATTCACTTATAACTCTAGGAACTGTCATTCCTCCTGTGTAAGTACCAGTAACATCTATATTAAATCGCTCGCTAGGAATCCAGGATGTATTTAGATAGCCATACGTATTCGGGTTTCTTATGAATTCGTTTACAGCTACATTATTTTCTCCGGGTATACTACCATCTGTTTCAAAAAGTATTTGACTTTCATTATAAGATGCTTTTTGAACGGTTCCGCCTAATTGGAATCGCCATTCTTTTGATGGAGATATACCGATTTCAAAATTAGTTCCAAATACCTTCGCTCCTGATCCATTCCTTACTTCTTCAAGAATAGAACCGTTTTCAAGAACTGCACCGGTGCTAACTAAAGTAAAAGGATCTTCAAGACTTGTATAAAATCCTTCAAGTAAAAAGTCTGCTTGAACCTTTTGTATGTTTTTTGTGTAATTTAAAGAAGCTGTAAACGCATTAGAAAATTCTGTATCTAAGTTTTCTGATAAAATGACAAACTGAGGTTCTCCACCAACTGATGAGATGTGCAAATCTTCATTAAACGCTTGTGGGGCTCTAAATCCTCTAGCATACCCTCCTCTAAATTTTAAAGAATTAAGAATGTTGTACGATATAGTTATTCTTGGACTTAGTACAGTTTGTTTTATAGAGACGTCTCGAGAAATTCCGCCTATATTGTATGCGCCATCAACATTTACATAATCGAGTCTAGTTCCTAGAAGTGCTGTGAAATCGTTGTTCGGTTTCCACTCGTACTGAGCGTAAGAACCAATAGTATGAACTTGTTGATCAATTAATCGGTTATATCCTGCAATAATATCTTCGGTATCGCTAATGTTGTACTCCGTTCCTATTGTAATAATATCCTTATTTTTTAAATTTTGAGTGAATTGAAAACCTGTAAGCAAAGCCAAATCCTTGGTAATCCCGTATGAGTTTAGCGCAAGAATACTATCTTGTCTAGTTCTAGAACCACCTAATCCACCATAATAACTATCTCTGTCAGTATATTGACCAGAGGTGTAGATTGATAAGTTGTTTGTTCCTTTTTTGTTTTCTAGTTCGTATGTTAAACCTCCTAAAAAAGTATTATGATCTAGTTCTTCTGTAATATCCGTAAAATGAGGAGCAAGGTCAAGACGATCTCCTCCACGACGATATTCTTTAATAGTGGTTAGGTCTAATGAAATTTTACTTCGATCATTTGGTTTTAGGAATGTTTTTAGCCCAAAAGTAGTATTTTGTAGCGTTGTTAATTCTGTGAATCCGTCATTATTAGCATCAAACTCTTCTCGGTCTCTATTTAATCCAAATACTGTAATTCCAGACATTAAATCATCACTTACAAGAGATGCGTTGAAGTTTAAAGAGCGATCAGGAATTTCTCCATCTATAAGACCTAGGTATGTTCCTATTTCCCATGTGTTTAGAACTGGATCTTTGGTTATTATATTTATGGTTCCTGCAATAGCATTAGAACCATAAAGGGCGGAACCGCCACTTCTTACTACTTCAATACGTTCAACAATGTTGGTAGGTATTTGTTCTAGTCCATAAACACTATTTAGTGCACTAAAAACAGCTCTGCTATTTATTAATACCTGAGTGTAACTACCATCTAATCCATTAAGTCTTACTTGGGTGAATCCACAGTTTTGACAATTGTTTTCGACTCTAACCCCTGGAGAATAGTTCAAACCCTCGGAGATTGATATTGATTGGGTAGCTTCTAGTAGTTTTGGACTTAAAACATTTACAACCACAGGAGCGTTTTTTCGATTTACTCTATTTCTAGTGGCGCTTACTACGACTTGATCTAGATTTAAACGATCTTCTCTAAGAATGAATTTTTTTACTGGATTATTAGTTGTTATTGTAATGTTTTCTGTCAAAGTCTGATGTCCTAAAGAGCTGATTTTTATGTGGTAATCTCCTGTAGGAATATTTTTGATTTCAAAAAAGCCGTCTCCATCCGCAGATGTATATGTATTAAAAGAAGGGTTCGATATTGTTATGTTAGCATAAGGTAATGAAGATTCAGTTGTGTTAATGTTACCTTTTAGGTTTCCTGTTTGACCTATTAATAAATAAGAGTTTATTATGGTTAAAAAGAATAGAAATGGTTTCATAATTAAATACTATGGCTTCTTTATTAGTTTCGACAAATTTAAAAAGTTAGTTAAGACTAACAAATTGTTTTAACAAATAATAAAGTATATTTTAGTTTAGTTTAAGTTTATTAAATTTTTTATATTGGGATCACCTATATTTATAGTTATAATAGATCTTTTGAACTCGTTATTTTATAATTTGATTAAAGAATAATCAATAAAATATTTTAGTTTGAAGATTGGAGATGTTATCTTTACAGGAAGACCAATTAGAAGGTTTGCAATAAAAGCACAATATTTATTGATTGGTTTTATAGAAGGATAATAATTTTTTTCAATTATAATTAAGTAAATGAGTAAAAGTTACAGCTTAGAGAGTGTAAATGAATTATCAGGTGGTGATGATGAATTTATAACAGTATTGGTTCAAACGTTTTTAGAAGAAATACCTCCTGATCTTGAAGGTATGGGGCAAGCAGTTAAAGATAATGATCCTAAGACTGCCTATCAATTCGCTCATAAAATGAAACCTAATCTACAATTATTTGGAATTGATCTTTTAAAAGAAATTAAACAAGTTGAAGCTTGGTCAAAATCTGGTATGGATCAATCTGAAATATCTTCTATTCTTGATCATATTACGGCAACTGTTAATGGTGCAATTGAAGACCTGAAAGTTGATTTTCAATAAATATGCTTGCAGAAATAATTACCATAGGAGACGAAATTCTTATTGGACAGATTGTAGATTCTAATTCCGCTTTTATAGGAAAAGAACTTAATAAAATAGGTGTTGATGTTTATCAGATTACTTCTATTCAAGATGATAAGCAACATATTCTCAATGCACTAGAAGAAGCAAAAAACAGAGTGGATATTGTGCTTATTACTGGTGGTTTAGGGCCTACTAAGGATGATATTACGAAGCACACTATTTGTGAATTTTTTGATGATGCATTGGTTCAAAATGAAAAGGTTTTACGACATATCGAATCGATTTTCGCAAAGTATATACAAACTCCAATTACTGATATTAATCGAATGCAGGCACTTGTTCCAAGTACTTCTATAGTATTGATGAATCAATATGGGACAGCTCCTGGTATGTGGTTGGAGAAAGATGAGACAGTTTTTGTGTCTATGCCAGGCGTTCCCTTTGAGATGAAAAACCTTATGACGGATGAGGTGTTGCCAAAACTTCAAGAACGATTTGATAGACCATTTATAATTCATAAGACAGTGCTGACTTATGGACTAGGAGAAAGTGCAATTGCTGAAAAAATAGAGGCCTGGGAAGATGATTTACCAGCCTTTATTAAATTGGCTTATTTACCAAATCTCGGAAGAGTTAGATTGCGACTTTCTGCACGTGGAACAAATGAGAAATTGTTAATTGATACCATTGAAGAAAGAATAGTTGATTTAAAGGTTCTTATTGGTGATATTATTGTTGGTTATGAAGAAGATGAATCTATTGAGGTGTTAATTGGTAAAATATTGACCTCTCAAGGACATTTTCTTGCTGTTGCAGAAAGTTGTACAGGAGGTAAAATTGCACAGTCTATTACTTCTTATCCTGGGACATCTTCATTTTTTAAAGGAGGAGCAGTAACGTATGCTACTCAATCCAAAAGTGATATTTTAGGGGTTTCAGAGGAAATAATAAAACAGTTTACTGTTACAAGTAAAGAAGTTGCAGAGGCTATGGCGTTGGGTGCAAAAGATAAATTTAAATCCGATTATGCTATTGCTACAACAGGAAACGCTGGTCCAACAAAAGGAGATGGTGATGTCGAGGTGGGAACAGTTTTTATTGCGATAGCCACACCAGAAAGAGTTTTTTCTAAGAAATTTGTATTTAGCAATAACAGAGAGCGGACTATAGGTAAGGCTGTTAATAAATCTTTTGAGCTTCTTCTTGATGAATTGAGCTAGTTTTGTTAACCATTTAGTAGTTCTTTTGACCATATGATCGCCTCTTCTAAATTACTAAAATTATAAAATGGTTTCTGTGCAAAATGCTTTTCAATTTCAGTGGATTTTTCAGTTAATAGGTTATAAGTAATTACTCCGTATCCTTTAAAATTATCCATATATAAAAATGGACAATCTAAATAATCCGTTGGGATTATAGAATGAGAATTTATTCTATTGGATATGTATGTGAATGGTTGTCCGTTTCCAAAGTGTTTTTGTACTATAGGGATGAGATCCTGAAGCTTTCCTAATGTAATGGTAACCCCCTCTTTTATTTCTGCAATAATATAGTTGTCATAAATATAGTAAGTACCTAGTTTCAGGTCATATCGTTCTATTAAAGTGTTGTTTGTGTTGATGGTCATAACTTTTGTCTTTTTATTAGTTATGAATCGGTCGAGTTCTTAAGTAGATAATTTCTTTTTAAATGCTGAATTTCAATATTTTATGAATTTTTTGTGAATTTCAAACGTTTTAGTTGTTTAGGATGCTAATCAGCTACTTATAAATTAGATGCTATTGACTTAGATATTGAGGACATTGCTTTTTTGTAAAAAGCTTAAGTGTATTTAACTTATGTTACTTTAAAGGTTAATCAAGATCTGATAGTGGTTTAATAAGTTCTTGTGCCCATAACAAAGCTTCATTGAGATCATCAAAAATTTTAGTTTCATTTTCTAGGAAAGACTGTTCAAGAGTTGCTACCTTGGTGTTAATAGCATCATAAGTTACTACACCATACCCAATAAAGTTGGGAAATAATTTAGATGATTTAAAATGTCCAGTAGGAACAAAGGAATATGAATTTTTTCTATTAGAAATGTATACAAATGGAGTAGAGATTCCATAATAAGAATGAATTATCTCAAATAATTCACTGCAATTTTCGAAGGTTAGGGTAACTCCTTCTTTTACTTCAGAAATAATATGATTCTTATAAAAGTAAAATAATCCAATAGCAAGCTCATGCTTGTGAAGAAGCTTTTTGTTAAAATCATGAATCATGTCTAAATAAAATGTTTTCCAATTACTGTTGTAATATACTCATTTTCATAGAAAAGGTCGATTTAACAGCTTTAAAACAATACAGTTTTATGTTTTTAGTTAATTTTTTAAAAATAATTAAATACAATCAGGTGTAATGATGGATTTAATCAACTGTAATTATTTCGTCTACCCAAAGTACCGCTTCCTTTAGATTGTCAAATATTTTGGTTGGAACATCAAGAAAGGATTGTTCTAAAGAAGCTATTTTGTTATTAATTGCATTGTAAGTTACGACACCATATCCTTTTAAATTTGGGAATAACTTCCCGGATTTGAAATGAGTAGTGGGTTCAAAAGAGTAAGAATTGATTCTATTCGTAATGTATACAAAAGGGGTGCTGATTCCATAATACTCCTTTGCTAACAAAAATAATTTATTTGCTTTGTCATAATTTATGGAAGCTCCCTCTTTCATTTCAGAAACTAAGTAATTTTTATAAAAATGAAAAGACCCTATATCAAGCTCATGTGTACGAATGAAATTATTATTGTTGTCCGGTAGCATCGCATTATTTTTTTCTAATATACAATTTAGACGGTATATAATGGTAATAAATAATAAGGTATTTTATGTTTTCCTTAACAGTATTTGGAGTTTGATTTTTTGATCTAAACTTTAGTACAAAAAAAGCGGATCCTAAGATCCGCTTGTTTACTACTCAATTACCCCATATCAAGTAGTTAGTTACAGTTATGAAAACTAACTGGTGTAAAATTAATTCTAATCTTTGATTTACTATACAGGTATAAATACGTGTTTTTAAATAGAAAGTGTTGATGTAGTTAAAAACTAATAGTGGTATCTTTGTATTACCTGATTATAAGGTGCTTTTTTACATTAACCTCTTTAATAGTAGCGTTGTAATACTTTAAATGAGTTTTTTTTGAAAAAACAGAAAAAATTACAAAACTATTATTGGTGGTTCGGTAAATAATTCGTTAATTTGCACCCTGTTTTGAAATAATACCAAAATTAAGAAGAGATGTCAAGAGTTTGCGAGCTTACAGGTAAAAAAGCGATGGTGGGAAATAACGTTTCTCATGCGATGAATAAAACAAAACGTAAATTCAACGCGAATTTAATAAAAAAGCGTTTTTATATTCCTGATGAAGATCGTTGGGTAACACTTAAGGTGTCTACTGCAGCGTTAAAAAATATAAATAAAAACGGTATTGCTGCTGTTTTAAAAGAAGCAAAAGCTAAAGGTTTCTTAACAAAATAATTCAGCTTCTAAAAAGATACTATAATGGCAAAGAAAGGTAATAGAGTTCAGGTAATCTTAGAATGTACAGAGCATAAAGCTTCTGGTAAACCAGGTACATCAAGATATATTACAACGAAAAACAAAAAGAACACTCCTGATAGAATGGAAATAAAGAAATTTAATCCTATTCTTAAAAAAATGACTGTTCATAAAGAAATAAAATAAGACAATGGCAAAGAAATCAGTAGCATCGTTACAGACAGGATCAAAGAGATTGACCAAAGCTATTAAGATGGTTAAATCTCCAAAAACGGGAGCATATACTTTTGTAGAGTCTATTATGCAGCCTGATGCAGTAAATGACTTTTTTAAGAAAAAGTAATTCGTAAGAAAATATTTTAAAAAGAAGCCGTTTCAATTTTATTGGAATGGCTCTTTCTTTTTATATTTATACGATTTTATGGATATATCCATATTTAACTTATTAGCATTCTGAATATAACACATGAGTTTGTTTAAAAAAATATTCTCTTCTGAGAAAAAAGAAACCCTAGATAAAGGGTTAGAGAAATCTAAAACCACCTTTTTTTCTAAATTAAGTAAGGCAGTTGCCGGTAAATCTAAGGTAGATGATGATGTATTAGATAACCTTGAAGAAGTTTTGGTTACTAGTGATGTGGGAGTGAAAACTACCATAAAAGTTATAGAAAGAATAGAAAACCGCGTAGCAAAGGATAAATATTTGGGGACAGAAGAATTAAATCAAATTCTTAGAGAAGAGATTGCAGGTTTACTTTCTGAAACTAATTCAGGAGAAGCTACGGATTTTGAGATTCCAGCAAATAAAAAACCATATGTTTTAATGGTGGTAGGCGTAAATGGTGTTGGAAAAACTACTACTATAGGTAAATTGGCTTATCAGTTTAATAAAAAAGGTTTAAAAGTGGTTTTAGGCGCAGCTGACACGTTTAGAGCGGCCGCAATCGACCAGTTGCAAGTTTGGGCGGATAGAGTAGATGTTCCTATTGTAAAGCAAGATATGGGTAGTGACCCAGCATCTGTTGCCTTTGATACGTTAGAGTCTGGAGTAAATCAAGATGCAGATGTGATTATTATAGATACAGCCGGTAGATTACATAATAAAGTAAACTTGATGAATGAATTAACCAAAGTAAAGCGAGTGATGCAGAAAGTAGTAGGAGATGCTCCTCATGATGTTTTATTAGTTTTAGATGGTTCTACTGGTCAAAATGCATTTGAGCAAGCAAAACAATTTACAGCTGCTACAGAAGTAACTTCATTAGCTGTAACTAAATTGGATGGAACGGCAAAAGGAGGAGTGGTTATTGGAATTAGTGATCAATTTCAGATTCCTGTAAAATATATTGGTGTAGGAGAAGGGATTGAAGATCTTCAGGTATTTAATAAATACGAATTTGTAGACTCCTTTTTTAAGTAGTAAATACTGTTACCGAATAGTTAAAAAGGTGTTATGCTATAAGCATAGCACCTTTTTTTTATATTTTCATTCTTGAAAATACCTTGATAATCTTCGTTCAATGAAGAAAGTACTATATTTTTTAATATCGGTTTTAATTTTTATTTCTTGTAAAAAAGAAAAAGAGAAATCGCAAAAAGAGTTGCAACCTAAAGTAATTTGGGAGTCTTATGATGAATCGGAAGATTTAAAAGCAACACTAGATTTAGAGCAATCAAGAATGCATTTAAAACTTGTAAACTCTAAAGTTTTAGATAAAAATAAGATTTGGAAATCGTTAGAGTCTGAATTGGATTATTTTTCTGAAGAAGATTATAATACATTAAAACCTCTCATTTTAGAAAAGGATATTCCTTCTTTGCAAAGAAGTATAAAACAAGGAGAGCTTACCTATGAGAAATTGGTACTTTTTTATTTGTATCGCATTAGAAAATATGAAAGTGACAATAAGCTTTCCCTCAATAGTATTATTGCTCTAAATCCTCTGGTAGTTAAGCAAGCAAAGGAGTTTGATAAAAATGATAAATCTAATATAGATATCCACTCTGTTTATGGTATGCCAATTTTGCTTAAGGATAATATCAATGCCAAAGGGATGTCTACGACCGCGGGTGCTATAGCGTTGCAAAAGAATAAGACAAAAAATGCTTTTATAACGAAACGTTTATTAGATCAAAATGCATTAATTTTAGGTAAAGCAAACCTTAGCGAGTGGGCATATTTTCTTTGTATTGGCTGCCCTGTTGGATATAGTGCGATAGGAGGTCAAACTCTTAACCCATATGGTAGAATGGTTTTCGAAAGCGGAGGATCTAGTTCTGGTAGTGGTGCCGTTGTTGCTGCGAATTTTTGTGTAGCAGCTATTGGGACAGAAACAAGTGGTTCTATATTGTCTCCCTCGAGTCAGAACTCTGTAGTAGGATTAAAACCTACTATTGGAGTTTTTAGTAGAAGTGGAATTGTACCTATTTCCAGTACGTTAGATACTCCAGGGCCTATGACAAAATCAGTGATTGATAACGCAATTTTATATAATGCATTTTTGGGTAAGGATACTTCAGATAGTGCCTCTGTTCAGGTAAAAACAGTTTCATTATCCGAAATTACAAATACCAACTTAGTAGGAAAAAAGTTTGGCGTCTTGAAAGCATATCTTAAAGATTCACTCTATGCCGGAGCGGTGAAAAATATTAAAAATTCAGGAGCAGAAATATTTGAGTTAGAGCCTAAAAATACTGATCTTCCTGGTTTTTTGACAATTTTAAATATCGATATGAAACACGATCTCCCTCAATATATAGCTAATTATGCAAGTGATAGTATCGCCATAAAAACTATTGAAGATGTTATTACATTTAATCAGCAAGACTCATTGATAAGAATGCCATACGGTCAAGCATTGTTAGAAGGAATAATGAGTGATAGTACGACAACAAAAGAATTGAAAACGATCAAGGAAAATTTAAAGAGTGTGTCTAGAAATTATTTTGATACTCATCTAGATAAACATAATTTGGATGCTATTTTATCCATAAATAATTATCACGCTGGATACGCTGCTGTTGCCAAATATCCAGCCGTAACAGTTCCGATGGGCTATACGGATAAAGGAGAACCTAAGAGTTTAACTTTTATTGCAAAGTCATTTTCTGAAAATAAATTGTTAGCATTGGCATTTGCTTATGAACGAATTTCAAAAGAACGTCGAGCACCATTAAAGTATAATTAATTAATCAGTTCATTAATTTTAATCCATAGATCATTATCGAAACTTGATGGCCCTAATAATGATTCTCCAGAATCATTTCCCATTCTTACAATTACCAAATTCTGACTAGGAACTACATATAGTTTTTGATCATCTTTACCTAAACCTGCAATAAGGTCATCGGGTGCATCTGGTATTAATTCTCCTGGGAATTGATTTTCGAAAGCTGGAGCTCTAAAACTTGATTTACCATTCAACCACCATAAATATCCATAAGATTCATTAAGATTTTGAGAAGTAGTGGTCATTTCGGTAAAATAGCTTTGATCAGTAAGGATCTGGTTGTCACCCCAAGTTCCTTTGTTAAGGTTTAACAGACCAAATCGAGCCATGCTTCTTGCTGTACTGTAGTATATATGAGCAAAACCTAGACGAATCCAGCTGCCATTCATTCCAATTTTATTTTTCACCGAGATGTTAAAGTAGGTGTTATAGTCTGTATTTGTAGCTTGAGCTATGATATCAGTAAGAAGGGTATATGTTGCATTATGATAATACCAGAAATTACCTGGTTGATTAAGGTATGTTAAACATTCAAAATCAGTACAGTTTTGATTAGAAACAGTATAATCTAAACCAGTTGTCATGGTTAGGTGATTTTTTATCGTAATAGACTGTTCCTGAGAAGCGGTTAGATTTGCCCATTGAGTTCCTAAATATGTGTTAGAAGGTTCATTAATACTTAATAAATCGTCTTGTTGTGCAACTCCGATTGTAAATGCAGTCAATGTTTTTCCGGCCGAGTACCAAGGATTATTATCTGAGGATGCGGCTCCATTAAAGTATTTTTCGATTACAATTTTTCCGTTTTTAAGAATTATAAATGCTTTAGTGTTTTTTTCTTCAAGAAAATCATAAAGAGGTTGTTCTGCATTGATATTCCATTCTAAATCTAGAATTGAAGTATTTTCCCATTCTTCAGAGTTAATAGGTGGAAAATATAACTCATCTTGATTTGGATTTGGTTCTTCGGAAATTACTTCTTCGGTTTCATCAGAACAAGAAAGCATAGTGCTTAATAAAAGGAATAGAAAGGGAATCGTTTTAGTTTTCATAGTTGGGGGGTATGAATTTTAGACTACACAATATACAAAAGGTTTAATTTACTTTTTTTACTTGATTGACTTATTAAGAATTATGTACTAAAACTTTGGTTATTCATTGTATCTTTGCACACCTTTATTCAGATGATATGAGAACAAAGACTTTAAAAAAGAATAAGATTAATGTAGTTACATTAGGTTGTAGCAAGAATGTGTATGATAGTGAGGTTCTTATGGGACAACTAAAGGCCAATAACAAAGAAGTGGTTCATGAAGAAGAAGGAAATGTTGTTGTAATTAACACTTGTGGTTTTATAGCAAATGCTAAAGAGGAATCTGTTAATACTATTTTAGAGTACGTACAGAAAAAAGATCAAGGTGTTGTAGATAAAGTTTTTGTTACAGGTTGTTTATCCGAAAGATATAAGCCTGATTTACAAAAGGAAATTCCAGATGTAGATCAATATTTTGGTACTACAGAACTACCAGGTTTGTTAAAGGCTTTAGGAGCAGACTATAAGCATGAACTTATTGGGGAGAGATTAACAACAACTCCTAAGAATTATGCGTATTTAAAAATAGCAGAAGGATGTGACCGTCCTTGTTCTTTTTGTGCTATTCCGTTGATGCGAGGTAAACATAAATCTACTCCTATTGAAGAATTGGTTACAGAGGCAGAGAAGTTGGCTGCAGATGGAGTAAAAGAATTGGTTTTAATCGCCCAGGATTTAACATATTATGGGTTAGATTTATATAAGGAAAGAAAGTTAGCAGATTTACTTCGCGAATTGGTAAAGGTTGATGGTATAGAATGGATTCGATTGCATTATGCATTTCCTACCGGATTTCCAATGGAAGTGTTAGAAGTAATGCGAAAGGAACCCAAAATCTGTAATTATATTGATATTCCATTACAACATATAGCGGATCCAGTTCTTAAATCTATGCGAAGAGGAACTACAAAAGCTAAAACTACAAAGCTTTTAAAAGAATTTAGAGCGGCTGTGCCGGAAATGACAATTCGTACTACATTGATTGTCGGATATCCTGGAGAGACACAAGAGGATTTTGAGACGTTAAGAGATTGGGTGAAAGAAATGCGTTTTGAGCGTTTAGGTTGTTTTACATATTCTCACGAAGAAAACACACATGCTTTTAACCTGGAAGATGATGTACCAGAGGAAGTAAAAATGGACCGTGCCAATGAGATAATGGAAATACAATCACAAATCTCTTGGGAATTGAATCAACAGAAGATAGGACAAGAATTTAAGGTTGTTATTGACCGTAAAGAAGGACAATACTTTGTTGGTAGAACTGAGTTTGATTCTCCAGATGTTGATAATGAGGTTTTAATAGATGCTTCTAAGTTTTATCTAAAAACAGGAGAATACACAACCGTTAAGATATATGAAGCAGAAGATTTTGATTTATATGGGGAAGTTGTTTAATTAACTTCCTAAAATGCTATTCTTTAATCTGATTCTATATTGTAATTAGGGTTTTGTTAGTATGAATGGTTAATCAAATATTGTTTATCCGGTTATTATTGTTATTAATTTTCTTTTCACCTAGGTGCACTCACTGCAGGTTTCATATTGTTATATAAAAAAATAGAATATTGGACTCTATAGGTTTTTAGATGGTTCAAACAAATTACAGTTTAAAACAAAAAAATCGAGGATTTTAATGATCCTCGATTTTGTCGCGTAATACTCTTTAGATTTTTTGGCTAATTCTAATTATGAGAGAACTTTATTTCTTTATTTTATTAAGGGACAAAGTTTTATAGTTAACGCTGTATTTTAAATTTAATTTTATTCGGGCGCAAAAGTATTTAAAAAAGAGATACGAAATTCTTAATTTCTGATGATGTTCATTATAGTAATATAATTGAGGTAAATGATAACTTGAGATTTTCGTAACGTAGTAAAGGCAAGGGGTAAGATATCATTAGTATAATAAAAAAAACTATTATTGGAATGTATTTTTTTTAGGTTTTTATTGAATTAAGTTCATTGTTGTTTTCTGTAAAAAAAACTTTAAACTTAACAATTTGATAATATTGGGTCTTAAATATTAGGTTGTTTTGAGATTTTTGTATTAAAAAGATGAATATTCTAGTTATAATGTATTAATTACGGTTTTGTCCTGTTTGGAGATAGATAGATTTCTTAAAATATTAATAGAGGTCCGATTATTTCAATTTCAGACCCCTATCACTATGTTGGTTTTATATATTAAATAGTTTCAAATAATTCATGTAAAGGTTTACGTACTTTTTTATCATGTTGAGTTGGATCTTCTTCCGAACGGTATCCAATTGTGGCAATAACTGCCGCAGAAAGTCCTTTTTCGGATAAACCTAATATCTCATCATATGCTTCGGGTTCAAAACCTTCCATCGGACAGGCATCAATTTTAAGTTCTGCACAGGCAGCTAGTAAGTTTCCTAATCCAATATAGGTCTGTTTTGCAGTCCAAGCTTTCAAGATTTCACTAGGTAATTCCGTAATTTTAGATTTCATAAAGTCACCATACCCTTTTAGGTTACCCAAGTTTAAATTTTGTGTATCAGCTTTCAACTTTAGATAATCATCGATTACTTTTTCATTTACAGTTGTATAGTTACAAAATACAATTAAATGTGATGCGTCTACAACTTGTGTTTGCCCCCATGATTTCGGCTGTAATTTTTGTCGAATTTCTGGATTCGTTATAATCAATACCTTATATGCTTGTAAACCGTAAGATGATGCTGAAAGAGAAATTGCTTCTTTGATCTTTTCAAGATCGGACCCCGATATTGTCTTCTTTGGATCAAATTTTTTGGTAGCGTACCGCCAATTTAGGTTTTCTAATAATTTCATAATTTATTGTTTTATTGTTTTATTGTGTGATAGGGACTTCCATTATTAATATTTTAGAAGATTCGTTTGGTCTAATTTGAAGTTGTTCTATATCCCAGATTCCTAATCCATCTCTTTTATCTAATATTGTTCCTTCTATAGAAATGTTTCCTTCTAGTATAAAAACGTATACGCCATTGTCTTTGTTTTTTAATGTATACGTATGTGTACTATCTTTTTCTAAATTGCCAATATGAAACCAAGTATTTTGATAAATCCATACACCATCGTCTTCTTTATTAGGTGATAATATTTGATGTAAGTTATTTTTTATTTTTTCTTGATGAATGGTAATTTGATCATATCTAGGAGTTACATTTTTTTGGTTTGGAGTCACCCATATTTGTAAAAACTTTACTTTCTTGTCAGGGTTTTTATTGTATTCGCTATGAAATACACCGGTACCCGCACTCATTACTTGAATATCACCTTCTTTGATTACAGTGGTGTTCCCCATGCTGTCCTTGTGCTCTAGATCACCTTCAAGAGGTATAGAGATAATTTCCATATTGTCATGTGGATGTTTACCAAACCCCATTCCTCCAGAAACTGTATCATCATTAAGAACCCTAAGCGCACCAAAATTCATTCTTTCTGGATTATAATAATTTCCAAAACTAAAAGAGTGATGAGAATTTAACCAGCCAAAATTTGCTATTCCTCTTGTGTCTGATTTATGCATGATCGTTTTCATAATATATCCTTTCTTTATAATTCTTTTACAAAGGTCAAGTTTAGAATGATGATTTAAAATATGAGAATGCGGAGGAATATTATAAAAATCCGATCTTTAGTTGTTTTGTCTAAAGTTTGAAGGAGTAATATTTGTACATTTTTTGAAAAAATTACTAAAATTAGCTGGTTCACTAAATCCAAGATTATATCCAATCTCTTTAGTTGTTTTGTCAGAAAAACTTAATAACCTTTTTGCAGCAATAATAATTCGAGATTGTAAATATTCCTTTGCAGTTTTGCCTATAAGTGATTTTATAGTTCTGTTTAGGTGATCCGGAGTCACGTGCAATGCGTTAGCATATTGATGTACTTTGTGCCATTCGAAAAAACGTTGCTCCACTAAGTTTTTATATTCTTTAAGTATCATAGATCCCGCTTGTAATTGTTGCGGATCTTTCGGATGAATATCACAAACGTTGTTACTATAAATCAAAAAAAGTTTTACGAACGCTCCTATCGCTTCTAATCTAAACTTAGAATTAGAATGATGTGTTTCGAAGATTTCTGAACTGTAAAAGCTTAATTGTGCTAATTGTTCTTCATTTAAGGGAAGTGGAGGAGTATAGCCATAATCCTGAAAAAGATTAATATCCTCTATAAATCGATAATCGATATTATTTTTTACCAGAAATTGTCTGGAAAATGTAATTACCCAACCATAAGATTTTTGTTCTTCTTTGATTTGATGGACTTGCCCTGGACTTATAAAAAAGGCTTGTTGATCTTTTAGAGTAAATTCGTTGAAGTCTATAATATGTATACCTTTAGCTTTAGAAACTAAAATGATAATATAAAAATCATGTCTATGAGGTAAATCTACTTTACCAGCTGTTTTATCATAAATGTCTTCCATTTTTTTGATGTCAAACATTATGTGGTTATCTATTTCATCAGTAAGTTTATACGTCTTAATAGAAGTCATTTGTTAATCCTAGATAGTACTTTTTTTGTTTTAATATACGACTCTATATTAGAACTTTAATTAATCATAAATAGAATAATTTATAGTTAATAGTTTTTTAACTATTTAGATAGTACTTGGATGAAATAGTTGTAATTAAAAAGGGAAAGCTTAGATCAGCTTTCCCTTTTTAATAAAATCAACTCTTTTTTAATTATAATTAAAAAAGAGAGATGTGTTGTGACTAGTTGTTACCGTCGATAATGATATCACCGTCAGTGTTTTCATCATCTGTGTCGTTTTCATTGTCATTGTTATTGTTTTCTTCTTCATTGAAAACTTGACTTTCGATTGTTTCGTTTTCACAAGAAACGAATGTTGTAGCTAATGCGAATACTAATAAGAATGTAAATTTTTTCATTTTGATTTGTTTTATTATTTAAATTTTATTTTGAGGTATTTTATTTTTAGTCTCCTAATCCGTGGTTATCCTCTTCGTGGATATGTACGATTTCAGGTTTATCATTTTCTTCACTAAATGTTTCTTCTTCAACAGAAGATTTTTCACAAGATGCAAGTGCAATAACTAGCATAAACAGAAATGGGATTTTTTTGATCATTTTAGTAAAAATTAATTATGTTTTGTTCTACTTTTTCAAAATCGAGGGCAAATGTATTCAAAAAACTGAATGCAAATCATAAAATTATCTTAACACCCCTTTGTTTACGGGCTTTTGAAGAAAAACACAGTGTTTAGTCTTTAATAAAAAAGGGAAAAAAATCAATATTTAATATGGTATTGAAATGAATCTATAAATTATACTTAGTTTTTAGCTGTTTGTATTGAGAATGTGATAAAAGTATAAAAATGATTAAATTAACAATATGGTAATATTGAAGCCTAAAATTAGTATAAAATTGAATTATATTTATTATTTAGGCTATTTTAATAATAATATTTCAAAAAAATCGAACATCATTAAAACTATTATATGTGTAAATTCCCTCTTTTTGTATAGTTGATAATTCTAAAACTTAAGAAAGCGTACTATTTATACATAATCATTTCAAATTCGATCATTATGTATGTTATTTGATGGTTGTTTTTTATGATTCTGATTTTAAAATTTTCATCATTTCTGCCCCGATTCCTGCTTCAAATGGATGTGAACTTGTAGCTAATAGGTCAGCAGTATTAAAATAACCTCCATATATAAATATAGTAGCATGTATGTCAGCACCTCGATCAATTAAAAATTGTGTGATTTCTGGAAGGTTTTTGGGAGCTTTTTGTCTCCACATTTCTACACCATTACTAGCTGTATAAATTAATAATGTAGCTTTGTGTCCGTATTTTGATGTTTTTGTTACTAAATCGGGATAGCTAGTGACAAGCCTTTTTAATTCTGTAAAATCACCGTTAATTAATAAATTGACAGCTTTTTCAAAGTTTTGATCATAAGAATCTTTTAATTTTTCTACTTCGTTCCAATTTTTAAAACCATATTCATTTGCTATAGTGGTTCTACAATCATCAATAGTCAGGTTAAGTTTTTTTAATTTTTCTATGGGTATCCCTAAATAATCTGGGTGGTAATTATTTATTTCATGGAAGATCACATCTTGGTTTTCTAACATACCCTCTAACATTCTGTTCACTATTTTATCTAAATGATCTCTGATTAAAGGGTAAGAATCAGTTTGATAAAGAAGATTTCCATAAAAATTAGTTATTTTCATAATACTTGATTCATATGTAAATCTTCTTTATTATTTAAGGATACTATGCCTATACAACGGTAGCTTGTATATCTGTGGTAGTATATACCTAGTCTACTTGGCTTAGCTACTTTTTTAGGATTCTTAATTAACATCGTTATAGAAGTAACTCCATGATTAGTTAGAGTTTTTTCAGATGGAGAAAAGTTCCTAGCATCTTTTTTAAATCCTGTTCCTTTTTTTCGAATTATTTGTTGTGAAATTTCCATTTGTTCACGACAGTTACATTCTACATCATAAAACAAAATTTCACGATATTCTCCAAATTAGGTTTTAAGATTAATTTCTGCTAATCTAATAATCACTTTAATTATTTTTTAAAATTCAATATTAATCTTTTACAATTTCGTTTTCTTTATTAAGTAGTATTGGTGTACCGAATCCGAGTTGTTCTAGTTTTTTCATTTGAGTTTTGGCATCTCCCACTACTAGATATATCATTTTATTTGGATTGAGGTATTGATTGGCTAGTTTTTTAACCTCCTCAACTGTCATATTATTTACGACTTCTTCTCGTTGTGTAATATAATCATTAGGATATTGTAGTGTACTTATATTAGTTAGTATGTTTAATTTAGCTCCTAAGGTTTCAGAAGCTCTGGCATTACTTTTAATCAAAGAACTTTTTGTGATTTCAAGGTCATCATCGTTATAATTTTTCCCGTAATTTTCTAAAATTTCTTTTACCAAACTAGTAGATTCATACGTAACATTAGATCGTACCCCACTAGAAATAACAAAAGAACCTAACGTAGGTGTTCCAGAAAAACCTGATCGAATACCATATGTGTATCCTTTCCCTTCTCTTAGTTGTTGCGTAAGTTGGGATGCAAATCCCCCTCCACCTAATCGATAGTTCATAATACTTACGGGATAATAATCTTTATCTGTAGCTGGCATTGCACGATATCCAAAACGTAACATAGATTGCTTAGCGCCTGGAACGTCATAAAAATACACTTTAGATCTTTCTGGAGAAGTTGGAGCTTTAAGCTCTGGGAATCTCACATCTTTTGGAACCCAATTTTTATTAAGTTCGGTAAGAGAAGTGGTTACTTGTTCTTTAGAGATATTACCAGCAATATGTAATTTGGTTACAGATGGTGAAAGATTATTATTATAATATTGTTTAAGATCTTTTATAGTAATTTCTTTTACAGAACCTTCTGTTCCCAAATTATTATGCGAAAGTATATGGTCTTCTCCATAAATTAACTTGGCATATTCATTTCCAGCGATACTACGAGGACTTGCTTTTTGCTGTTGTATTTGGCTGGTAACGCTTTGCTTTATTAGTCCAAATTCTTTTTCGTCCCATCTAGGTTCTAATAGAATCTCTTTAATCAATGTAACCGTTTTATCATAATTTTTGGAGAGTGTACTTCCACTGATAACAATACTTTCGTCTGTTGCATAAACATTTAATATTGCACCAAGACTTTCTATAGCATTTTCTAATTCTTCGGCAGTTTTGTTTTTTGTACCTTTAGTCAATAACTCTGCTAAGAGATTAGAAACACCAACTTTATTAGATTTTTCTAATAATAAACCGCCTCTAATATTCATCCTAAACTGCACTAAAGGGACTTCGTTATTTTCAATTCCATAAACTTTTATACCCGAGGTAAGATTATCTTCCCATACTTCTGGAACGGTCACTTTTGGGGTATCTCCATATGCTGGTTCTACTGATCGATCAAAATTAGAAGGTGTTTTATCGTAAGTAGCAACTATACTAGCATCAAAATTTTCTTCTGCCCCTTCTACAATTTTTTCTTCTACAACTTCAGCTAATGTAGAGTTGTTTAAAATTAAATCTGTTTGTCCAATGGGAACAAAACTGGTAGCTACGTAATGCTTTCCTTTTATATATTGATTATATACTCGCTTGATATCATCTGTAGTCACCGCAAGTATGTTTTTGATATCTTGGTTTATAAAATCTGGGTCCCCAGCAAAAATCTCATATTGCGCTAGTTGAAATCCTTTACCTAATACACTGGATAGACTATTGTAAAAATTAGTTTCTAAACCTGCTTTTATTCTGTCAAGATCCTCCTGAGAAATACCTTCTGTTTCGAACTTGGTAAAAGATTCTTGTACTGCTTTATCCACTTCATTTAGATCTACTTTTTCGAATCCTCTTACGATTAGTCGAAATTGGCCAGCTAATTCGGATCCATAATGAAACATAGTAACATTAGGTGCTAGTTGTTTATCTTCTACGATAACTTTATTGAAAGGAGCTTTTTTTCCTTCTGATAGATAACTTGATAATACATCCAACGCATAAGAATCTGGATGGTATTGGTGTACTGCAGGCCATGTCATTGTTAGTTGAGGAAGTCTAGCAAAATTGTCTTCGTAGTATAACTTCTTAGTTTCAGTTAATGATGCAGGTCGTTTTTTTAGAGGTTCGATATCTTCTCCTTTTTTAATTTCATCAAAGTATTTATGAACCCATTCTTTTGCTCGAGCGGTGTCAAAATCTCCAGCTATAGTAAGTGTTACATTATTTGGTACGTACCATCTATTGTAAAAATCTTTTACATCTTGTAATGTGGCATTTTGAAGATCCTCTAAAGATCCTATCACCTGCCAATTGTATGGATGGTCTTTTGGAAACATATTTTTATCTATTACATAAGATACATGTCCGTAAGGACGGTTATCTACACTTTGACGTTTTTCATTTTTTACAACTTGTTTTTCCTTGGCTAAAACAGGGTCGGTAACGGTATTGATAAAGAACCCTAGTTTGTCTGCTTCTGCCCAGATCATTTTTTCTAAGGCGTCTTTAGGCACAGTCTGAAAATAATTTGTACGATCCCTACTTGTAGAACCATTTGCTCCAGATCCTCCTATGCGGGCACTCATTTTATCAAGTCCTCCTTTACCTAAATTTTCTGATTCAAGAAATAACAAATGTTCGAATAAATGTGCAAAACCAGTTCTTCCTTCAATTTCTCTGGCTGAACCCACATGAGCAGTTAGCGCAACTGCTACTACAGGATCAGAACGATCTATATGAAAAATAACTTGTAATCCATTATCTAAGGTGAATTTTTCAAAATCAACTTTGAATTCTTTTGTCTCCGATAACTTCTCCGTATCTGCAGTAGTTACAGGAGTATCTTTTTTACAGGATACTAGACATCCAATAAATAAGAGTGATATTGCTAAAATTTTGATTGTTTTCATAATTGATGAGTTTACGTTTGTTTGTTATTTTTAGGGGTTGATTCGTTTAAAATTATAAGTTTTTGCCAAATTTTTCTACTTAATCCAGTGGTAAGTACTTCGATTTCATTTGCTGCTTGTACCACATTTTCATCCGGCAAACTCTGAGAGTATAATGCAGCCACTTTTCCTACTAGCGCCATAGCCTCAGAACAATAATCTAAATATCGTTGGAGTTCGAATCTTGTAAAGGTTCTTTTTGGTGAATTTTCCGTTGCAGATTCTGGTAAATCAGTTAGATTAGGGTCTTTAGTTAGCTGATGCATATCAATTACGTGTGCAATTCCCCTAAGTTCATTAAGAGCCTTTAAGGCTCGTTTTGTTTTTAATCGTGACTCTAGGGTAATTAAGAAGAAAATTGCAGCACCAATTAGTACAATATCATTAAATATAGCTTCTGACAGTGCAACGATATTGCTGAGAGTAGTATTTTTTATTTCTAAATCTACATATGTTATGCTATAAATTAATCCTCCTAATCCTATAAGGATTACCAAATAAGCAAAGACCCTTAATGATAGATTAGGTTTCGAAATCCAATCTATATTTTGTTTACTATCTAGTGTAATTTGCAGAAAATTATGACATACTTTTTTTAAACCTGAATTAGGAAATCTATCTTCGATACGTTTTTCTAGTAAAGAAATTGTGTCGATTATTTTTTCAGGTTGTAACTGTACGTTTTTATCCATTTATTTAATTAAGCAGGAAGCCTTTTTATAATAAACTTCATTTGTCCTCGATGGTTAGATTCGTGCTCACAAACATGAAACCATTTTGCATAATTATTTGTGGGTTGATTACTGAAAAAAGGCTCAGATTTCATGATCCAAGTATCATCTCTTTTTGCAAACTCTTTTTGGGTTATTTCTCTTACTTCTTCAAGTGTTTTTAGGTAATAATCAATGGAATTCCCTTTAATTATTTCTCTTCCTTTTTTACCTAAACCACTCGCAATATTCCATTCTTTTTTGATGTCATCATCCCATTTGCCCCAAGAAATTTCATCAAAAGTGTTAAGTTGATAGTATCTTTCTGTGGCTGCTAGATGTAATAACATAGCACCAATAGAATTAGATTGTTCATCAATTTGAAAATCCAATTGTTCTACTGTAAGATCTTTTACTGTTCGGATTACCCAAGCTCTCATCATGGTCATGGTAGATAATAAAGTGCCTATCTGAGGTGAATACCCTTTTTGAGGGCCTACTAAGTAGATATTGTCAGCAGTGTTTATAGGAAAATCCTCATTTGCAAAACTCATCAATGGGGTAGTTGCAATGCCAGCTGCTAGTATTGATGAACCTTTAATGAATTTTCTTCTAGTAGTAGTATTTGATTCTTTTTTCATCTTTGAGTTTTTATATGTTTAGAATATAGTAAGTCGTCTAACTAATTTGTTTAGTTCACTTACTAATTAAAGTCTAAACTTGTTGTTATTAGTAAAGAAAATTGCATTAACAAAAAATAGTTTTCCATTTTCCCAGAAAGATCTAAACAATGGATTGTCTACCATGTAAATAATACTTCCACTACCCATTCTAGCTTCACCAAAAACTAAGGAGTTTTTAAGTCCTTTAAAGGCATCCTTACCAGAAAAACCAGATACACTCGTTGGTTCTTTCATATACGCCACATTATATCCATCTTGTAAAAATTGGTAAGAACTACTACCTAATTTTAAACTAAAATAAGTGTCTTCATACCCAAAAGCTAAAGGGTGCGAAGTATCTACTTGAGTTTTGTAAATACTTCCTGTAATGAAGTCTTTAACTCGTTCACGTTCGCGCTTATCATAAGGTACTAGATTACCCAAAGAATCTTTCTTTTCTTGTTTACTTTTATTACTTTTTAAATCAAAGCCATCTTTGTTTGCAAATGCATTAACTGCATTGGCAATAGCAATAACTTTTCCTCCACTACGAATCCATCCTTTTAATTTATCCAAAGAGCTCTTGTCTAAATATCCTCCGTAATATCCATTAGGAAGTATTAAAACATCATACTTGTCTAAATCTACTCTTTTAAAATAATCAGTATCAATAGATGTTATTGGATATTTTAGTTGTTGTTCAAAGAAATGCCAAATTTCTCCATAGCTTAATGAAGAGGTGTAATTACCTTTTAAAACAGCTATTTTTTGATTATTGATAAGCTTTACATCTGGAGAACCAAAGTCTACTCCACTTGATGCAAAACTAGAAGCTGTAGTATATATTTTTCGACTATGTTTGTTAGCAATATCGATTACTTTCTTATCATAATCTATTGTTTTTCTATTATCACTTTTGGTTATAATTAGACTACCTTTCTTAAATTTTTGACCATTATTTGCAAAATCCTTTTCACTAAATCGAACTCTGATTTTATTTTTGAGTAAATCAGCTAAGAAATTAGCATCATTTAAACTATTCCATTTTACAATATACCCTGCTCCTGCAGGATTCGCAGTATTGTTGATTTGTTTGTTCTTTTTAGTTCCATTGGCAGGTATTAATGAGGTGGATGCAATTGCATCTAAACCATATGCATGTGGAATGCTCCATGCCGTTATATCATAGGTAAGAGGTTCACTTAGTTTAGCATCAGGTTCGAATAATACTTTTACCATTTTACCTTTTGGTTGATCTGTACTAACCACCAGTGCTCCATTTGCATCAATACTACCTTGTTTATTTTCTCTAAAATTAAAACCAGATATTTTTGCACTATTAGTATATCCGTATTTTATTTCGTGTTTATCTAAAAGTTTGGTTAAAGCATTAATTTTATCGGCCTGACCGTTTAGTACGTAACTCTTATATTTTAATCCTGTATTGTTAAAGAATTTCTTGAATTCTAGATTAAGTTTTTCAGCATTTTTTGAAGAAATTTCTACTGTAGATAAACCAGTAGTTGTGTGATGTAATGCTCGATCTTTTAGTGTCAAAACATAGCCTTCGTCCGTTTGGATACCTAATCCAGCACGTCCATGTCCAGCTTGCTCGTAGGTCATACCAATAGCTCCCATAAATGTTGGATAGGTATCTCCATAACTAGGGTATAAAAGATCAAAGCGTTCTTTGGTAAAGAATAACCAACCTTCTGCATCAAAGTATCTCGCATGATTTTTACCAATCTGTGTTTGGAAATCTCTTTGCCAGGGCGTTATTATTTCATGAAATGGTTCCGCAGCAGGAGCAAAGTAATATGGTTCGTTAATTCCTTGTTCATGGAAATCCACATGAACGTGAGGCATCCACTTATTATATGCCGTTAGACGACGATAAGATTCTACCTGCGTAGCCCAGGCCCAATCTCTATTAAGATCGAAAAGATAATGATTTGGTCTACCACCAGGCCAAGGTTCGTTATGTTCAGTGGCATTCTGATCTGTGTTATAAGGTGTTGCCTTGGTTTGGTTGTACCAGTTTGCATATCGATCTCTACCATCAGGATTTACGCAAGGATCCATAATAACCACAGTGTTATTTAACCAGTCTTTTTTAGTGGTAATCAATTCATATATGGTTTTCATTGCTGCTTCTGTACTAGAAGCTTCATTACCATGAACGTTATAACTAAGCCAGACGATAGCCATTTTTGGATTACTAGTTCCTGTTACAATCCCTGTGTTTTTTAGATGGTCTATTCGTATATTTTCAATGTTTTTTTGATTCTCTGAACTTGTTATAATCGCATAAGTAAGAGGTCTTCTTTCGTTGGTTTTTCCATAAGTATGATATGTTACTAATCCTGAGTTAGAAGCTACGTGATTAAAGTAGTTAACTACATTTGCATGTCTTGTAAATTGGCTACCTATTTCATATCCTAAGAATTCTGCAGGAGTTTGAACATTGTTTTGTGCGAATACCCAGTTTGTAGAAATTATAAATAGGGTTAAGAATAATTTTTTCATTGATGATTTTTTAATTTTGGTAAAATACCGCCTTAAATTTAGGATATTAATTGTATTAACTAAAATTTAGGATTTGGGATAACCTATATTTATAAATTTATGTTATCGCTATGTAACTAATGTCAGTAATGGAAGTTGATCGACTATTAAAAAAAATATAAAATAATAAATACAAACACAATCTAATGTATATTTATCGATCAAAAAAGACGACCCTATGCCAAGTGACTGTATTCCGTTTAGATCAACAAATTACTTCTCATCTTTTATTTGTGATTATTTAGACGAAAAACCTGAGCTTAAAGAATTTTATCATAGATATCCTAAGATTGATAATTTTGAAGATCAGATTCTGGAGAAACAGCAGTCGTTTTCAGCAGAAAATCGAAAAGTTCTTAAAGGAGCTTTATTCGCTCAATATACCAAAGTAAACATTTCCGAAACTACTCAAAATAATATTGATCTGTTGGATAAGGATACTACATTTACAGTAACTACAGGTCATCAATTAAACCTTTTTACAGGTCCTTTATATTTTTTGTATAAGATAGTCTCGACAATAAATTTAACTTCTATTTTAAAAGAGAAGTATCCTATCTATGATTTTGTTCCTATATATTGGATGGCAACAGAAGATCATGATTTTGAGGAAATCAATTATTTTAATTTTAAAGGAAAGAAAATACAATGGAACCGAAAGGATGGAGGAGCTGTAGGGGTTTTTGATACAGAAGGATTGGATAAAGTTTTTGAAGTGTTTTCTTCGGAAATTGGGTCGGGAAGAAATGCTGAACGATTAAAATCTCTTTTCCAAGAAGCTTATTTAAAGCATGAGAACCTTGCAGATGCTACTAGGTATTTAGCAAATGAATTGTTTGCAGAATACGGGTTGGTTATTGTTGATGGAGATGATAAAGATTTAAAACGTCTCTTTATTCCATATGTAGAAAAGGAGCTCGAGGAACAGGTTTCGTATAATAATGTGATGCTCAAAGCAGAAAAATTAGCTTCTAAGGGGTATAAAATACAAGTTAATCCCAGAGAAATTAATCTGTTTTATCTTTCTGCAGGTTTAAGAGAACGTATCATAGAAAAGGATGATGGTTATTTTGTAAATGATACAGATATTGTTTGGACCAAAAGTGAGTTGTTAAAAGAACTATCGGAGTCCCCAGAGCGATTTAGTCCTAATGTTATGATGAGACCACTGTATCAAGAAGTGATTTTACCTAACCTCTGTTATATTGGAGGAGGAGGTGAGCTTGCTTATTGGTTGGAATTAAAAGACTATTTTGATACTGTGAAAATACCATTTCCGATGCTGTTATTGCGTAATTCTGTATTAATGCAAACAACAAAACAAGGGCAGAAAATTAAAAAACTAGAAGTATCTGATGAAGAGTTGTTTTTGAAACAACACGAACTGATCAATCGCAAAGTCAGGCAGATATCTAATATTGATATTAATTTTGATCCACAACGAATACAGTTAAAAGAGCAGTTTAAAGGAATGTACGAACTAGCAAATCAAACAGATGTGACTTTTTTGAATGCGGTAAAGGCTCAAGAAATTAAGCAACTTAAAGGGTTAGATATGCTAGAAAAAAGATTGCTCAAAGCGCAACGTTTAAAACTTAGTGACCAAGTTAAGCGATTAACAAGTATACAAAATGAGCTATTCCCTAATCAAAGTTTACAGGAAAGAAATACTAATTTTTCTGAAATGTATCTTGAATATGGAGAAAATTTAATTCCGGAGCTTGTCAAACATTTGAATCCTTTATTAGGAGAGTTTATTATTTTAAAGCAATAAGAATTTTGTAATACACGATTTATTGATCTAAGATTTTTCTATAGGGGTATTGTTTTTACAGCTATTCTAATGTTCAATAAAATTGACTACACAAATGTGGTAAAACATCTTTACCTAGTTCTTCAATAACGATTTCTGCGGGTCTACTACCATATTTTAGATTAATAATTACATGGTTAACCCCAGTAGATTCTAGAGTGTGTAGATGTTCTATAGCATATGCGGTACCGGATTTAAACCCTAAATGAATCCCTTTTGGAGATGCGTTTTTGTTTTCTAGTAAATCAATATAGAGGGATTGCATATAAGGTTTCCAGGATTGTTCAGCCTTTTCTAAAGCATTAGACCAATTAGCTATTGTTTGTTTTAGAAAATTAAAATCTCTAGGATAATACAACCAACCATCCGCGTGTGTTGCAATCCAGTCTAATGATTGTCCAGAATGGCCGGTTACTAACATTGGAGTATGATATTGTGATTTTGGAAGCATATCAATTCTACCATCTGTTTTACCATAATACTTTGATTGATAAACAGGGAAGTCTTTTTGCAGTGCTTTAATGTAAAAAAAACTATCTCTAAATAACTCACTTTTATTTTCTAGGTTATAATTAAATGCGGGATATTCAATCGGTCGATCGCCAGATGCTATACCTACGATAATCCTACCTTTTGATAGTTGTTGCAAACTTTGTATTGATTTGGCGGTATGAATAGGATGTCTTAATGGTAGAATTACGCTTCCGGTAGCTAATGCAATTTCTTTGGTATGGTTCATTATATGAGTCATGTAAATCCAAGGATCATATAATTGTCCAGCATCTCCAAAAGAAGGGTCATTAAAAGGAACATCTCTAAACCAAAGGGCCTTAAAACCTAAATCCTCTGCTAGTTTCGCTAATTTTTCTTGATTTTCCATTTTTGCAATGGAACCATTGTAAGACTCTAACGGAAAAACAAGTCCCAGACTTAAATGATTTTTCTTGCCTATCGTTTTTAGCATAATTTACTTAGCTAACATTGAATTAGTAATTGAAATCAACTGATCTATTTTATTTTGATCATACGCATCTCCATGTGCTTTAGAAAAAAAACCTTTATCATTATCAAAATATTTACCAGAATCATTGGAGTATTTATCAGAAGTTGCTAAGTCAAATAGTATATCGACACCTTTTTCTGCAGAGGACCAATGGTTTCCATAAGCTTCTTTAACCATTTTAGTGTTTAGTAATGAACCAGGGTTTACAGCTATTATATTTACATTATTAAACTCTTTTGCTAATTTAGTAGTCCACATGGTTAACGCTAATTTACTTTGAGCATATGCTTCTTGCTCCGAGAGATGACTTTTTCCTAATAGTGCATCTAAGGAAACAACAGATTGTGCAGCAGAGCTTAGGTTAATGATTCTGGGAGCTGTGCTTTTTTTGAGTAAGGTAATTAACTCCTCTGTTAATAAAAATGGAGCTAAATAATTTACTGCAAATCTAATATCTATTCCATCTTTATTATGTGTTGCAGGACTTTTAAATATTCCTGCATTATTTATAAGAACATCTATTTTAGAAACTTCTTGTTTGATTTTGGACGTCATTTCTCGTACGCTATTAAAATCAGAGAAGTCTCCTACAAAACCTATTATGTTCTCATTGTTTGTGATTTCTTTTATTTCAGTAACGGTACGTAATAATTTTTCTGGATTTCTTCCGTGTATGTAAATAGAATGTCCAAATTTAGCTAGTTTTATAGCGGTTAGTTTTCCTATTCCGTCAGTGCTTCCTGTGATAAAAATAGTTTTCATAGTGTTGTATTAAAATTCTATGTTTTTAAATGCGTGTGATTATACCTTACCGTTATTTTGTTTCTTCAATTTGGATGTTTCCATTGGTTCTCACATATAAAACAACTTCGTTGTTAGTATCGTTAGAAACTTCATGAATTGCATAATCCGTAGAACCAAAATAACTTCCAGAGTCTAAGCCTTTTATTTCATTGGTTTGTGGTAAGGTGTAGTTTAATAAACCGTTTATTATTACGGCGTGTACAATGGTCCCGTTAGTCTTTAATTTTCCATTAAAACCATTAGGTAATTTTATAAAAAGTCCTTTATGTTGGTCAATAGATTTGCTTTCCCAGAGAAAACTGATTTCTGCATCACTATAGGTAGTTATCCAATTGGTTTTAGAATGATCCAGCCATATAATATTAGATACATCTATATTGATAGGCCTCTCGCCATTATCAAAAGCTTTGTCTACAGGTCTTACTAGATATGGGCCATTGTCTATTTCTACCAAGGCTATATTTTCTGTTCCTTTTGCAGAAGTGATATGTGATTCTCCTGCAGGTTGTGTCCAAAAACTACCAGATTTCATCCACATATTTCCAGCTTTTGGATCATCGTTATGAATGGAACCACTAATAACAATAGCTCTGTAAGTAACATTATGGATGTGTGGAGGAGAAGAAAATCCATCTATAAATTTAGCTAAAAATCCAGTTGGTACTTCTTTGTTTCTATCTCCCCAAATAGTTCCCGCTTGGGGGCTTTGATCACCACGAGCAGGATTTAATTTTTCCCATTGAATTTGTGAACTTAGCAAAACTTTATTAGTTGGTTCTTTAATGCTTTCTGAAGTTATTTTTTCTATTGAGTTTTCAGAATTACAACAAGAAATTACTGCACTGGCAAATAAGATTACGAAAATTGTGATGATCTTTCTCATGATATTATTTTGGAAATAATTAAAGATTTCTAAATCATGTTTATGCAATGTGGCTCATTTCATTTAAGACAAATTCCTCTACAGCTCCATCAGTAGCTTTCATATAAGCTGCCAAATGATCATTGTTCATGTGTTCTTGCCACAATGCTCTACTTTCCCAGTTTTCATGAAACAAGAACAAATTTGCGTTTTCATTATCTTGATGTAAATCATAATTAATACATCCTTTTTCTACTCTAGTAATATCAATAAGCTTTAATAATTCGGATTTTACTAGTTCTCTTTTTTCTTCTTTAGCAAGTATTCTTGCAACTATAGTAAGTTTTGTCATTTTATTAAATTTTTAAATAGTTTCTACAACTTGATTTATGTTTCTTCTAGACTTAGGTCTTTTACTTGGTTGATTATTATCTTCTGGATCTCTATATCCAATGGCAACTGCCACCATTGTATGATAATTTTCTAATTCTAATATAGTATTGTAATTGTCAGGTTCAATTCCTTCCATAGGTGTTGCATCGATTCCCATTTCGGCGCAAGCACTTAAGAATACACCTAACGAAAGATATAATTGATGCCCGAACCAAGATTTAATTTGTTCTTCGGATTGTGGCTTGATAAATTCTTTAAAATAACTAACAGCCCCAGCAGGTAATTCTTTTTCTATTTGTTTTTCGAAAAGAGAGATATTGTCAATTCTACTAAAAACTACAACAGTGTCGCAGTCTATTACTTTACCTGCATTTAACCATGATACTTTAGAGAGTTGCTCTTTAGTTTTTTGATTGGACACAAGTGTAAATTTCCAAGGTTGACTATTAATAGAAGATGGACTTAAGTTTAAAATCTCTTTTAGCTCATTGATTGTTTCCGAGTTTATTTTTTTATTTGGGTTATACTTTTTTGTGGTATAACGATTTTGCATTGAATTTAGGAAGCTCATAGGTTTTAATTTATTACTATAAAAATTATAGTAGCAAAATTAACTATAGTTCAATATCTTTGCAATAACGGTCAAAAAGGATAGTTTAAAATAATGAAGGAGTCAGAGCATAAAATGTTAAAATTTAGAGGGAAAGAATACCCTTGTTGTGCAAGTTTAACCATGGGTATGATTGGTGGCAAATGGAAGACAGTAATTTTATTTCATTTGCTAAAAGAAACACTACGATATAGTGAGTTAAGAAAGGAGATGCCGACGGTTACTGAGAGAACATTAAGTCTACAATTAAAAGCGTTAGAAGAAGATGAGTTAATCAATAGAAAAGTGTATACTTCTAAACCTCCTTTAAAAGTAGAATATTCGTTAACAGATTTTGGAAAAACTTTAACACCATTAATAGAGTCTATTGCAAGTTGGGGAGATTTTGTTTTGGAAAATTACTCGGATTAGAAATGTGTTTATTCATCTATTCTTTTTGAAAAATAAATGCGTCGATGCCCTTCAGGGAAGTTATTAAGTTCTCCTAGGATTTGATATCCATTTTTTAAATAAAAATCTTCTGCCTGAAAATCAAATGTGTCAAGCATTACTGTTTTTACTCCTTTTGCTTTAGCAATCTTTTCGACGTGTTTAATTAATATAGTTCCAATACCTTTTCTTCGATGTGTCTCTTTTACCCATAAAATTTTAATTTCTAATCCATTCCAATATCCAATACCTCCTAAAACACCTCCGATTTCCTCTCCATTGTGATCTTTGGCAATAAATTCTAAAGGAGTCCATACATCTGCAATTGCTGGCACCTTGCTCAGGTTATACGAATTAATTCCATCTACTATGGTTTCAATGTTTTCCTTTTTGCAGGATTCAATAGTAACTTTGGTTGTTGTTGCCATTATGATAAATAAACAGGTGAAAGCGATAAATTTTTAGTGAATAAAACAAATTTATAATTTTATTCATTAAAAATTTAGAATAATATCTACGAGAATATTATTACTCGGGATTTCTAGCTTTTTACGTAATCGATATTGTGCTTTTCTGACTCCTTCTTGAGTAATATTTAAGATATTTGCAATTTCTTTAGAAGTAAGGTTCATTTTTAGTAGCGCCATTAAGCGTAATTCGTTGGTAGTAACATTGGGGTATTTGTTTTTGATATTTGTATAAAAATTTTTGTGAACTTGTTCAAAATGTCTTTTGAAATTTTCCCAATTTTGATCATCATTTAAATCAAAGTTTATAATCTGTATTATTTTTTGATAGTTATACTGGGTATTTTGATCTTCGGAATATTTTATTAATTCTACCTTTTCTTTTACGTTTTTTAATGTTTTGGTCTTGTTTACGAGATGCAAAGAATTAGCGGTGAGTTCTTTTTTCTTTGTGTCCAATTCTCTAGTTAATATTAATTTTTCAAGACAGCTTAGTTTAAATTTTTTTCTAAAAATAGATATGAAAACCACTAGTATAATTATACCAATTATCAATCCAAGAATTAATAAGGTATACTGGTGTTTAACTTGTTTGTTTTGCTTTAGTAATTCATTGATTTTTGATTCTTTCTTACCAGTTTCGAATTTAGCTTGAAGTTCTCTGACTTGTTTGTTTTTTTCGATAACTTCTAAGGAGTCTTTTAACTTGGATAGTTCTTTGTAATACATGTACGCAGCAACACTATTTCCTTCTTTTTCTGCAATTAAAGCAAGTGTTTGATTTGCTTCTTTTTCTATAACTAGGTCTAATATTTTTTTGGAAGTTATAAGAGATTTTTCTGCATGAAATTTTGCTGAATCTAATAAATTTAATTTCAAAAATGATTTTGCAATAGCGTTGTTTGTTATAGCTTTTTGGATGTGATTTCCTTTAGGACTATAATTTTTTAGAGCTTTTTTTTGATAATCTAATCCTTTCGAGAATAACCCCATTTCATAATATGTGGTTCCAATTTCGGATTGTACAATAGCAATTGTTTTAGAGTTTCCTCTTTCTTTTCTTAATAATAGTGATTTTTGGAAATAATCCAATGCTTGGTTATACCTGTATAGGCCTCTTTTACTGATTCCTATATTTTGCAAAATAGAACTCAGATATCTTTTATTTCCTTTACTTGTTATTATTGGTAATGATCTATCAAGATATTTTAATGCTTCATAATATTCTTCTTGTTTTATTAGAATATTACTTATATGTATGTATGTTCGACTTATTCCTGGGGTATCATTAAGGTTTTCATATAGTTTGTTCGCAATAATAAAATGCTCTAATGCTATTTTTTATATTTCATCAAACTGTAAGATACACCTATGTTTTCGATGGATTTTATATATGATATGGAGTCCTGTAAAGATTTAAAAACTTCTCCAGCTTTTTTAAAACTTTCAATAGCTTTAGTGTAATTATTTAAGTGATTATGTACAGCGCCGATTTGATGAAAAGCTGAAGCTTGACCCCAAAGATGATTAATTTTTTGGTTCATTTTTAAAGCTTTTTTGAAGTGCACCAAAGCAGAATCATACTCTTTTTGATAATAATACACAACACCAAGGCAGTTGTTTGCACCTGCAATACCTCTGGGTTTATTTATGTTATTGGCGATACCAAGTGCATGGCGAATATGTTTTTTAGCTAAAAAAGTATTAGAAGTAGCATATTGAATTCCTAAATCATTATATGCTTTAATCAATGTGGTATCGGGTGTGTTTTTACTTTTTGTTAAACGTAATAAACTATCTACAATTTGTTTGTTTTGAGCTTGTAGATTAGAATTAAATAAAATGATTATATAAAGAATACTGCTTACTTGAAGAGTTTTCATCTTTAGGGGTATAGGTTAGTTGAGGTGTTAAAAATAATTTTTTGTTTTAAAAATCAAGAATCCTTAACGGATAGTTAATGAAATCTTAAAGTCTATTTTTGTGTGTCATTATAAGAGATTGAAATTGAGTGTTAAATGATATTTTTTATGGGGAAATAAAAGTTGATTTTTTAGATGATTGGCTTAGATTTAGGGATATACCTTTTGTAGTACGTTCTAAAGACAGTAATTCTTTGAAAATAAAATTTTCAAGTTGTTTTTTTATTTAGAAATGTAATTGGTTTCTATAGGATTGTATAATTTAAAATAGACCTGAGCGTTATGAAAATAAACTCCAATCGTCATGAAATCACAAATTCTCATAGTAACTTTATTTTTATTTATAACTTTTAATCTTTCATCACAAGAAAAAGTATTGGTTTTTACTAAAACTAATGGTTTTACACATCCATCAATAGGTGCTGGTGTTACTATGATTCGAAATCTCGGGAATTCCAATGGACTTTGGGAAACTGATGATACTGATAATGCGAATGCATTTACGACATCAAATTTAGCTCAGTATAGTGCGGTTATATGGTGTAATACCAGTGGTAATAATTTATTAGATGCATCGCAACGTCAGGCTTTTGAAGATTTTATTGCTGCGGGAGGAGGCTTTTTAGGAATTCATGCGGCCACAGATACCTATAGAGACGGGAGTTGGACTTTTTATAATGAACTTGTTGGTGGGATAGTGCAATCTGGCCCTAATCATACGAGTAATAACTTTAATGCGGATATGACAGTAGTTAATTCACATCCTTCTGTAGATTTTTTAGGAAATGTAGGAGCTATTTGGAACAAGTCAGAGGAATATTATTACTGGAGAAACAATGGAGGACAGTTGTTTGATGGTAATATAGATTTATTGATGGTAGAGTCAACGGGACCCAATGACTATGATGAGGCTAGACCAATTTCTTGGTTTAAAGAATATGGTGGAGGACGTTCATTTTATACTGCATTAGGACATAATTCTAGTGACTATACTAATAATTCAGATTTTATTAAGCACATAGAAGAAGGTATAAAATATGTGATAGGTAATACATTAAGTATTGGAAGTTCAGAAGCAGAAATTCCGTTTCAGATTTCTCCAAATCCAGTAAGCGATATTATTAGATTTTCCACTTCTGATGTGGCTAAAGAAAAATCATTAATGATTTACACTATTAATGGACAGTTAGTATATAAAGGAAAAATACCATCAGATGTTGCTTCTACTAATATTAATGTAGAAAATTTATCTAATGGATTGTATATAGGTAATGTTGTGTCTAATGGATTACAAAGTAATTTTAAATTTATTAAAAGAAATTAAGGGATAACATAGTGACCTTTCCAATTAGCGTTTTCTTTTTTGAATACAACTTTAATATGATTTGGTCTTGTTAATCTTAAGTACTCCATTCGTACTGGAATAAGTTTTATTGCAGCAAAAAAATGTTTTCCTTCTAGGTAATTTATCTCATCAGGATTTTTGATTTCGACTCCTGGAGACAGCTCCGTTGTGTAATCTTTTTTGGATTTTGAAGGGATTTGGTTCCAGATAGTGTCTAAAGTCGTTTGATTACTTATAATTTCTGCTTTTGCCTTTATTGTAATTTGTAACAAACGATTTTGATCGTAAAATAAGAGACTGACTCTATCGTTTGCTTGGATATTTGCAATTTTTTTAGATCGTTCATCAGTGTATATGATCATGTTTAAGTTATCATCTATATCTCTTAAAACTACAGTCCGTAGTCTAGGTGTATTATTAAAATCAGAGGTGGCTAAGGTAAAATATCTAAAAGAGTGTTTGTTGTTTTTAATAGCTGTTTTTAAATCAACCACTACAGAAGAGAATATAATGTCAGTCATTATTTGTTAGGTTTTACGAATGTTTTAAAGTTAATCAATTTGTTAGCACAAGCTGTAAAAACATTCGACTAAAATTTACTTTAATTCATCTAGTTTGCCATACTTCCTTTTCCATCCAAGGAACACTTGTTTTTAGTATTTCTATATATTCACATGCTTTGATATGTGTATTTCCTTCGGCTTCCACGAAAGTAATGTTACATCCCAATTCTTTTGCTTCTGCGATTCGTTTTCTTATTCTTTTAATAGGGAAGAATTTGTCCTTTGTACCCTGTATTACATAAATCGGAATGTTAAGTTTTTCATCTACTTTACAACTGGACCCCATTAATATCATACCAGAAAAAATAGTAGAGTAATCTTTGGCGTATTGCCATCCAGCTATAGCTCCATTACTATAGCCTACTAATATGATTTTATCAGGGTCAATGGGCCAATTTTCTTTTGCGAGATCAATAAAATCTAAAATTCTTTTTTCTAGATAATCTAATGTCCACGTTCGCCAAGCACCAGAAGGGCTAAAAATAAACCCTCCAGCATCCTGTAACCCAGGAGTAACTAGGCAACTATTAAATTTAGTATAATTTTTACTTCCAACACCACCGTGTAAAACAATGAATAATGGAACTTTTTGGCCTTTAGTAATTGTTGGTATTGTAAGATCATATTTCCACTCCGATTCTTTGTCTTTTACTTTAAGAATGCTAATTCGATTTCCAGGAGTTAATGGGATTTCTCTAAACGATTTGGCATCAATACTGCTAACATAATTGGTATTTCCTCTGGTATCTAATCCACTTTTACAAGAAATAACTAAAATAAAGAAGAGAATATAAAAAAGACAGTATAAAATTGAAGATTTCATAGTTTTTCTATAAATATACTAAGTATGTGTCTATTATTTTTAAGAATTGATAGGGTGTTTATAAAATAACCGTGTAAGTTGAAAATTATCCCAGTTAGGATTTCGGGGGTTGTAATTTAATTTTATTTTTGCCTATGCAAAATAACAAGGTACTTATTTTAGACTTCGGGTCACAAGTAACGCAACTTATAGGACGCCGAGTAAGAGAACTCAATATTTATTCAGAAATACATCCGTATAATAAACCTCCAAAAAATATCAGTGATTATCATGCTGTAATTTTATCGGGTAGCCCACTTTCGGTAAGAGGTGAGGATGTTGCGCACCCAGATTTATCGGAGATACAAGGTAAAAAACCATTATTAGGTATTTGTTATGGTGCTCAATATTTAGCGCATTTTGGTGGTGGCCGTGTAGCAGAATCTAATACGAGAGAGTATGGTAGAGCTAATTTATCATATATAGGTAAAAATGAATTGTTTCAAAATATTTCTGAAGGTTCTCAGGTTTGGATGAGTCATAGTGATACTATTAAAGAATTGCCAACCAAATCAACTCTTCTAGCTAGTACTGAAGATGTAGAAAATGCAGCATTTAAAATTGAAGGAGAGGAAACTTATGCGATTCAATTTCATCCGGAAGTTTACCATTCTAAGGATGGGACGCAACTTTTAGAGAACTTTTTAGTGAACATAGCTGGAATAGCACAGGATTGGACTCCGGATTCTTTTGTAGAAGAAACGGTAAAAAACCTAAAAGAGCAATTAGGAAATGATAAGGTGGTTCTTGGATTGAGTGGTGGAGTAGATTCTACTGTTGCCGCAGTATTGCTTCATAAGGCTATTGGCAGTAATCTTCATTGTATTTTTGTTAATAATGGATTGCTTCGTAAGAACGAATTTACATCTGTACTACAGCAATATGAAGGTATGGGACTCAATGTAAAAGGAGTAGATGCTTCGGCACGCTTTTTGGATGCTCTAGCGGGAGAAAGTGACCCAGAAGGGAAAAGAAAAATAATTGGAAGAGTATTTATTGAAGTTTTTGATGATGAAGCTAACCAAATAGAAGATGCTAAGTGGTTGGCACAAGGAACAATATATCCAGATGTAATTGAGTCTGTTTCAGTAAGTGGAGGTCCATCTGCTACAATTAAATCGCATCACAACGTAGGAGGTTTACCTGATTTTATGAAGTTGAAAGTAGTTGAACCTTTAAAAATGTTATTTAAAGATGAGGTGCGAAGAGTTGGAGCTTCTATGGATCTTGATCCAGAATTGCTCGGGCGACACCCATTTCCTGGACCTGGATTAGCAATTCGAATTTTAGGAGACATTACTCCAGAAAAAGTTAGTATTTTGCAAGAGGTTGATGCTATTTTTATAAACGGACTAAAAGATAACGGACTGTATAATAAGGTATGGCAAGCTGGAGCAATTTTGTTACCAGTTCAAAGTGTAGGTGTTATGGGAGATGAGAGAACTTATGAGAAATGTGTAGCATTGAGAGCTGTAGAAAGTACAGATGGAATGACTGCTGATTGGGTAAATCTACCGTATGAGTTTTTGCAAAAAACATCAAATGAAATAATAAATAAGGTAAAAGGCGTTAATAGAGTAGTATATGATATTAGTTCAAAACCGCCTGCAACTATAGAGTGGGAGTAATATATTTTATATATTGACACTTTGATTCGTGAAGAATCAGATCCATTAAAATTAAATCGAATGAAAAAAGTATTGTTGTTCTTTTGTGTGCTTTTTATTACCAGTATTGGTTTTGCTCAGCAGTATAAAAGTCATAAAGTTGTTCAAGGAGAAAATGTATATAGAATTGCAAAACGATATAATACAACTCCTGAAGCAATTTATAAAATCAACCCTAATTCAAAAGATGGGATTAAGGAAGGTCAAATTCTAGCTATTCCTGTCACTAATGATGAAGAATATCAAATCCATGTGGTAGGAGAAGGGGATACCGTATTTAACCTTTCTCAAAAATATAACACTACACAAGAAGCAATTTACAATTTAAATCCAGATTCTGTAAATGGGATTAATCTCGGACAGATTTTAAGAGTTGCGGTAATAGAAAAATCTAAAGAAGAAAATACACCTACGGAAAATGTAAGTGATCCTGTTTTAGATAGTATCAAACCGTTAGAAGAAATACGTCAGATAGTTCGTTTTAAAACTCATAAGGTTAAAAGAAAAGAGACATTGACTGGTATTGCTAGGAAATATGATGTTACTATAAATGATATAAAAAAGCATAATAAAAGGTTATATTCTGAGCAAGTTCGAAAAAGGGATAAAATTAGAATACCTGTATATGCGAAAAAAGTGGTTACAGAAACGGATGTGCCTAAAGATTCTTTGAGTAGTAGAGTTTCTACCACTACTAAGTATATAGTGAAACCAAAAGAGACGAGATATAGAATTGCTAGAAGGCATGGTATTACAGTTGGAGAATTGGACCAATTAAATCCAGAGATGGATCCTAATTTTCCTATTGGAATGGAGATTTTGGTGCCAACAACCATATTCGTTCCCTTAAAAGAGATTATTGATACAGATAAGTTTGAATTGTATGAAGTAAAGCCTAAAGAAGGTTTTTTCAGTATTTTAAGAAAAACAAAAATTTCCTCGGATTCGTTGTTTAGCTTGAACCCTTATGCTAGAGATGGTCTGAAAAAAGGAATGATTCTTACTCTTCCTAAAATGGGTGAGGTGGATTCTCTAGCGATTGATTTTCCAGAAAAGAAAATAGTTCCGTTAGAGAACATGCTCTCAAATTTTAAAATGAAAAAACTTGCTGTAATGTTGCCATTTGGATTAGATACACTAGATCCAAATGAAAGACAAAAAACAGAAGATTTTTTGAGGAGTAGAAAAGCAAGAGGAACAAGAGTAGCTTTAGATTTTTATAAAGGAGTTCAGATTGCGGTTGATTCTGCTAAAAGTAGAGGGCTGAGTATTGATTTGACTGTTTTTGATACACAAAAGAATAATAATACAGGTCATATCAAACAGTTAATTGATCAAAATAGTTTTGATGAAATGGATGTTGTGATTGGCCCATTATATCAAGCTAATGTAGAGACTGTGGCTTCAGAATTAAAGAAGTATGATACTCCGGTGATTTCTCCAATTTCTAATAGAGAATCAAAATTATACAGTAATTTTTTCCAAACGATACCGACAGACATAATGCTTCAAGATAAACTGATTAATTATGTCGCTCAAGATTCTACGGATAAGAATATTGTTATTATCGTGCAACAAGGAAAAAAGAAGCATGAGGAAATAAAAAATAAATTGATTGCTAAATTTCCTGAAGCTAAGATAGCAAGAATAGAAGAAGGTAATTATGTATATGAAGTTCATCTTAATAAGGTATTGGCAAAGAACAAACCAAATTGGGTTTTTCTTGAGTCTGATGATGTAGCTATGATAAGTAATGTCACTCCTTTACTAAATGCAAAAGCAGAGAGTCATCAAATTACTTTATTCACTACGGATAAGCATAATGCTTTTGATGATGATAATATTAAAAATGAACATTTGTCTAAACTACATTTACACTATCCTTCTATCGATAAGGAATTTGATAATTATGATGAGACAAGAATGACTCCTTTTGTAGCGAGATATAAAAAAGAATATGGAACTATTCCTAGTAAATATGCGGTGAGAGGTTTTGATATTACATATGATATTTTAATGCGATTAGGTTCTGCAGATGATTTGTACCATGCAGCAACTTTTGAAGGTACAACAGAATATGTTGAGAATAAATTTAATTATGCTAAAAAGCTTTTAGGAGGCTATTATAACAAAGCTTCCTATATAATTAAATTCGATGATGAATTGAAGCTTACGGTAATAGAATAAAAATTATTTTGCCAATAATTAATTTTAAAGCTGATTTTAAAATCATTTTCTTTATTTTTAAATTCTGAACTATATTGTTTTAAAGATAAAACAGTTTCAAAAAGTGAATTTTAGTTTAGATTTTTAAGATATTTGAAGTCGTGGTATGGAAATTGATATACTTGATGTATATAGTTTTTATAGACTAAAATAAATTCGAAATTTTGGAAAAATTGTTTCAATTGGGATAGATATAAAATGTATATCTGAAGATAAATAAAATTATTTAAGCGAAAATTATCAATACTTAGCCCCGTATTGTATATTTTAGTTACTTGAATAAAAAAAAACAACAACTATTAGCCGGGCATAATTATTGCAATTATGGGTAAATTTTTTACTATTCTCTTAGTTTTAGTTTTTGCTAATCATGGATATGTAGAGCGTTTTTCTTATGCAGAAAAAAGTAAGTTAGATTGGTCGGATTTTAGGGGAGAACCTAAACTCGATAGTGATTTTGACGCTAGTGTCAATACAGGAATAACTTATCAATGGTCTATAAGTAAGGATTATGGGAAAATTGAATTAAAATATGAAGTGGACAGCTTTTGTTATCCATCACTATCGTGGGTGAAAAAAGGTCAGTCTACTAAATACCTTTTGTTACACGAACAACTCCATTTTGATATATCTGAATTGCATGCTAGAATAATGCGTAAAAAATTAAAAGAGTATAGACCTGGTAAAAACGTTCGTAAGGATCTTAATAAGATGTATAAGAGAGTGGAACGCATGAGAATCAATATGCAAGAGCAATATGATTTAGAAACGGATCATTCAAAAAATAAAGTAAATCAGAAGAAGTGGGAAGAGAAAGTAAAGAATTTGATGTGGTATTATAGAGCTTATTCAAAATAAATTTACACTTACTTAACTTTTAATGGATACTCAATCCCAGAAAGATTTTTTAGTTAAACTAGCCAATACCAAAATGCCTTTTGGTAAATATAAAGACCGATATCTTATTGACTTACCCGAGCATTATATTGTTTGGTATCATAATAAGGGTTTTCCCAAAGGTACTCTAGGTAAGCAGATGCAAATGGTTTACGAACTTAAGCTAAATGGTCTTGAGTACTTAATAAGAAATATCAGAAAACTTTAGAAAAGTATTTTTATAAAACCTCTGTAATTATTAGTGCCGTACACTATAGAATATTAGGTAAAAAAATGCAGCAAATTGATACTTGCTGCATTTTTTTGTGTAAGATTAAAATGTGCTATGAAGCAGTTGCTTCAGCCTTATTAAATATATTTACGTCTACCTGATTTTTGGTAAGATCTTCAAAAGTTTCATGTTTACGAATCAAATGTGCTTTGTTATTATGCCAAAGGACTTCTGCTGGACGAAAACGAGAATTATAATTACTGGCCATAGAGAAACAATAAGCACCGGCATTTTTAAAAGCGATAATGTCACCTTCTGTAATTTCAGAAATTCGTCTATTGGTGGCAAATGTATCCGTTTCACATATATATCCTACTATGGAATAAAAACGTTCTCTACCAGTCTGATTCGATACGTTAATAATTTCATGATGAGAATTGTAAAACATAGGTCTTATTAAATGGTTGAAACCACTATCAATTCCAGCAAAAACAGTAGAAGTAGTTTGTTTTACTACATTAACTTTGGCAAGAAAATATCCAGCTTCACTAACTAAAAATTTTCCTGGTTCGAAACCAAGAGTTAATTCTTTACCATATTCCTTACAAAAGGTATTAAAGCGTTTTGTTAGTTTTTTTCCAAATTCTTCTATATTAGTTTCAATATCTCCTTCTTTATAAGGAACCTTAAAACCACTACCAAAATCTATAAAGTCTAAATTCTTAAAGTTTTTAGCAGTTTCAAAAAGGATTTCACTAGCATATAAAAATACATCAACATCCAGAATGTCACTACCAGTGTGCATATGAATACCATTGATATTCATACCTGTGTTTTCTACAATTCTTAGAATATGTGGAATTTGATGGATAGATATTCCAAACTTACTATCAATATGACCTACTGAGATTTTGCTATTTCCTCCAGCCATAACATGGGGATTAATTCTAATACAAACAGGTACATCTGGATGTTTTGTTCCGAATTGTTCCAGTATAGATAGGTTGTCAATATTTATTTGCACACCCATTTCAGAAACTTCCTCAATCTCTTCTAAGGATACACCATTAGGAGTAAATATTATATTGGCTGGTTCTACACCTGCTAATAAACCTAATTTGACTTCTTGTATGGATACAGTGTCTAATCCAGCACCTAATGAATTCATTAGTTTTAAAATCGCAAGATTAGACAATGCCTTGACGGCATAGTTAAGTTTAACATGTTTCACCTGTTTAAAAGCGTTTGTTAGGCGTTCATATTGTGAAACAATTTTTTCGGAGTCATAAACGTATATAGGACTCCCAAATTCTTCTGCGATTGCTAATAAATTTGCGTTTTCCATGGTAATTAAATTAAGCTTACGAAATTACTATTTTTGCTATAGATTTCCTCTAAGCGCCGCGTAATTAGTATAAAATTATGTAATCCAAAAAAAAATAAGCTTCAAATAACGAATTTTTACTTTTTGAACAGATATCATACATATCATAGTGGTTTATTTAGTATTTTTAAATAAAAAAATGTTAGCACTCTTTCCTTTACAAATGGTTGTATATCCAGGCGAACGATTGCCTCTCCATATCTTTGAAAAGAGATATCAACAGTTGATTTCTGATTGTGAAGAGGAAGGTATCTCTTTTGGAGTGCCAACTTTTATTGATAAGAAGCTTGAATATGGTACCGAAGTTACTCTGCAAAAAGTAGAGAAAAGATATCCAGATGGAGGTAGCGATGTGGTATGTTTAGGTACTAGAGTATTTAAAATTGAAAGTTTTCTTCCCAAACTTCCGGGTAAATTATATGCTGGCGGTGAAGTACAATATTTGGAGGATAATGAAAATGGGATAGAAGAGTTACAAGAAGAATTATTAAAAAATATAGCAATTCTTTATGTAGAGCTCACTATAGAGAAACCTCCAATATTCAATATACCATTTATAAGTTACCAAGTAGCACATAAGGTAGGCTTAGCATTACATCAAGAATATCATTTGTTAAAGTTGAGAAGCGAATTAGAACGTCTTAATTATCTCATTGGGCATCTAAAAATTACAATTCCTGTAGTGAGGGAAATGAATAGGGCTAAAGAAGTAATTAAAATGAATGGACATTTTAAGAATTTTGACCCTTTAGATTTTGAAGATTTTAAATTATAAGTTATTCATAATTCGAATTCAACTAAATTTTTATGTTATTTTTTGAGATAATATAAGAGCTTCTGTTGTATAACTTTTTTTACCCGAAAAGATTGGCACAGTAACTTCACTTTTCCTATTTTTGGAACTCCTATTCAAAAGGCAAAAAATAAGACTATGAACTTACACGAATATCAGGGTAAAGAGATATTAAGTAGCTTTGGTGTGCGCATCCAGCGAGGTATTGTTGCACAGAATGCTAAAGAAGCAGTTGCTGCTGCAAAACAATTAACTGCAGAAACAGGTACTGGGTGGCATGTGATTAAGGCACAAGTACACGCCGGTGGTCGAGGAAAAGGTGGAGGTGTGAAACTTGCTAAAAACCTTCAAGAAGTTGAAGATATTGCAGGACAGATCATTGGGATGAATTTGATAACTCCTCAAACATCTGCTGAAGGAAAAAAAGTACACCAAGTATTAGTTGCAGAAGATGTGTATTATCCTGGAGATAGTGAACCAGACGAATTTTATGTTTCTGTATTATTAAATCGTACTACAGGTCGTAATATGGTTATGTATTCTACAGAAGGTGGAATGGATATCGAAACGGTTGCCGAGGAAACTCCGCATTTAATATTTACAGAAGAAATAGATCCTGCAGTAGGGTTATTACCTTTTCAGGCAAGACGTGTAGCATTTAACTTAGGTTTAAGTGGTGTTGCGTTTAAAGAAATGACCAAGTTTGTGATGGCATTATATACTGCGTATGTGAAATCTGATTCTTCAATGTTTGAAATCAATCCTGTTTTAAAAACAAGTGATGATAAGATCATGGCAGTTGATGCTAAGGTTACTATTGATGATAATGCATTATATCGACATAAGAACTATGTGGATATGAGAGATATTCGCGAAGAAAATCCAATCGAAGTTGAAGCGAACGAAGTAGGACTGAACTATGTAGATCTAGATGGTAATGTTGGATGTATGGTAAATGGTGCTGGTCTTGCAATGGCAACAATGGATTTAATTAAGCAAGCTGGTGGAGAACCTGCAAATTTCCTTGATGTTGGAGGTACAGCAGATGCTAAACGTGTAGAAGAAGCTTTTAGAATTATTCTTAAGGATGAGAACGTAAAAGCAATTTTGATCAATATCTTTGGAGGAATTGTTCGTTGTGACCGAGTAGCACAAGGAGTAGTTGATGCCTATAAAAATATGGGTGATGCTATTAATGTTCCTATTATAGTTCGTTTGCAAGGTACCAACGCAGATATTGCTAAAGAATTAATAGATAATAGTGGATTAGATGTACAGAGTGCAGTGCAGTTCCAAGAAGCTGCTGATAAAGTACAAGCAGTACTTGCATAATTTATATAAATAAATTTATACAATATTTTGAAGCGATCCATTATTTGGATCGCTTCTTTTTTTTAGATAAAAACATACTGTTATGAATAGGGAAGTAGGAAAAATAGTTGAAAAATTAAATATGAAGTCACATCCTGAAGGAGGGTTTTATAAAGAGACATATAGAAGTAAAGGAGTTATTCCTAAAGATGTTTTAGCTGAAGAGTTCTCTGGAGATAGGAACTATTGTACGGGGATTTATTTTTTATTGACATCAGATAATTTTTCCGCATTTCATAAAATAAAACAAGATGAAATGTGGCATTATTATTCAGGGAGTTCATTATATGTACATGTAATAACTCCAGAAGGAAAATATATCAAGCATGCCGTAGGAATGAATTTAGATCAAGGAGAATCACCACAATTAGTTGTTCCTGCTAACAGTTGGTTCGCATCAAGTGTAAAAGATGATGAAGGGTATTCTTTTGTTGGATGTACTGTGTCGCCGGGATTTGATTTTGATGATTTTGAGTTAGCAGAAAAAAACTTTTTAATAAAACAGTATCCAGATCACGCGGGAACAATTTCAAAATATACACGTCAGTAACTTTATTAAGTTAAAAATGAAATCTTTTTTAAGTTTTGGTTGTTAAATAGTCTGAATTTAAATTAGAAGAAAACACTAGTTAAAGCTATTGAAAGGATTATAAATTGTGTACTTTTATTTAATTGTCATAAAATTGATTATAACAAGTTTTTATAGATGTATGAGATAGTTACTTGATATACTTTTTTATAACCATTATTAGAATATTATAAATACAAGAAATAAAAATATGATACCTGAAATAGAGAAGTCGTTAAACGATCAAGTACAGTATGAAGCTACGGCATCTGCACAATATCTCTCAATGGCTTGTTGGGCAGATGTAAATGGTTACAATGGAATAGCAGATTTTTTTTATACACAATCAGAAGAGGAACGTGTGCATATGACCAAATTAGTCAAATTCATAAATGAAAGAAATGGAGAAGCTGTAATTCCTGCTATAGAAAAACCTAGAAATGATTTTAAATCATTAAGAGAATTGTTCGAAATTTTCTTGGAAAGTGAAGAGTTTGTAACTGCACAAATTAATAATGTTATTTTTCAATGTTTAGAACATAAGGATTATAATGTACATAATTTTATGCAGTGGTATGTAGCAGAACAATTAGAAGAAGAAGCTGTAGCAAGAACATTATTAGATAAATTAAAGATTATTGGTGATGATAAATCAGGACACTATTTGTTCGATAGAGATATCAATACTTTTCAGATAAGTAATTCGCAAGAAGAGTAGATAACTATTTGTTAATAAGTCATTAAATAAAAATAAAAGATTCTTTTTTTGAGAATCTTTTTTTTATATTTTTGCGCTTTATTTAGATTCAATAAAAATTAAATAATAGTGCAGAGTTCTGATATCCCATCTTTATATTCACCTTGTGCTTCATTAAATTGTGAAGCTAGTTGTGGAGGCAAAAAGAAAAAGTGTTGTAAAAAATACAAGAAAAAAGGTAAATCTAATTGCAAAAGATGTCCAAAACTTTAGATGGACTTTAAAGTATATAAATTCTATATAAGCACGCAATAGCGTGTTTTTTTGTTTTTAATCAGAAAGAAGATGTTTATCTATATTTTTTAATATAGTTTATCTAAATGTTGTTAAATAGAGTTTAGTGAGTTAGTTCTTTTTGAGAAATGAAATATAAATGAAAATTTATGAACTAAAAGATTGATAGATCCTTGGGGTTTTGCCAATCTTTTTTAGATTTGTATATCTCCCAGATTGTTAGTTTTACCAGCCTACATACAACTAGTTTTTTTATGATAAGATATGTAGTATTATTTTGTGTATTTATTACAAGTGTAGTAACCGCACAAGAGAGTGAGTTTAATAAATTACTTGAGCAGTTTAATGAACAGAATAAAGAAATTCCAATCGATCTGGCTTTAAAATATTTTGATTTTAAATCTACAGAAAGAGCAAATGCTTTATTGACAGGAAAAGTAATTGTTAAGACCGATAATTATGTTATCCTGTCAACTATAATGAGCTGCAATGTAGGAGTAAGTTGCGAGCAATCTTCTATAACATCATTTACTCCTTTTGGTGATAGGGTTAATACTATTTCATTCGAGAGAAAAATAGCTGATTGTTCTTTTGATGATTCAAGGATGTCAGTTTTCGTATCCAATAATTTGTTAGTTTTTAAGGAGGTTAGAGAAAAATTGGATTGCATCGGAGATGGTAAACAAATTGGAATAAAAATGTGGTTAGAATTTCAACCAATAAAAGAAGATGGGACTTTTTCTAAACCTTATACAGATTTAAAAGCAGTAGAAAGGGAAAATTATATATTTTCTCATCGAGTTTTTACTGCAGAGGAGTTAAATAGTAAAACTGAAGAAGAATTAGCAATTATTAAAAATGAGATTTTTGCTTCGCACGGATATATGTTTACTAAAAAGAAGTGGCAGGATTATTTCGAATCTAAATCTTGGTATTTGCCTTCAGATACTGATGCAGCTGATAAGTTAACTGCTATAGAAAGAAAGAATGTGGAATTAATTTTGAGTCTTATACAATGAGATCACTCTTATTAATGATTTTCTTGTTATGTTCTGCATTATCTTTTGGTAAGGTAAGAACGATTCATGTTTTTGTAGCCCTTTGCGATAACCTTAATCAAGGTATTGTTCCTGTGCCAAAAGCCGTTGGAAATGGTCAGGACCCTAAAAATAACCTCTATTGGGGAGCTGGGTATGGTGTAAAAACATTTTTTAATCGCAAAACAAAAGATTGGCAACTAGTTAGAGCTATTCCATCTAAGGATCCCTATATTTTAGAAAGATTATTGTTTAAACATGTTAGTAAGGATGTTTATATGTTAGCAGACGCTTATGACGGTGCTAGAATCAAACAAAGTATAGAACACTTTTTGAAATCATCTAATGGACAGATGCCTTTGCAAATTGCTCAAAAAAATATGACTTTAGATTTTGGAGGAGGAGCTGATTTATTGGCGTATGTTGGTCATGATGGTTTGATGGATTTTAGTGTGGATGTCAGTTATAAAGAATCTGTTGCTAATCCTAAGAATGTTATCATTCTGGCATGTTATAGCAAAAGTTATTTCTCTCCAGAAATTAAAAAAGCTAAAGCAATTCCTGTGTTATGGACCACCCATTTGATGGCACCAGAAGCATATACATTAAAAGCAGCAATAGACGGATGGATTAGGAATGAATCTGGTAAACAGATTGATGAAAGAGCTGCACAATCATATCATAAATATCAAAAATGTGGTATTAGGGGAGCTAGAAATTTATTTACTACCGGTTTTTAAATTCTGAGTATTCCGCCGTTTTATTATAGACTTAAAACTGTACGGTAAACCACTAAAAACATTTCCCTTTTTTCAGGGGATTGATTCTTTTCTATTAGTTATATCTTTGAGTATAATAGGGTAGAAGATGTTTTGTTTTTTAACAAGACTCTTTTTTTGCCTATATTTCTAATATGAATGTAACTACGTTATGTTCATTTTATAACTAAACAACCATGGCTGACAATCAAAAGTATATTAATGATTTGCTTGAAAAAATAGCAATTCTATCTAATAAACAAGAGGTCTTTCGTAGAGAAATTTTGAATCTTAAAAATGAGGTTCTTCTTTTTAAAAATGAAGAGGAACAAAAGAACGTTGAAGTAACCGAAGATACGATAACTACTCCTGTTATTGAACCAGTTTTAAAAGAGGTAGAAGATAAAGCTGAAATAAAAGAGCCTTTATTACAAAAACAACCAGAGGTGTCATTTTCTCAGCCTAAGGTTAAGCGAGATGAAAAGCCAAAAGGGAAGTCTAATTTAGAAAAGTTTATTGGAGAGAATCTTATAAGTAAGATAGGAGTTATTATTCTGATTATAGGAGTTGCTATTGGTGCAAAATATTCTATAGATAATGAACTCATTAGTCCATTAACACGAATTATATTGGGATATCTTACCGGAATCGGTTTGATCGGTGTAGGCATGAAGCTAAAAAAGAAGTATGAGAATTTTAGTGCTGTTTTGGTAAGTGGAGCAATGGCTATATTATATTTTATTACTTTTCTTGCTTATAGTTTATATGGTCTTATCCCACAAATGTTTACGTTTGGATTAATGGTAATATTTACGATTTTCACGGTATTTGCAGCCATACAGTATAATAAACAGGTCATAGCACATATTGGACTAGTTGGCGCTTATGCAGTTCCATTTTTATTAAGTGATGGATCAGGAAAAGTAGCCGTTTTATTTAGTTATATGGCGATTATTAATGTAGGGATCTTAATCATATCTTTTAAAAAGTACTGGAAACTTTTATATTATTCTTCCTTCATACTTACGTGGTTAATTTATTTTAGTTGGTATGTAATGGATTATGAAACGGAGGTTCATTTTGGATTAGCTTTTACCTTTTTGTTAGTGTTTTTTATCACATTTTATTTCATGTTCCTTGTATATAAATTGAATAGAAAAGAAAAATTTGGTACAGGTGATGTTATACTTCAGTTGATTAATGCATTTGTTTTTTATGGAATTGGTTTTTCTATGTTGAGTAACCATGAAATTGGATCACAGTTATTAGGCGTATTTACTTTAGCAAATGCAATAGTACATTTTATTGTTAGTGTAATAATCTATAGATTAAAATTAGCGGATCGAAATTTATTTTACTTTAGTTCTGGAATGGTATTGGTTTTTATCAGTATTGCATTTCCAGTTCAGTTAGACGGAAATTGGGTAACCTTGCTTTGGGCTGCTGAAGCAGCATTGTTATTTTGGATAGGAAGGACTAAAAAAGTACCTATTTATGAAAAACTAGCATATCCAGTTATTGCCTTAACATTTTTTAGCTTAATTCAGGATTGGTGGATGTATTATGCAGAATATGCCTATATGCCTGGTACTGATGAAATTTCGGTAATTCCGTTTTTGAATATTTCGGTACTTACCTCACTATTGTGTGCGGCCTCTTTTGGATATATTCTCTTTTTGCATCGTAGTGAGAATCATCCTTTTCCTTGGTTAAAATATAAGACTTGGTATCAGTTAATCTCCCTTTGGATATCAGCGATGTTTCTGTTTGTCTTGTATATGACTTTTTTCTTAGAGATTATTGATTATTGGGGTAGTTTAGATAGTAATCAAGAAGATTTTATGGGAATTTGGTTAATTAATTACACCTTAGCTTTCTTATCAATTTTATCTTTTGTAAATATTAAAAAGATTAAGAATGTAGTTTTTGGTTATATTAATATTGCGCTCAATATGTTTGCATTATTGATGTTTTTAACTACTGGATTGTATTTGTTGAGTGAATTGCGAGAAAGTTATTTGGACCCTACACTTTTAGAAACAGGTGAAGCAGGATTGTATCATATCGGTATTCGATATATTTCATTGGCATTTTGTGTTTTATTATTAATAGCTAGTTATAAATATGTTAGACAAGGTTTTCTAAAAGGCGTTTTTACAATTGTCTTTGATGTGGTTCTGCAAATTGCTATAATCTGGTTATTGAGTAGTGAATTAATCCATTGGTTAGATATTGCTGGTTATACTTCTTCTGATAAATTAGGACTAAGTATTCTTTGGGGGATATATTCTTTGTTATTGATCGTTATAGGATTTTGGAAGAAAATAAAACATATACGAATAATAGCTTTTATACTTTTTGGAGTCACACTCATAAAATTGTTTTTATATGATATAGCGCATTTAAACACGATTTCTAAAACAATTGTATTTGTATCACTAGGTTTATTATTGCTTATTATTTCTTTCTTATATAATAAATACAAACATATTATTACAGATGAGGTTAAAGATTAATATTGTACAATTGTTATTGTTCTTAATTTGTTTACAAACTTATGCCCAAATTGATAAGTATACCTACAAAAAAGAATTATTGAATGTGTCGGATGATTGGCATGCCATCGTATTACCGAATGAGATTTTTAAAAATGTATCTTCTGACCTTTCAGATATACGAATTTATGGGATTACTAAGGGAAATGATACTGTAGAGGCGCCATATCTTTTAGAACAAAAGAAGCCTAAAATATCAAGTAAAAATATCGGATTTAAATATGTTAATAAATCTACTACGGATAAAGGCTCATATATCACTTTTAAAGTTACGTTAGATGCTATAATTAATCAAGTTCAGTTATCTTTTGAACAAGACAATTTTGATAGATTCATAAAGGTAGAAGGGAGTCAAAACCTAAAAGATTGGTATACTGTTGTAGATGATTATCGTGTGTTGTCTGTTAACAATGAATTGACGAAGTATTCATTTACAACCCTAAAGTTCCCTGACTCTAAGTATACATATTATAGAGTTTTTGTTAAAGGTAAAGACGCACCTGATATAAAAAAGGCTGAGATTACCTTAAAAGAAAAACAAAGAGGTAGTTACAAGAAGTTTACTGTTAAATCAACGGAAATTGTAGAACAAAATAAAAATACAATAATTACTATTGATTTAGGAATGCCTGTTCCTGTAAGTCATATAAAAATTAAGACTAAGAATACTTTCGATTATTACAGGCCTTTTCGAGTGAAATATCTTAGAGATAGTATTCAGAGAGAAAGCGGATGGAAATATAATTATCAAAATATTACCTCAGGAGTTCTAAATTCTATTGAAGAAAACGAATTTAACTTTTATAGCACAATTACTAATAAGATAAAAATAATTGTTAATAATCAGGATAATGAACCATTAGATATTGATGAGGTTGTAGTTAAAGGTTTTGATTATGAGTTGATTACTAGGTTTAGTACTTCTGCTAATTATTTTCTGACTTATGGTAATGAAGATGTGAATAAACCATCCTACGATCTTCAGTACATGAAAGAAAGAGTTCCAGGAAAATTAGTAAAACTTCAATTAGGACCAGAACAAATAATACCTAAAAACCAAGAGAAAACTGTGGAACCACTCTTTAAAAATAAAGTTTGGTTGTGGGCTATAATGCTTATTGTTATTGCTTTGTTAGGAGGTTTCACACTGATGATGATGAAAAAAAAGTAATTTTTTAAAGAAATTGTCCAAATCTTTATAACCACTTCGTCATAGGATCATATAAACCATAAATAAATTATAGTATGAAACAATTTATGTTACTTTTTAAAGGTGGAGACGACGTTTGGGATGCAAAATCCGAAGAAGAACAAAATGCACACATGGAAAAGTGGATGCAATGGATTGGGCAAATGGCAGAAGAAGAAAAATATGTTGGAGGAGAACGCCTTTATCCTGCAGTAAAAACAATTCATCCTGGAGGAACAAAAATTACTGACAGGTCTTTTGCCGAGGCTAAAGAATTAGTCGGAGGTTATATTACCGTATTAGCAGAAACATTGGATGAAGCTACAGAAATGGCAAAAGGATGTCCAGGATTACTGTGGGAGTCATCTGTAGAAGTCAGAGAAGTTTGGCCAGACGATGTTTAATTTAAAAGATAGGAGATGAAAGAGTTTTTGATGCTAATTAGAGGAGGACAAGAACAATATAGTTCGGTGTCTCCGAGTGAAATGCAAAAGCATATGGAACAATGGCAAGAATGGATGGGTGGATTAGCTAAAGAAGAGAGATTGTTAGGAGGGCAGCCTTTAATAAGTGAAGGAAATACATTGTTAGAAGGAGGCAAGAAAGTTATGGATAGACCATTTGCAGAAGGAAAGGAGCTAGTAGGAGGATATCTTCTGATTAAAGCGGATTCTTTAGATCAGGCAACTACGATAGCTAAAGGTTGTCCAAGTTTTGAATATGATTGTAGTGTAGAAATTCGCGAAATCGCTCCATTAGAGCAATAGTATAAGTTGGAGTCAGAAGATCACATAGATAATACGTTAAACCATCTTTTTAGACAAGAATCTGGAAAGATGGTTGCTGTTTTAATTAAAATTTTCGGTACGGAAAATATTGAAATGGCAGAGGATGTAGTACAAGACGCATTGGTAAGTGCTCTAGAAACATGGAAATATAGAGGAGTACCTGATAATCCCAAGGCTTGGTTGTATAGAACTGCAAGGAATAAAGCAATCGATATTTTAAGGAAGAAAAAACACAGTAAAACTATTGATTTTTCGGATCCCGAACGTAAGTTGTTAACCTCAGAATATACATTAACAAGTACGATGGATAATTTTTGGAAAGAACAGTATATACAAGATGATTTTTTAGCAATGATGTATGCTTGTTGTCATCCAGATATTTCTCCAGAAAATCAAATTACTTTTATTCTAAAGTCCCTTTGTGGATTTAGTACAAAAGAAGTTGCAAGATCTTTTCTAACCTCAGAAGATACTATTTCTAAAAGATTATATAGAACTAAAGAATATTTTAGAAAACGAAAAATACGTCCTAAAATACCATTACCCGAAGAGATTATTGATAAAACTAAAACAGTAATAAGTACTATATATTTAATGTTTAATGAGGGGTATAATGCTACTCACGATGATAATTTGGTGAGGAAAGATGTAATTTTTCAAGCGATTTGGTTGTGTAAATCTTTATTAGATCACGAACAAACACAATTATCGGAAGTATATGCGTTGATGGCATTAATGTTATTTCATACTTCTCGTGTGGATAGTCGTATTAATGAATATGGTGAGTTGATACTGTTATCAGATCAAGATAGAGATTTATGGAATAAGGAATTAATCTCTCAAGGAAACAAGTATTTAAATCAATCGGCTTTTGGAGAATCTTTATCTACCTATCATCTCGAAGCTGCTATTGCTTATCAACATTGTATTTCTGAAAGTTATACAAAAACAAATTGGAAAGAAATATTAGTATATTACGATTTACTTTTAAAAATAGATAGCGACCCAATTGTTTTTTTAAATAGGAGTTTAGTTGTTTTAGAACTTTTTGGAGCTGAAGAAGCACTAAGAACTATTAAGGAAATAGAAGATCATAAATTGGTTAGTAATTATTACCTCTATTATGCGATCTTAGGCGAAATTCATGAGCGTATGATAAATCCAAACAATGCTGTGGATTATTATCAAAAAGCAATAAAACTTACGCAATCAAGACCTGAACGACGTTTACTTAAGCGAAAAATAGCAAGGATTCTTAACTAAGAAAACAATATTTCCTATTTATTATTGGCAATTCTTCATGGATTCATAATAAGCACGATACGCTTCATAACTTACTTTTTTTCGACCTTTCTCTAGAACAATTGTGTTTTGATTAGAGAATTCCGAAAAAGGAATTGTCTTTTTAGGAAAGCCATCTATCACTATTTCCATATAACTATTGGTAGTAATTTTATTGGTGTCAATTTCTATTTTAAACTTACCATCATAATCCGAAAATGCGTATGCACAAGATTCATCTGATAATTGTAGCTTTACAACTGCAATAGGAACAACAGAACCATCAGGTTTTTTTATAGTACCTTCAATAGCTTTAATGCCTACATTACTAGTCGATGTTTCAGAAATTTGGTGTGTAATATTAGGATTAACTTCTGTAGTGGTATTACCAGAAAGATCTTCAATTGTCCAGTTATCCAGTTTTTTTCCTTTTTTGTAAGTGCCTTTTACAATTACACCTGATGCATCTTGCCTCCAATAATCACCGTGCTTCTTTCCATTTTTATAGTTAATTTTTTCTTTAGAACCACTTTTTGTAACGTTCCATAGGCCTACTTTTTCACCTTTTTCGTAATATCCTTCTTCAGTAAAAGTAAAACCATTATCAGAGTTATAGTAGTAGCCGTTTCTTTCGTTGTCTTCATAGTTTTCTACCGTAGATAAATCTAGAGAACCTTTTTTTCTAAAAATCAAAAAATGAACCCATTCTCCGTGTTTTTTCCCTTTTTTGTATTCAATTTTATGAATACCAATAACTTTTTTATCCTTTAACTCTCTTACGTAGTATTTACCATCAAGTTCATTTTCTTTATTAATCTCCAGAAGTTCATTATACTCTTCTTTACTAAGTTCTATGTATCCTCCTTCGATAGGAGTTTGCCCCTTGACTATAAAAGAAAATAATAATACGAAAGTGAAGACAATGTGTGATTTTTTCATCCTTATTACCGATTGTATTTGTTTAATTTAATTCTCCCAAACTGTACTACTAAAGTTAAGTTATTTTTGTTGTTTTTCAAATAATTTGCAGTATTCAGAGTTTGTTTTTAATTATAAATCAAAGACAGTACCAATTTGTTACCTAGTTTAAATAATTTTAAAAGAAAAAATCAGTAGATCCCATTCATTGTATAGAGAAGTTGTTTTTTTCGATACTAAATTAATACCTAATAAACAATCAAAGGTATTACCGTAAATGAGATATGATTATTATTTGTAGCTTTACAAGTAACGAAGACATGCCATTTTGTAATAGTTTTATGTGGCATCATCTTTGCAAACCATTAAATAATTAATATAAATTTTTACAATGAACAAAGGAACAGTAAAGTTCTTTAATGATGCCAAAGGTTTTGGTTTCATTACAGAAGAAGGTTCGAACAAAGAACATTTTGTACACATTTCAGGATTAGTAGATGAAATTCGTGAAGGTGATGTAGTAGAGTTTGATCTACAAGAAGGAAAAAAGGGGTTAAACGCAGTAAATGTAAAAGTAATTTAATACATACTACATAACTTTTTTAATCAATAAGCCTATCAATTTTGATAGGCTTATTTGTTTTCGAAGTTTAACAACTAATATGTGCAATTTGCCAATAGTTCTGGTTTAATTACCAGAGATTACCAGATTACTTTTATATCTTACTTTCTTATCTCCTTATAGCATATCCACAAGAAGACGGTAAGTCTTTTATAAAATTCATCATAAGCTTAAAATTCAATCTAAAGTGTGTTTGTAAAAATCTCATAGTCTTTTCCCTTTTTATAATATAACGCTTGTTAGAATAAGATACCCTACCACTGTTGTATTCTTTTTATTATAGTGTTTCTAATGAAGTATAAGAATAATAAAGCCTATGATGTAATCTATAAGATGCAAATCATGCTAAAAACACAAAGTTTTTTAATTAGGTGTAACAATTTATGATCAAGTGCATCAAAGAAGAAATCAAAAACAAAACGTAATGAAAAACGTGAAAATCACATTTGCTTTCTTCTTGCTAATTAATCTTGCATTTAGTCAAGCTCCAGCTATTACAATAGACCTATCAGGAAATGGAACCCCAATTATATTTTTGCCTGGTTTTACAACACCAGGATCAGTTTGGGAGGAAACAATAACTCATTTAGAAGGTAATTATCAAAATCATGTAGTATCCTATGCAGGATTTGATGGTAATACCCCTATTGCTATGCCTTGGTATGATACTATAAAAAAAGAATTGATTACATATGTTAAAGAAAATAAGTTAACAGATGTAATTATTATTGGACATAGTATGGGAGGTAATTTAGCAATTGATATTGCAGCCTCATTACCTAATTCCATAAAAGATTTAATTCTGGTGGATTCAATACCTTGTATGCGTGAATTAATGATGCCTGGTGTATCAGAAACCCAGATCCAATACGATAGTCCATATAATAAACAAATGTTATCTATGAATGAAGAACAGTTTACCCAAACAGCTTTGATGATGGCTCAAAATATGACTAATAAAAAGGAGAAAGTAAATACATTGTTAGACTGGATACAAACAGCAGATCGAGAAACATATGTGTATGGTTATACAGATTTATTAAAATTAGACTTGAGAAAAGTATTGGATAGAATAACTGCAAAAACTCTAATCGTTGGAGCGGCTTTTCCAACTATTGAAACAGCAAAAGCAAATTATGAAAAACAATATGCGCAGCTATCTAATAAGCGTATAGAGATGATACCTGATAGTAAGCATTTTATTATGTTTGATCAACCAGAATTGCTTTATGAAAAGATAAATGAATTTTTAACTAATGAGTAAAGAGAAGCCACAACTTTTTGAAACAATATATAATGATTGTTATCCAATGGTATTGCAGATGTGTTTAGGTTATATGAAAGGAGATGAGAGTTTGGCCCATGATTTAACCCAAGAAGTATTTATTAATATTTGGAATGCATTGGATAAATTTAAGGGTATATCATCTCATAAAACCTGGGTGTACAGAATTACAGTTAATTCATGCTTACAACATATTAGAAAAGAGAAAAACAAAAAACAAGTGTCTATTGATACGGTAGCACATATGATTGAGGATGATAATCAGGAGGTTAATACAGGAGAAAATAAGAGTTTATATACAGCAATAGGTAAGCTGGAAGAGATAGATCGTTTGCTAATCATGATGGTTTTAGAAGGCCAGGATTATGATAGTATTTCAGAAATAATGGGGATAAAGCCAACCAATGTAAGAGTTAAGATCCATAGAATAAAGAAGAGATTAAAAAAAATATTAGATCATGAGTAATGAATTTGAAGCATTGCAGAGTCAATGGAAAGAAAATAAGAATAGTATTAAACGTAATTCACCGAATTCAGATGAGATGTTTTCCTCAATAAATAAAAAGAAAAGTTGGAGTACTCGTTTTCATTATGGAAATATTATTATACTATCATTAGTTTTGATAGGGATTGTAGCTTTTTTCTATTTTATAGCTCCTGTTCAGGAGCTGTTGAGTAGAGTTGGGGCTGGATGTATGATTGGAGGTTTATTTATAAGAATCGTAATTGAAATCATAAGTGTATCTAAGGCAAAAAAGATCAATATGACTGACAATGCTTTACAAACGACTAACGATACAATTGCATTCTATAATTTTAGAAAAAAGATTCACGGGCCAGTTACCGTCGGAATTATAGTTTTATATACTATTGGTTTTTATATGATCACTCCAGAGTTTAGTTTGTATTTTAAAATGTGGCAGATGATTTTGATTGATGTGTCTTATATTATTGGTGCGATAATTCCTTATATAGCTGTTCGAAAAAACATCAGAAAAGAAATACATGTTTTATTAGAGATTATTGAGTTAAAGAGAACAATAACAAGGGAGGTTAAATAATATATTTGAGAAATCAATTTATAATATAGATAAGTCGACCATCCATATGGTCGGCTACTTTTCCGTAAGCAATTAAAGAAGCTCCAATGGTCCAGCGCTTAGATTTTCCAATGCTATACCAAAACGAATATCGTTGATATAACCAATTTGGTTGAATGTTTCTAGGTCTAGTAATATAAAATCCAAATTGCTGTAGGAAATAAAAATCTCCTATTGAGAAATGGTGGCCAACTGTTATTGACGATGAAAATACGGAATCATTAATATCCTCTTGTTTTGCAATCTCTCGATCAGAAAAATCATACCAAAATTCTATACCGGCATTTAGCCCATTAATTCCAGATATTGGTTGTAGAATTCCTCCCGTGATTCCGATTAAAAGATGATTCGAAGCTTCAGCTTCTCGATCAGAGGATCTTAAACTAACAAATGAACCTAGGTAATAATCAATAGATGTTTCATAAGACTTTAAGGATTTTGGTTTTTTCTTTAATTGAGTGTTATTAATGACTTTATCAATCCCTATAGAAAAAGTTGGAAAATTCATTCCTTTATTCGGTTGCTTTTGACCGCCATTAGAGATGTGATTGTAATTTGCGGAAAGGTTAACTGCATAATTATCATTAATATGATAATTTAGATTTAGAGATAATGCTAGGTAAAAACTAAAATGGGTGCTAAATAATAGATTTTCTGGGTTGGTTTCTTGATCAAATATTTGATCAAGGTATGTAGCCCCTAAAGATCCTCTTAGCGAAAATTTTAGAGGTCCTTTATACGTAAAATAAGGTTCTACAAAGTATATAAGATTGTATGAGTTACCCAGGATGTTTGGGTTGGCATAGTTGAAATAAGCAAATGCAAATCCACTTCTTCCGTAACAGAAACAGGTTTTCCAGGCTTTGTCGGTGGTTTTTAACCAACTATATTCTAACTGCAATCCATAAGGATTTGTTTGCGAAATCGGTTTTAATTCCGGCGAATGCGCGATGATAAAACCGTAATGGGATTTTGCCCCAAAAAAAGTAGGATTCACTTGGGCTCCTATCGAGGTGTAGATCAATATGCTGAATAAGATTAATGTAATCTTTTCCATTGTTAATCAGTGTGTTATTAAATTTACTGAAAATTATTAACGGTTTAAATTCAATTTGATACTTTATTTTAGTTTTCATAAAGAAAACCCATGTATACTAGAAATGTTATTTGCAATTATTTAGTACATTAGTAAATAACTATAGCATATATAACAACAACTTGAAACCAATAACGACCATCAATGATGTCATCGACTCTTTAGATGATATTATTAAAACATCACAATTTGATAATAGTCCCTTAGGATATTTTGCCGCGTTGTATAGACGGGTAACTATTAAGGTAAAAGAAGGAATTGAAAATGATTTTTTTGATGACGGTCCTAGGATGGAAAAACTTGATATCATTTTTGCTAGTAGATACTTAGATGCCTATTTTTCTTATAGAGATGATAAAGTAGTAACGACTTCTTGGAAAATAGCATTTGACTTGTCAAAAAATTATTGGCCTATAGTATTACAACATTTATTAATAGGAATGAATGCCCATATTAATTTGGACCTAGGAATAGCAGCTGCAGAAGTTTCCAAAGGCACAAATATTGAAAATCTTAAAGAAGATTTTGATAAAATAAATCAAATTCTTTCATCATTAGTAATTGAGATAGAAAATGATCTGGCAAGTATTTGGCCGACCCTTAAAAAAATCCTCAAATTGACTCGAAATGTTGATGATTTTTTAGTTGATTTCAGTATGGAATTAGCAAGAGATGGAGCATGGGAGTTTGCTAAACAAATTGCAATCACACCAAGTGATCAATTTATAGAAGTAATTAATCAAAGAGACCTTAAAGTAGCTGATAAAGCTTCAATAATTACAAACCCAGGTTTCGTGGCTAATATTATCTTGGGTATTATTAGAATAGGCGAACGAGGATCTGTTTCCAATAAAATTCTATATTTAATATCCTAAAACGCAGTTTTTTTGTTTTTCAAAGTCAATTTTGACTTTTTTAACATAATATGTAAGGAAAATTACTTTTTTATTTAATTTTTTCGCGATAAACATCTTAAATTTTTCTTATATTTTAATATTTTAGTTAAAAAAATGTGATAAAAACAACGCAAACGTTTGCGTGATTGTAATTTCTGTGATCCCTTGTTAAATCTTCATTTCTAGGGTTTTTATTTTTTATTATTGTTAAATAAATAGTGTTAAAAAAGAATATTCAATATAGTTTACCTTGTTTGTTTAATGATTTGGTAATTCGGTTCTTAATTTAGTAACATAATCATTAACTAAATTTAACACTATGAGAATGTTTGTCAAGTTTTTTGGAATTCTGTTATTAATTTTGTCATCATCTGCCTGCGAAACAGAAGAGTTAATTGTAGAAGATGCCGCTGATATACAAAATACAACAGATATAGATGCAAAGGCAGGACCTTGGGTTCGACAGTTTACTGATAACTTTAATTCTAATGGAAATTTAAATCAATGGGAGAGAACACATAATAGAGCGGATTATAATTCTAGTGTATGTAATTATAAAAATTGGAATTCAGAAATAGCTAGTCTTGATGGCAGTAGTTGTTTACGTCTTCAAGCATATAAAAAGAGCAATAATAATTATGAATCAGGTCATGTAAAATCTTATTTTAATTTTCACCCAGGAAATAACGAGGAATATAGAGTTAGAGCGAGAATTAAATTATTAGCTAAGAACGGTACTAATAGTTACAAAGGATTTTCGGAAACCTATGGTGCTTGGCCAGCGTTTTGGACAGTTAATGAAACGAATTGGCCTACACGTGGAGAGAGTGATATCATGGAAGGTTATTCTTTTGGCAATAGCGCAAGATTTGCTAGTAATTTATTTTATGGAGCAAATACCTCTCAAAATCAATTAGGTACCAGTGCGGAAAGAAGATATAATTTAGGAGAAGGATGGCATACTTACGAGCAGAGATGGATCAACAGAAATGGATGGGTTACTATTCAGGTCTATGTGGATGGGAATAGAGTTGCTAGTTATAATAATAATGTGGATAATGATCTAAGGCTTCAGAATTTCAAAAACCATAATATTATTTTAAATTTAAATATCGGTTCTGACACAGGTATTTTTAATAATTCTAGCATTAATATTTTCTGGAATACTTATATGTATGTAGATTATGTTCGTGTTGATAAGCGAACTATTTAAAAGTGTAGAGATCTTATACTAAACCATTACATCTTAATTAAAAGTAAAAAGCTGTCTCATGTTAACTTAGAGGCAGCTTTTTTAAGAATGATAATGTTTTGATTTTGTCTCAAAAAAGCCTAAAAAATATACACCACTTGGTTTAAAGTACTTCCACTGTTGTCAGAAATGTATACAATTACATTTATCTAGTTTTTTCTAACTCTCAGTTCTGACTGGCCCATACTTAAATAGAGAGTTTTTGGTTTTTGAATTTTTAGGCTTTTTGTTTTCTATTGAATTTGGCTAACTCAAATAAATTAAGAACTTCAATATTCTTTTTCAAAAATACATTATATGATGACTCTAATAAAGAGTTAAAGAACTGGTTTTGATAGGGGTATGTTACCCTTTGTTTTGTGATGATATCATAGATATATATCTTTACTTTGATAATCCTAAAAAAAATAAAAACTTAGTTCATGAATCATCAATTAATAATAAAAAGCTTGTTAAGAAATCAAAAGGTTTTCGAAGAACTATTAAGCGGTATTACAAAAGAAGAATATTTATGGAAAGACAGACCAAATCGTTGGTGTTTACTTGAGATAGTTTGTCATTTATATGATGAAGAAAAAGAAGATTTTAGAAAAAGAACAAAACATATATTAGATACTCCAGATAAAAATTTTGAGCCAATTGAACCCGAAGGTTGGGTGGCTAACAGAGCGTATATAAAACAAGATTATAATGTTGTTTTTAATAATTTTATCGAAGAACGAAAAGCATCTATTAATTGGTTGAATTCTTTGGAAAATACTAATTGGAACAATGTTTCAATACATCCCGACCTTGGAGAAATGACGGCAAAACAATTTCTTTCTAATTGGTTGGCACATGATTATTTACATTTTAAACAAATTGCAAAATTAAAATTAGATTATATTAAATACCTGTCTAAAGAAGATTTCTCTTATGCAGAGGGGTATTAGGTGTATATTCTAAAAAGATTTCGAAAAATATAGCCCAACACTATCACCAGTAAATTGTGGAGCAAATGCTATATCCTCTACATTTTTAAATGGGTTCCAAGAAATAAGATGTTCATAATGGTATACTAATCGCGTAGTTAAGATTCCTATTCCGGCTCCCACAAGTACATCAGAGAGATAGTGTTTATTGTTCATCATTCTTAAGCTACCAGTGGTAATTGCAAAAATATATCCACTATAAGCTAATAAAGGACTGCTATCGATGAATTCTTCATATAGGACAGCAGCAGAAACAAAAGCCATAGAAGTATGTCCTGATGGAAATGAGTTTAATTGGGTAGGATCTCCTGGCCGTGCCTTATCAACCTCTTTTTTTAAGACTGTAGTAGCTGCACTGGTTACTAAAGAAGAGATTAAAAGGTTTTTAGTTTGATCGAACCAATGATTTCTTGATGCTACTCCAAAAATATCAGCAGCATACATTTGCACTATAGGGGCGTACCTTGTGTAATCATCAATGTTTAAATAAAAATTATTACCTGTGTAACCTCTAATGTCTTTTTGTAATGATTTTTCAAAATCACTAGTTGATAAAAGAATTCCAGAAGCAATTAAAGTAAAGGGTATTACTCTTTTTGTAAATAGATTTCTTTTTTGTTTTTTACGTTCAGTTTGTTTAGAAGTCTTGAAATCAACTTTAGTAGCTGGTGCTTCTGTAAATTGGGCATTGGTGGTGTTTATATATAGACATACCAATAGTAGTAGGTTAATACTAATCTTCATAGAATATTTTTTTAGGGCTCTTTTTGATTTGGGATCAAAAGCATTGAAATATACTATTTTAATATTAAAAAAATGTTAAATTAGATGAAGCTATTATTAATTTTTGGCAACTAATACTAATAACGGGTTAGTTTGTAATGTGCTTAAAAACAGTGTTTAAAGGTGGTTTCGTGTTTTTTGAAGAGTCATGAGTATTGTTGTAAGGTATTAAATTTCATTTCAAATAAACAAAACCGATATTAGCTATTGACTTTTATAGGATTCCTTTAAAAAAGGCTTATATTTGCACGCAATTAAATCTTAATTGCGATGACAGCACACGAATCCAAAATCGTTGGAGAAGGACTTACATATGATGATGTACTTTTAGTCCCTGCATTTTCCGAAGTACTACCACGAGAAGTAAGTATCCAAACAAAATTTACAAGAAATATAACGATTAACGTTCCTATAGTTTCTGCGGCTATGGATACCGTTACAGAAAGCCGTATGGCAATTGCTATGGCGCAAGAAGGTGGAATTGGTGTATTGCACAAAAATATGACCATTCAGGAACAAGCTATGAAAGTTCGAAAGGTAAAAAGGGCAGAAAGTGGGATGATTATAGATCCTGTTACATTACCATTAGATGCAAAAGTTATTGATGCTAAAAATAATATGCGAGAGCATAGTATTGGAGGAATTCCTATAGTAGATGATAATAATAAGTTGTTAGGAATAGTTACTAATAGAGATTTACGTTTCGAGAAAAATAATGAACGACCTATATCAGAAGTGATGACTAGCGAAAACCTAGTTACTGTTGGAGAAGGAACATCATTACAGGAAGCAGAAGTTATATTACAAGATAATAAAATTGAAAAATTACCAGTAGTAAATGATGATAATACCTTAGTGGGATTAATAACTTTTAGAGATATTACAAAACTAACGCTAAAACCAAGTGCTAATAAAGATAGTTTAGGACGTCTTCGTGTAGCTGCTGCTATTGGAGTAACGGGTGATGCGGTGGATCGTGCAGAGGCTTTAGTTGGTGCTGGAGTAGATGCGGTGGTAATTGATACAGCTCATGGACATACTAAAGGAGTAGTTTCTGTTCTAAAAGAAGTGAAAAAGAAGTTTCCTGAATTAGATGTAATTGTTGGTAATATTGCAACAGGAGAGGCTGCAAAATATTTAGTAGAAGCTGGAGCTGATGCGGTAAAAGTTGGAATTGGACCAGGCTCTATCTGTACGACTAGAGTTGTTGCTGGAGTAGGTTTTCCACAGTTTTCAGCAGTTTTAGAAGTTGCTTCTGCAATTAAAGGATCAGGTGTTCCTGTAATAGCGGATGGAGGAATTAGATATACTGGAGATATTCCTAAAGCAATTGCAGCTGGGGCAGATACAGTTATGTTAGGCTCTCTATTAGCAGGAACAAAAGAATCTCCTGGGGAAACAATTATTTACGAAGGAAGAAAATTTAAATCCTATCGCGGAATGGGGTCAGTAGAGGCAATGAAAAAAGGATCAAAAGATCGTTATTTTCAGGATGTAGAGGATGATATCAAAAAACTAGTTCCAGAAGGAATCGTTGGTCGTGTAGCGTATAAAGGAGAATTATATGAGAGTATTCATCAATTCGTTGGTGGATTGCGTGCTGGTATGGGATATTGTGGTTCTAAAAATATTAAAACGCTACAGGATACAGGCCGTTTTGTGAAAATAACTGCTAGTGGTATCCATGAGAGTCATCCTCATGATGTTACTATTACTAAAGAAGCTCCTAATTATAGTAGGTAATAAAGTTTTAAATAAAGATATAAAAAAACGCTTCAAAATTATTTGAAGCGTTTTTTTATAATGTATTTTAATAGGTAAGATTACTGTACCGGAATTCCCAGTTTTGTCATTACCGTTTTAGTAAGATCAAATTTTGGATCTACATACGCTAATCCACTGCTTGTAATTGTTAGTACCTGTGTATATCCTTCTGCTTTGGCTACTTCTTCTAGCGCCTTTCCTATTTTAGTATATAATGGTTGTAATAATTTATTTTGCTCTAGTTGTACTAGTTGTGAACCGTTTTGGCGAAATTTAGCAATGTCATTTTCTACAGCAATGATTTCTTCTTGCTTAGTTTTTTTCATAGGTTCAGTCATTGTTGCTTCACCCTCCTGATAAGCTTTTACTTTTGCCTGATAATCATCAACTTTTACTTTTAAGTCAGCTTCTAATTTGGTGTTATATGCTTTCAGGTCTTCTTGAACTTTTGTTAATTCAGGCATTTTAGACAAAATAAAATCACTATCGATTGTTCCTACTTTAGATTGTGCTATTGCTTGTGCACTAATAAATAATACTAGTATTGGTAATAATATATTTTTCATTATAACTTTTTTTCTTTAATTTTTGATTTAGAATTTTTGCAAATATATAAGGTCTAAGGCAATATACGTGCCAAGACAAAAAAAAATAAAAATCTATTCTTGAAACAATTGACCACGATGTGGTTTTAAGGCATCTCTGACTTTTTTCATTTCGGAGTCGGTTACTACCATATAAGCAATACAGTGAAACTCGTTAATGTCTTGATAACCAGTGTTTTTTACAGATAACCCTTCAGAAGTAATGTATTCATTAAGGTGAATCACATGGTGTTGTGCCGTTTTATTTGCTACAGGACCTCTAAAATCCCAAATAAGCTTTAATTTTCTTTCCAAATTTTATAGTTAAGGTTGTTGTAAAATATATATTTTTCGAATTTGAAGTGTTTTTTTCTTTCTGATATATTTATATTGGTTAAATATGGGGGCAATATATATAGAACACTAAAATTTTAAAAACTATTTAATACTATATTATGGTAATGATTCGTTAGAATAAAGAGCTTGTAAAACGCTTTAATATTGTTATTTTTGTCCGATTTGGGACTTTATTTAGAGAACTATGCACAAAAAATCTATCGTACTGTTTTTAGCAGTCATCTTTTGCACCTTAATATATGGTCAAGAAAAAGACCCTGTATTACTTACCATTAATAATTCACCTGTATACAGATCAGAGTTTAAAAGAGTATATCTTAAAAATATTGATTTGGTAAAGGATGAATCCCAAAAAGATATTGATGAATATCTACAACTGTTTATAAACTATAAATTAAAGTTAGAAGAAGCTAAAGAACAAGGTCTAGATAAAAAAGAATCTTACATTAAAGAACTAGAGGGGTATAAGAAACAACTTTCATCTGGATATCTTACAGATACAGATGCATCTGATGCTTTGGTAAAAGAAGCCTACGATCGTTTACAAGAAAGAGTAAATGCAAGTCATATACTGGTACAGGTTAAACCTAATGCATCTCCAAAAGATACATTGCAAGCTTATCAGAAAATAATAGAGGCAAGGAATAAAATAATTAATGGAGCTGATTTTAAAGAAACAGCTTTTGAGTATAGTGAAGATCCTTCAGCCAAAAAAAATGGAGGTGATTTAGGCTGGTTTTCTGCGTTTAGAATGGTGTATCCGTTCGAACAAGCTGCTTTTACAACTAAGGTAGGGAATGTTTCAGAACCTTTTAAAACTCGTTTTGGGTATCACATCGTAAAAGTTAATAAAAAAGAAAAAACTTTAGGAGAGGTTACAGTTGCTCATATTATGGTAGCCTTTAATAAGGACAGAACGGAAAATGAAGCAGAAAAAAGAATCAATGAGATCAAGACGCAATTGCAAGCTGGTACTTCATTTGAATCACTTGCAAAACAGTATAGTGATGATCGCAATACTGCTGTAAACGGTGGTAAGATTAATCGTTTTGGTAGAGGAGCTCTAAATTCAGAAGATTTTGAGAAAGTAGCTTTTGCTTTAAAATCTTCGGGAGAATTGTCAAAACCTGTAAAAACGAAGTATGGCTGGCATCTTATCAAACTATTAGAAAAACATCCACCCAAGACTTTTGATGAACTGAAAGGAGAACTTACTCAGAGAATTAAAAAGGATAGTAGATCTCAACTTATTACAAAATCATTTATAAATTCTTTAAAAGAGAAATATGGTGTAAAAAGAAATGAAGAAGCAATATCTTATTTCGAAAAGAATGTGCCGTCAACTATTTTTAATGAAAAATGGAATATTCCAACGAGTGATAAAAATTTAACTAATTCTATTTTTTCTATAGGTAAAGAGAGTTTTACTTATTTAGACTTTGCAAAATTTATACAACAAAAAGGAACTCGTAAAACGAAAACAAAAGATATCTCTTTGTTTATAGAAAATGTGTATAATGATTATGAATCAGCTAAGTTACTCCAGTACTATGAAGAGCATTTAGAAGAAGATAATCAAGATTTTGCAAATGTAGTTTCGGAATATAGAGATGGATTATTGCTATTTGATCTTATGGAATCTAAGATTTGGAATGCTGCTAAGGTTGATTCTGTAGGGCTTCAAGAATTTTATGCATCTAGAAAAGAAACCTATATAAAAGAAGAAAGTTATAAAGTGATAAAAGCTTCTTCGTCTAATAAAGAACTAATAGATAATGTGAAAGCGAAAATTGAAAAGGCCAATAGTATTGAGCAAATTAAAAAGGAGGTGAATATTTCAGACTCCAATACGGTACTTTTTACAGAAGAAGAGTTAACTAAGGATATAGATGAGTTAGCAGATAAATTTTCTGGTAATAATGGAGAAGTGGTCGTTGTTAATGAGGATGATTATATAACCCTGATTAAAGTAGTAGAAGTACTACCTTCAAGGGTGAAAACCTTTGATGAAACAAAAGGTAAGGTTATTAATGACTTTCAGGAAGACCTAGAAAAGCAATGGCTTAGTGAACTTAGAAAGAAATATTCTATAGAATTAAATAAAAAGACGTTAAAACAAATCAAAAAAGAATTATCTATCTAAATGCGATATATCTCTAACATACTATTGTTTTTTGTTTTAGTTTCTTGCGGAAATATAAATCGAAACGCAAACAGAGAAGTGGTAGCAAGAGTTAATGAGACATATCTCTATAAAGATGCTATAAAAGACCTGGTTCCTAATGGTACCGCAGCAGAAGACAGTTTAAATATAGTAAACAACTATATCAATATATGGGCAACTAAACAATTGTTTATAGACCAATCAAAAAGGAATCTTACGGAAATAGAACTTCAGGAATTTGATAATTTAGTAGAGGATTATAAAAGTACTTTATATATCAATGCTTATAAAGATGCTGTAATCAACAAATCCATTAATATGGAGGTTACCAAAGATGATATGACGTCTTATTATTCAGAAAATTTAGAAAATTTTATTCTTAATGAAGAGTTGGTAAAGCTACGTTACTTACATTTGCCACCTGATTATAAAAATATTGTTGCAACGCAAACACGTTTTAATCGTTTTAATGAAGAGGATCATGAAGAACTACTTGGTAAAAAAATAGAGTTTGCTACATTTTCCTTTAATGATTCAGTTTGGGTTCAGTTTGATCAGGTATTAAATAAAATCCCTGTTCTTAAGAATCAAGACAGGAACAAGATCTTAAAAGATGGTAAGTATGTTCAGTTGCGAGACTCTTTGGGAGTGTATATGATTAAAATAAAAAAAGTGCTTAAGAAAAAAGAAACAGCACCTTTAGATTATATAAAGCCAACAATACGACAAATCATATTGAATAAAAGAAAGCGAGAGCTGATAAAAAAATTAGAAAAGGATATCACGAAAGATGCAATTAAAAACAAACAATTTGAAATATATAATTAAGAATACTATTTGTATTGCTGTATTGCTATTATGTAGCACTGGTGCTCAGATCTATGCTCAGGAAATTATAGAAGATGTTAAAAAAGAGGTTGAGAAGAAAGAAGATTCTGTAAAATCATTTCAAAAGATTAAAATCGATGGAGTTGCAGCTGTAATAGGAGAATATGTAATATTAGAGAGTGATATTACAATTGCTTATCAGCAATTGATAAGTGAAGGAGTTTCTGCTGCAGATGTTAGTCGTTGCGAATTAGCAGGAAGCTTGTTTGAGAACAAATTATATGCTCACCATGCGGTACAAGATAGTGTTATTGTATCTGATGCTGAGGTGAATTCTATGGTAGATCAGCAACTGAGTTATATGACAAGAGAACTGGGAACAATAGATAAAGTTTTAAAATTCTATAGAAAAGAAAGTGAAGCAGATTTTAGAAAAGAACTTTTTGAAATTAATAAAGGAAATAGACTAGCAGAACAAATGCGTTCTAAGATAGTAGAAGATGTAGAGATTACACCAGAAGAAGTAAGAGAGTTTTTTGATGAAATCCCTGAAGATGAAAGACCTCTTTTTGGTACAGAATTAGAACTTGCTCAGATAGTAATAGACCCTAAAATTCCAGATGAAGAAGAGCAAAAAGTAGTTGATAGGTTAAAGCAATTTAGAACTGATATCGTAGAGAATGGAAGTAGTTTTGCTACTAAAGCGGTTTTATATTCTCAAGATCCTGGGTCGAAATCAAAAGGAGGGAAATACACGTTAAATAGACAAACTCCTTTTGCTAAAGAGTTTAAGGACGTAGCCTTTAGTTTGCAGGTTGGTGAGGTTAGTGAACCTTTCAAGACGGATTTTGGTTGGCATATCATACAGTTAGATAAAATTAGAGGAGAAGAAATAGATGTTAGACATATTTTATTGATTCCGGATGTTACAAGAGAAAGTGTAGAGGTAGCGCAAAAACTTGTGGATTCTGTTCGTGCAGCAGTAGTTTCTGGAACTATTGGTTTTAAGGAAGCTGCTAGAAAATTTAGTAATGAAAAAGAGACGAAAGAAGATGGAGGACAATTATTAAATCCTACAACAGGTGATACACGTTTTGAACTTACCAAAATTGATCCTATATTGTACGATCAAGTATCAAAATTAAAAACGAATGAAGTTTCGTTAGTAATACCAGACCAAGATCGTCAAGGCCGTAAAAAGTTTAAATTAATCACCGTATTAAATCGTTTTGATGAACATATAGCAGATTACTCTAAAGATTATTTAAAAATACAGGAACTTGCTCTTAGGAAAAAACAAATAGAAGCAATACGAGCTTGGCAGGAAGAAAAAATTAATGATACTTATATAAAAATTAATGGAGAGTACAGAGACTGTGAGTTTAGCGGTAACTGGTTAAAAAAAGAAAAATAATATGTCTGACGTTGCAGCAGTAGAAAAACTGGTAAGCAAACATACCGAACTCAAAAAAGAAATAGCAAAAATAATCATAGGTCAGGAAGAAGTAATCGATCAGATACTGATTGCTGTATTTTCTGGAGGTCATGCTTTATTGATAGGTGTTCCAGGATTAGCAAAAACACTAATGGTTAATACCATTTCCAAAGCTTTAGGATTGGATTTCAAAAGAATTCAATTTACTCCAGATTTGATGCCAAGTGATATATTAGGAAGTGAAATCTTAGACGAGTCCAGACATTTTAAATTTATCAAAGGCCCAGTGTTTTCTAATATTATTTTGGCAGATGAGATTAATAGAACTCCACCAAAAACACAGGCAGCCTTATTAGAGGCGATGCAAGAAAGAGCTGTAACAGTTGCAGGTCATCATTATAAACTAGATTTACCATATTTTGTATTAGCTACACAAAATCCTATTGAGCAAGAAGGGACTTATCCATTACCAGAGGCTCAATTGGATAGATTTATGTTTGCTATCGAATTAAAATATCCTAGTTTTCAAGAAGAAGTAGAAGTTGTAAAAAGCACTACAGGAGATACTTCTGCAACAATTAATGCCTTGTTTACTGCCCAAGAAATTATCGATTTTCAGCAATTGATTCGTCGTATACCTGTAGCTGATAATGTAGTAGAATATGCAGTATCTATGGTTTCTAAAACTAGGCCTAATGGAGAATCTGCAACGGATTTAGTTAAAAGCTATATAGATTGGGGTGCTGGTCCAAGAGCATCACAAAATCTAATTTTGGCAGCAAAAGCAAATGCAGCCGTAAAAGGTAAGTTTTCTCCAGATATAGAGGATGTGCAAGCTGTGGCTATGGGGATATTACGTCACCGTATGATTAAAAACTATAAAGCCGAAGCAGAAGGAGTAAGTATTGAGGATATTATTCAAAGCTTATTCTAATCATTAAACCAATTTCTTAGTTTAAGAAGAATCAATTTTTATTTAATAAAAAAAGAAAAGCCCATTCAAGTAGGAAATGGGCTTTTGCAATTATGAACAATTGAATTTTTGGGTAATGAATACTTGGGGAAAATCATCACCAGATATCTTCAATTTCAGTGCGCGAAAATAATAGAATAAGGGGAAATAACCCCGTTTTTAACATTTCTTTAATCCACTTTTAAGGGTTTGTAAAGAAATCATAAAGCCTGAGTTAAAATCTTTTAACCTCAATAGAGTAATTGAGGTTGTTGATTAATGTTTTCATTAACTTATAGAGGTAGAATTCTAAATAACTTTGTTTTTTTTATCTAAATAATTAAACCTTTTTTATTTCTGCGAGTCTTACTATTGAACGTTCATTAAAATAAAGTTGAATAATTAAGAAAAATAGATAGATGAAAAATAGTATAACCTACATAATGATTATGTTTTTGGGAGCATTTACGATGTTTGCCCAGTCGGAAGATGTAAGTGATAGACGTGAGAAACATAAAGAGCAAAGAGAGTTAAGAAAAGAATTTAATGAAAGCCTTTCAGAAGATCAAAAAGCTCAATTAGAGTATCAAAGAGAGTTGCATAAAGAACACAGAAAGGCATTTAAAGATACTTATACGGAAGAACAATTACAGATTGTAAAGAATGAAGACCTTTCTAGAAAAGGAAAACGTAAAGCCTTAAATCCTACGTTAAGTGATGAGCAAAAAAGCCTTAAAAATAAACAAAAAGAGGAAATGAAAGCTGCTAAAAGCAAGTTTGAATCATCTCTTAATGATGAACAATTAGAGAAATATAAAAAGGTAAAAAAGAAAGGTCATAGAAAAGGGAAGAAAGGACGTAAAGGTCATAACAGAAAAAAAAGCGATAAAGAAGAAAATTAAATTTAGTTTATTTTGTGTAGAAAGAGTGAAGTTGCTAAAACTTCACTCTTTTTTTGTTTTTATGTTAAAATTGATGGTTTTTAAATCAATAACTTAACAAATTACTACAACGTTTTCGTAATTCTTAAAGAAGTCAATTAAAATATTAGATATTTTTTTATGTGATTACCATTTTAACAGTTCTAAAATTGATGATTTAATCAAATAAAAGCGGTATTTTTTTTAAAAATGTAAAAAAGGGTTATTAACGCCATTCATTTAATAAAATCCCTTAAAATTCGTATTTTCGTCGGACTTTTCAATACACATTATATAGCAATATTGTTCTCAATATCGATATGATAAAGAAAGATGTAGGTCTAAGTTATAGAAACACAAAATACTGTTTCTTAATCAAGAATATATCTTTACTATTATTTTAGAAAATTATCACGATATTTTTTTGAGAAACTTGAGATAAATAAGAATATTGAAAAGATGTAAGGACTACCATAATTTCACTACCTAATGTATAGCTTGTCATTATGTAACAATATATAATAGGATTTTTCTATTATTGGCGGGTAGGAGAAATTTATCGTTTTCCAAACATTTGTATTAAACCAGGAAAGAATTCTATTACGTACTATGAACATTTACAATAATTACATTAGGGAAATCGAAGAAAGGAAATCCCTTGGGTTACACCCTAAGCCAATCGATGGAGCAGAGTTATTAAGTGAAATTATTTCACAAATTAAGGATAATGATAATGCACATCGTGATGACTCCCTTAACTTTTTTATCTACAATGTTTTGCCAGGAACCACAAGTGCTGCTGGTGTAAAAGCTCAGTTTTTAAAAGAAATTATTTTAGGTAAAGAAGTCGTTAAAGAAATTACTCCTGCTTTTGCTTTTGAGCAATTATCTCATATGAAAGGTGGACCTTCTGTAGAGGTATTGTTAGATTTAGCTTTAGGTGATGAAACTGCAATAGCTAATGAAGCTGCTAAAGTATTAAAAACGCAAGTTTTCTTATACGAGGCAGATACAGAACAATTAGAAAAGGCGTATAAAGCAGGCAATACTATTGCTAAAGAATTAATAGAGAGCTATGCTCAAGCAGAGTTTTTTACAAAGTTACCAGACGTAGAAGAAGAAATAGAGATTGTAACTTTTGTTGCGGGAATAGGTGATATTTCTACAGATTTATTATCTCCTGGAGCGGATGCGCATTCAAGATCAGATCGTGAATTACACGGTCAGTGTATGTTTGAGCATAATAAAGATATGCAAAATGAATTATTAGCTTTAAAAGAACAACACCCAGATAAGCGTGTGATGTTGATTGCTGATAAAGGAACAATGGGAGTAGGATCTTCAAGAATGTCAGGTGTAAATAATGTGGCGTTATGGACAGGTATTTCTTCTAGCCCATATGTACCATTTATTAATATTGCTCCAGTAATTGCTGGTACGAATGGTATTGCGCCAATATTCTTAACAACTGTTGGAGTAACTGGTGGTATTGGTATTGATTTAAAGAACTGGGTAAAGCAAAAAGATGCAGAAGGAAATACAATTGTAGATGAAGATGGTGAAGCAATCTTAAAAGAAGAGTATTCTGTAGCTACAGGTACCGTTCTTACAATAAATACAAAAACAAAGAAATTATATAACGGAGACAAAGAGTTAAAAGATATCTCAACTGCGTTAACACCACCAAAAATGGAGTTTATTAAAGCAGGAGGTTCTTATGCTGTTGTTTTCGGTAAGAAATTACAAACATTTGCTTGTAAAGTTTTAGGAATAAATGTTCCTCAAGTATATGCAGCTTCCAAAGAAGTTTCTGTGGAAGGACAAGGTTTAACTGCTGTTGAGAAAATTTTTAACAGAAATGCAGTAGGAACCACGCCAGGTAAAACATTACATGCAGGTTCAAATGTTAGAGTTGAAGTAAACATTGTAGGTTCTCAAGATACTACGGGTTTAATGACTTCTCAAGAATTAGAGATGATGGCTGCTACAGTAATCTCTCCAATTGTTGATGCTGGTTACCAATCAGGATGTCATACAGCTTCAGTTTGGGATGATAAATCCAAAGCTAATATTCCGAGATTAATGAAGTTTATGAATGACTTCGGATTAGTTACAGCACGTCATCCAGAAGGAAAGTATCATGCAATGACTGATGTAATTCATAAGGTATTAAATGATATAGCGGTAGATGATTGGGATGTAATCATAGGTGGAGATTCACACACACGTATGGCAAAAGGAGTTGCTTTTGGAGCGGATTCAGGAACAGTTGCTTTAGCATTAGCTACAGGAGAAGCTACTATGCCAATTCCAGAGTCTGTAAAGGTTACTTTTAAAGGAGAAATGAAACCTTATATGGATTTCCGTGATGTAGTTCATGCTACTCAAGAGCAGATGTTAAATCAGTTTGAAGGCGAGAATGTTTTCCAAGGAAAAATTATTGAAGTACATATCGGTACTTTAACTTCTGATCAAGCATTTACATTTACAGATTGGACCGCTGAAATGAAAGCAAAAGCATCTATCTGTATTTCTGAAGATGATACATTAATCGAATCCTTAGAAATCTCTAGAGATCGTATACAAATTATGATTGATAAGGGTATGGATAACCCAAAGCAGGATCTTAAAGGATTAGTTGATAAAGCAAATAATCGTATTACGGAAATTAAAACTGGAACTAAATCGGCATTAAAGCCAGATGCAGACGCTAAATATTATCAAGAAGTTGTTATTGATTTAGATAAGATCGTAGAGCCAATGATAGCTGATCCAGATGTAAATAATGAAGATGTATCTAAGCGTTATACGCATGATAATATTCAACCATTGTCCTTTTACGGAGGAACTAAGAAAGTAGATTTAGGTTTCATAGGATCTTGTATGATTCATAAGGGAGATATGAAAATTTTAGCTCAAATGTTAAAGAACATTGAGAAACAACAAGGAGAAGTTGTATTTAATGCACCTTTAGTTGTTGCTCCTCCAACATATAATATTGTTGATGAGTTAAAAGCAGAAGGTGATTGGGATGTTTTAGTTAAATATTCTGGTTTTGAGTTTGATGATAGTGCGCCAAAAGGTTTAGCACGTACAAAGTATGAGAATATGTTATACTTAGAACGTCCTGGATGTAATTTATGTATGGGTAACCAAGAAAAAGCGGAGCCAGGAGATACAGTGATGGCTACTTCTACACGTTTATTCCAAGGAAGAGTTGTTAGAGATTCTGATGGCAAAAAAGGAGAATCTTTGTTGTCTTCTACGCCAGTAGTAGTTTTATCTACAATTTTAGGTAGAACACCAACCATGGAAGAATATGAAGCTGCTGTTGATGGTATTGTATTGACTAAGTTTAAACCATCTCAGAAGCAATTAGTTATGTAATTAAAAATATATAATAGTTTAAAAGCCTTAATACGAATTGTTGTATTAAGGCTTTTTTGGTTTTAGTTAAAGATATTTTTTGATATATGAGATAAACTTTTTAATGAAAATAGACAGTTTAGGGAATCAAGTTTAAAATTGATTGTTTGCAATCGATATTATGTGCAGGTTATTCTTAGTTTGTATAATACTTGTTTTTAGTGCAATAGAATATTTTTTATAATCATTCTATATTCTCAATACTCTTTTCGTAGTCATTCGATATTTCGTATCTTGGAATACTTAAAAAAGAATAACGAAAACACATAAAACACAACTATATGGCATTCGATATCGATATGATAAAAAAGGTGTATGCTCAAGTTGCCGAAAGAGTAGATGCTGCTCGCGAAGTAACAGGAAAACCTTTAACATTAGCAGAGAAAATTTTGTACTCACATCTTTGGGATGGTAAAAGTAAAACAGCATTTACTAGAGGTAAGGATTATGTTGATTTTGCTCCAGACCGTATTGCTTGTCAAGATGCAACTGCTCAGATGGCTTTATTGCAATTTATGCAAGCTGGAAAAAAGAAAGTTGCAGTTCCAACGACGGTACATTGTGATCATTTAATTCAGGCTAAAGTTGGTGCTGATAAAGATTTACAATCAGCAATGAATACCAGTAGTGAAGTATTTAATTTCTTAGAATCGGTATCTGATAAGTATGGTATTGGTTTTTGGAAACCTGGAGCTGGAATTATACATCAGGTAGTTTTAGAGAATTATGCATTCCCTGGAGGTATGATGATTGGTACTGATTCTCATACGGTAAATGCAGGAGGATTAGGAATGGTAGCAATTGGTGTAGGTGGAGCTGATGCTGTAGATGTAATGGCAGGAATGCCTTGGGAATTAAAATTTCCTAAATTAATAGGTGTTAAACTAACTGGTAAATTATCTGGTTGGACAGCACCAAAAGATGTGATTCTAAAAGTAGCCGAAATTCTTACTGTAAAAGGTGGAACTGATGCTATTGTAGAATATTTTGGCCCAGGAGCAACTTCAATGTCATGTACAGGAAAAGGAACTATTTGTAATATGGGTGCCGAAATTGGTGCTACAACATCTACATTTGGGTATGATGAATCAATGGAGCGTTATTTACGAGCTACAGAAAGAGCTGAAGTAGCAGATGCCGCTAATAAAGTAAAAGAACATTTAACTGCAGATCCAGAAGTATATGCAAATCCTGAGCAATATTTTGATCAGGTTATAGAAATTAATCTGTCAGAATTAGGACCATTATTAAATGGGCCATTTACACCAGATTTATCAACTGAGGTTGGTACGAGTATGACAGAGAAAGCAAAAGCGAATGATTGGCCATTACAGGTAGAATGGGGGCTAATAGGTTCTTGTACCAATTCTTCGTATGAAGATTTATCACGTGCTTCTTCTATTGCGCAACAAGCATTGGATAAAGGTCTAAAAATGAAGTCAGAATTAGGAATCAATCCAGGTTCTGAACAGGTACGGTATACAGCAGAGAGAGATGGCATTCTTGGAATATTCGAAAAATTGGATGCTAAAATCTTTACTAATGCTTGTGGACCTTGTATCGGGCAGTGGGCAAGATATAGTGATCCTAAAAATGCTCCGAAGAATAGTATCGTTCATTCTTTTAATAGAAACTTTGCGAAACGTGCAGATGGAAACCCGAATACACATGCTTTTGTAGCATCTCCTGAATTAACTGCTGCTATTGCTGTTTCTGGACGTTTAGATTTTAATCCATTAACAGATAAGTTGCTAAATGAAGATGGACAAGAAGTAATGTTTGATGAACCAACTGGATGGGAGTTACCTCCTAAAGGTTTTGAAGTGGAAGATGCGGGATATTTAGCGCCGGTAGAAGATGGTAGTGGAGTGCAAGTTAATGTAAGTCCAACATCAGAAAGGCTTCAGTTATTAACTCCTTTTGAACCAATAGGTGATGAAATAAAAGGAGCAAAGCTATTAATCAAAGCTTTCGGAAAATGTACTACAGATCATATTTCTATGGCAGGTCCTTGGTTGCGTTATAGAGGACACTTAGATAATATATCCAATAACTGTTTAATAGGTGCTGTTAATGCTTTTGGAAAAAAGACAAACTTTGTTAAAAATCAATTAGATGGAGAATTTGGTGGTGTGCCAGATACAGCAAGAGCGTATAAAGCTGCGGGTGTTCCTACAATCGTAGTAGGAGATCATAATTATGGAGAAGGTTCTTCTCGTGAACACGCCGCAATGGAACCAAGACATTTAGGTGTTGTTGCAGTAATTGTAAAATCATTTGCGCGTATCCATGAAACAAATCTTAAGAAACAAGGTATGTTAGGACTTACATTTGTAAATGAAGGAGATTACGATAAAATTCAGGAAGATGATACTATCAACTTCTTAGATTTAAATGCTTTTTCACCAGGAAAAACTTTAAATATAGAGTTTGTACATGCAGATGGTTCTAAAGATGTAATTGAAGTAAATCATACCTATAACGATTCTCAAATCGAATGGTTTAAAGAAGGTTCTGCTTTGAATTTAATAAAGAAACAAAACGCTTAAATTTTAGATTAATAATACAGACTATATAGGAAACTCCTGAAGACTATTCTTCGGGAGTTTTTGTTTTGTAAAAAGTCAGAATTTTGTAATTTTGCGTATATGGTACGCCAAAATATTAAAGTAGCAGTAGATGCAGTAGTCTTTGGATACAAAGATAAGGCACTGCATGTGCTTTTAATCAAAAGAGATATAGAGCCGTTTAAAGATTCATGGGCCTTACCAGGTGGTTTGGTGTTAGAGAATGAAAGTTTAGAAAATGCGGTAGAACGAGAACTTAAAGAAGAAACTAATGTTACTGCTGATTATTTAGAGCAGTTGTATTCTTTTGGGAAACCAGGAAGAGATCCAAGAAATAGGGTAGTGAGTATTACGTATTTTGGTTTAGTGAAACCAGAACATCATAATATAAAAGCAGATACCGATGCTAATGATGTAGCTTGGTTTGATATTAATGAACTTCCTGTGTTAGCATTCGATCACGCTACTATTCTTGATATTGCTAAGAAAAGATTGCGTAATAAACTAACCTATGAACCTATTGGCTTTGATTTATTAGCAGATAAGTTTCTCTTTTCTGACTTAGAGAAACTATATATGACAATTCTCGATAAACAAATCGATCGAAGAAATTTTAGAAAAAAAATTCTAAGCTTTGGTATTTTAGAAGAACTAAAAGAAAAAATTTCTGAAGGAAGAGGAAGACCTGCAAATCTTTTCAAATTCAATCAAAAGCAATACTTCAAGCTTAAAGAAGAAGGTTTCCTTTTCGATATTAAATAAAGATTCTGTAGTACTTAGAGCGGAGTCGAGAAGTAGTAGAACTCATTTTTCATTATTCTAAGATATCATGTTGATCCCTCCTGAAGGATGAGAGCATCCAGTGTGGAATCCAAATTATAGTTAGTAATACCTGTAAAACATCTTTTATTGTATTTTTTACGCAAAATATTTTGTCAATATATTGATCTGTTTTATATTTGCGTAAAAATAACACAATTATGCAGTATTTACATTTAGATCAATCATTTACTCCATTCGATAAATCAATTGAGTTTACTTCGTTTGTTTTTAATGGTGGTGAGCCACATATCAAAATCTTTGAAAAATCCATAGGTAATGAAGTAACAATTACACATAGATTGAATTCATTTAATGATGTTGGTTTATTGTTAGTAGCCACAGATGCGTTGCGTAGAATGGATGTGAAATTAATTAATGTTTTGATTCCGTATTTTCCAGCTGCAAGACAGGATAGAGTGATGGTTAGTGGAGAGTCACTAAGTGTAAAAGTATATGCAGATATTATAAATGCGCAAAACTATAATCAGGTGATGGTTTTTGATCCACATTCTGAAGTAACTCCAGCGTTGTTGAATAATGTAAAAGTGATAGAGAACTATGAGTATGTAAAACAGTGCTTAGGTCATATTAATGAAGATGTTGTGTTGATATCTCCTGATGGTGGAGCATTAAAAAAGATTTATAAAGTATCTGAGTATTTAGGAGGAATAGAAGTTGTAGAATGTTCTAAGAAAAGAGATGTAAAAACAGGGAAACTCTCTGGTTTTAGAGTATATGAAGAAGACCTTAATGGAAAACATTGCGTAATTGTAGATGACATTTGTGATGGAGGTGGAACGTTTTTAGGATTGGCAACTGCATTAAAAGGAAAAAATGCAGGGAAGTTAAGCTTAGTAGTAAGCCATGGAATTTTCAGTAAAGGATTTGAAGAATTAAATAAGTCATTTGATACTGTTTTTACTACCAATTCTTTTAGGGATATAGAAGAGAAGAACGTTATACAATTTCCAGTTATATAGCTAAACATTAAATACTGTCATTCCAGCGCAGGCTGGAATCTAAGAATTGAAAATATAAAACTATGAAAATAATAACTGCACCAACAAAAATAGAACTAGATAAAAATCTAAGTGTTTTTTTAGCAGGTAGTATCGAAGTAGGTGTTGCAGAAAGATGGCAGGATATAGTTATAAATGAGTTATTAGAATACGATGTAACCTTGTTAAATCCCAGAAGAGCAAGTTGGGATGCTAGTTGGAAACAAACAATTGACAATCCTGTTTTTAAGGAACAAGTAGACTGGGAACTAGAAGCTTTAGAAAAGGCTGAAATGATTATAATGTATTTTGATAAAAATACAAAGTCTCCAATTACATTATTAGAATTGGGGTTGTTTGCTAGAAGTGGAAAACTAATTGTTTGTTGTCCAGATGAATTTTGGAGAAAAGGAAATGTAGCTATTGTTTGTGAGAGATATGAAGTAAAACAAGTAGATAGTTTAGAAGAATTGATTAATGAAGTAAAGAAGAGAGTGAAATGAAATACACATTACAAAACATACAAGAGCAGTTTAATAAAGGAAAGAGTTTGAAATATCTGTTCTTCTGGGGGCATACGCCTAATAAAGATGGAAGTATTGGTAAAAGTTGTTTTAGTCAATGGTGGAATCAGTCTTTCGAAGTAGAAGGAGTTGTCTATAAAACTGCAGAACACTGGATGATGGTTGAAAAAGCCAGATTGTTTGAAGATATTGAAATTTTAAAAGAGATTATTGATTGCAATCAACCAATGGAAGCAAAACAACTAGGTAGAAAGGTTAGAAACTTTGATCCTAAGGTATGGGATGCTCATAAGTACGAAATTGTAAAACAAGGAAACTATCATAAGTTTTCACAGCGCCAAGAGTTGAAAGAGTTTTTATTGAATACCAAGAAAAGAATTATTGTAGAAGCAAGTCCAAGAGATCGCATATGGGGAATCGGAATGGGACAGGCAAACGAAAAAGCTCAAAATCCTAATTTGTGGAGAGGTCAAAATCTATTGGGTTTTGCCCTGATGGAAGTGAGGGATTTGCTAAGCCCATAAAGGATTTTTAAAAGATTATTTGAAATGAAATTAGAAGAACCTTGTAAGAATGGTAATGATTAAGGAAATACGAGCAGATTATGATAGAGATACGATTACGGTATATCAGGCCTATGGTAAATCTATTGCAGTGTCTGCTATCAAGAATAATAAGTTCGAATCACCTTTTTCTTTTAATCGAATGACCTGGATCAAACCATCTTATTTATGGTTAATGGAACGAAGTAATTGGGGGACAAAATCGAATCAGGAGTATATCCTTGGAATAAAAATAAATAAAGCTAGTTGGGAAAAAGCGCTGTCAATGGGAGTGTTAACAGATCCTGATAAAACTATTTATAAAAGTGGTGCTTTATGGGATAAGGAATTCCGAAATGCAAAAGTTCATATACAATGGGATCCAGAAAGAACATTAAAAGGAGCGAAGATGCAAGTAAGGTCTATTCAGGTGGGTATTGGTAGAGATTTAATAAAAGAATATAATGAAGAATGGATACAGGAAATAAACGATTTAACTCCGTTAACCAAGAAAATTCGATTATTACTAAAAGATGGCAAGTATAAGGAAGCTAAAAGATTAGTACCCGGAGAAAAAACATATGAAGTTCCTGATGATACAAAACGAAGAATAGGAATTAGGTGAGCTAAGTAAAAAAGTGATGTATGAAACTAAAAGTACTCCAATCAGATATAGCGACTGTAAAGGTAGATGTCATTGTTAATGCTGCGAATACCTCTTTATTAGGTGGAGGAGGAGTGGATGGAGCAATTCATAGAAAAGGAGGTGCGGAAATTTTAGAGGCTTGTAGAAAGATTAGAGCTACCCAAGGTAAATGTAATCCAGGAGAGGCTGTGATTACAACTGCCGGAAATCTTCCTGCTAAATATGTAATCCATGCGGTAGGACCGGTATGGAATACAGGAGGAAAAGATAAAGAAAGACTACTAGCTAATTGTTATTTGAATTCTTTAAGATTGGCTATAGAGAATGATATTAAGACCATTGCTTTTCCTAACATAAGTACGGGGATTTATAAGTTTCCAAAGGAACTGGCTGCTAAGATTGCCATTGAAACGGTAATGAGTTTTCAGCAAGATCAAATAGAAGAAGTAATCTTTGTGTGTTTTGATGAAGAGAACTATAAGTTATATGATGAATTGTTAAGGATAAAAAAATAAACTATGTATACACTAGATAAAATACCTTTTTTTCAGGAAGTTGAAGAAAGCAATAACATACTGCTAGCAGGAATGGGAGGTGGCTTTGATATCTACGCTGCTATACCATTATATTTTAGCTTAATACAACAAGGTAAAAAGGTAACTATTGCTAATTACTCTTTTACGAGATTACGCAATACCAATTCAGAGTCAGTATTTCCTTTTTGTTATAAAATAAGATCTGGTGATCAGGTATATACAATGCCAGCATATTTTCCAGAGAAGTACCTTAAATTATGGTTTCAATCTCAGGGAATATCAGTGGACATTTACGCTTTTGAAAGAATAGCAGTCCAACCTCTTAAGGGTGCATATCAGTTTTTAGTAGATAAACATAAAATAGACACTGTTATTTTGGTGGATGGCGGAACTGATTGTTTAATGTTTGGAGATGAAGAAGGATTAGGAACGCCACAAGAAGATGTTTCTTCCATGGCAGCAGCGTTTCAGATCAATGTTGCTAAAAAATTACTAGTAAGTATTGGTTTTGGAGTAGATCATTTTCACGGAGTTTCTCATTATAGGTTTCTCGAAAATTTAGCAGAATTAGATCGAGAGAATGCATATTTGGGGTCGTTCCAAGTGCTTAATTCAATGTTAGAAGGCCAAAAGTATAAAGAAGCAATCGATTTTGTGGATAGTAAAATGAAAGGAATGGAAAGTATTGTTTCTAATTCGATTATTAGTGCCTTAGAAGGGAATTATGGAAACTATCATAAGACTGGTAGAACAAAAGGAAGTGAATTGTGGATTAATCCATTAATGACAATTTATTGGTGTTTTGAATTAGAAAAAGTTCTGAAAAAGAATAAGTATTATGATTATATAAAAAACACCAATACCATAGATGAATTTAATATGGGGTTATCAGAATACAGAGAAGGTTTAGAAGATATTAGGGTGAAAAAACAAATGCCAATTTAAAATGAAAACTATAACACTATATAGACCTGTAGGATTAAAAGAACTAGAGTTAATTCATAATACTGGATGGAAATATTTCCCTCAAAGATTGAGTTGGCAACCGATCTTCTATCCAGTAATGAATGAAGTATATGCCATAGAAATAGCAACCAAGTGGAACTTGGATGATGAAGGATCTGGGTATTCAGGTTTTGTAACCACTTTTGATATGAACGAGTCGTTTTTGAAAAAATATAAAGTAGAAAATGTAGGAGGTCCCATTCATAATGAATTATGGATTCCCGCAGAAGAATTAGAAGAGTTTAATGAAAATATAGTAGGAGAAATTAGGGTAACAAAAACATATTTCGGTCAGAAATATACCTCACCTGAAAATGAAGAATTAAAAAGAATTATTGAAAAAAATGAAAACAAATACGAAACAAATAAGTAAATTTTTGAGTCTTATCCTAAGGCATAATCCAGGAAAGATTGAATTGAAATTAGATGAAAACGGTTGGGCAGATGTTAATGAATTGATAAGTAAAGCAAATAAACATCGCAATAAACTAACTATAGAAACCCTAAAAGAAGTGGTAGCTACTAATGATAAAAAGCGTTTTGCTTTTAATGAGGATAAGACCAAAATCAGAGCGAATCAAGGACATTCTATAAAAGTAGATTTAGAATATACGCCTATTCAACCACCAGAATTTTTATATCACGGTACCGTAGGGAAGTTCAGAGAAGATATACGAAGAAAAGGTCTGCTAAAGATGAGTAGACATCATGTGCATCTTAGCGAAGAACTAGAAACAGCAATGAAGGTAGGTTCCAGAAGAGGAGTGCCCATTATATTAACGGTTCGATCAGGAGATATGTATCGCGATGGTATTGAATTTTATCAATCCGATAATGGAGTCTGGTTAACAGATACTGTTGCTCCAGAGTATATCGAGTTTAAAAAGTGAAAGTGATGATCAAGAAAGTACTACATCCAGAAATATTTTTAATAGAAGATTTTCTTTCAAAAGAAATGTGTGATCATTTCATAGAGAAAGGGGAACAAGTTTCATTCGAAGAGGCTAAAGTTTCTATTGATGGCAAACAAGTAATGGTAAAAGGAGTTCGTAATAATCAACGAATTTTATTCAAAGACCAATTGCTAGCTGATAAGATTTGGAAACAATTAGAACTATATGTAGTACAGAATTTTGGGATTTATAAAGCGAATGGTCTTAATGAAATATTTCGTATTTATAAGTATGAAGAGGGACAACGTTTTAAAATGCATCGAGATGGTAGTTATAAACGAAATGAGAAGGAATGTAGTTTCTTCTCTTTTTTGATATATCTCAATGAAGATTTTGAAGGTGGAGAAACTTATTTTGAAAACGGAGTCACAATTACACCTAAACTTGGGGATGCTTTGATATTCCATCATCCACTACGTCATGAGGGAAAACCAATAATCTCAGGAACAAAATATGTGTTAAGAACGGATATAATGTATAAATTAATACAATGAGAACATTAGTAATTGGAGATATACACGGAGGTTACAAGGCATTACTACAGGTGCTAGAAAGAGCTAAAGTAATACCATCAGATACATTAATCTTTTTAGGTGATTATGTAGACGGATGGAGCGAATCTGCAGAAACGATTCAATACCTAATTGAATTGAGCAAAAAACAAAAATGTATTTTTATAAAGGGAAATCATGATGTATGGTGTCATGAGTGGTTATTAGATCCAGAAACCGAAAACCATATTTGGTTTCGCAATGGAGGTAAAGAAACTATTACTTCTTATTTAACTAATAACTTTAGCACTTCTGTTCATTTAGAGTTTTATAAAAACCTCAAAAATTATCATGTTGATAAAGAGAATAGATTGTTTATTCATGCAGGATTTTCATCAATGAAAGGGCCAGAAAATGAAGTGTATCTTACTAATTATAGATGGGATAGGACATTGTGGGAAATGGCTATTGTAATGGATAAAAGAGTTAAAAAACACTCGGCATTATATCCAAATCGATTAAAACTATATTCTGAAATATATATAGGTCATACACCAACATTACATTATAATTGTGATGTCCCAATGCAAGGAATTAATGTTTGGAACATCGATACAGGAGCAGCTTTTAAAGGAAAACTCACAATACTGGATATTGATACCAAAGAATTTTGGCAAAGCGATTCATTACCTTCCTTATATCCTAATGAAAAAGGACGAAACTAAGTCTTTCCTGTTTTAGCTGAAAATGGGGTAGTTTCTACATGAAATTCTACCGATTTTTGTCATTCAAAATATTTATAATGATGATTATCAAATTTTCACTTGAATATACAATCAATTATAAGGTCAAAATGACTTTTCTTTTGGTATTCTGTATGCTTTTATCCAACACTATTAATTCTCAAAATATGGAAGATACTATTGAGCACAATTCCTTTTTAATTTTAGAAAAACCCCAGAAAACATATATAGGAATTTATAAAGATGGTATTCCTTTTAATGGATATTTCTCCAAAGGAGATCAAGATTTCCCTAGAGTAGATTATTATGAAAATGGAGAGGCTAAGTTTCAATATTCATTAGATGTTTTTCAAATGGCTATGGGAGCAGAAACAGTAGAAATTAGTGAGGAACTTTTTAAGGGAGAAGAAGATGAAACTAGTGAAGAGTATGAAATGAGTGAAGAAGAATACGAGGAATATGAGCGAAATCTATACAAGGCAAAACTCAATATAAAATCGATATATAGAGATGGTAAAATTCTTCAGGGATATGAATATGTCGAAGCACCTTCTGCTCTGTTTTCCAAAAAGATAATGGATGGTAAGATTGTAGCATTGTATATTGATGTATTTGCTATGCATTATTATCAGAGAACTTCTATGATTCTAAAGAGTGATTCTATAGTTATAGAGTCTCCTACACTGGCTGTCGAAGGAGATAAATTTCAGACAAACTTATCAAAAAAAGATATGTACTGGGAGATAAGATATGTTATGAATAATGAAAATATAGGTTCTAAATATTTTGTGATAGGAGAAACTAATAATTTGCCTAAGAATAGTATCCTTTTTATGTATGATAAGAATGATAGTACTTATAGTTATGGTACTAGTGGTTTTCAAGATTATTTACCCACTCTTAATTTAATAAATATTTCAAATATTTTTTTTGATAAACCAGAAATTTTTAAGTCCGCTGATATGGACACTTTTTTTAGTGATTTAGTAGAAGCTGCTATAATAGAAACTAAGAGAGAAGAAGGAACTTACCCAAAAGAACCAGAAAAATATAGAGGGTATTTAGAAACTGGAGATGATGGAAATGTAGTAACAGGAATACGATTTTTTGACAAAGGAGTAGACTCTTATTATGAAGAATATATAGAAGGAGATAGCGTTAAAAAGGAAAAGATGGATATTGTTAGTTTTCAAAAAGAATTTAAAAAATACTTAAATAAGGTTAGAAACAAGTAGAATATAAAAGGCATTTTAGAAGAAATGTTTTTAAAAATTTTATTTATTTTAAAATAAAAACTATATTTGCGTATAATTAACGCAAAACAATTAATATATGAATCCACTATTATTAACAGACGGTTACAAATTAGGTCATAAAGAACAATATCCAGATGGAACTACTTTAGTGTATTCTAACTGGACTCCTAGAAAAAGTAGAATAGATGGAATTGATCATGTTGTCTTTTTCGGATTACAGTATTTTATCAAAGAGTATTTAATCAAGAGATTTAATAAAGACTTTTTTAATCAGCCAAAAGAAGAAGTTGTTGCAGAATATAAAAAATATGTGGATAATTATTTGGGTGTAGATTATGACACTCAGCATATTGCAGCATTGCACGATTTAGGATATTTACCAATTGAGATAAAAGCATTACCAGAAGGGACAGAAGTACCTATAAGAGTACCTATGTTTACGTTGGTTAATACAAAATCAGAATTCTTTTGGTTAACAAACTATTTAGAAACTCTACTTTCTAATATTATCTGGCAGCCTTGTACTTCTGCTACGATTGCTAAGCAATATCAAAAGATTCTTAGTAAGTATGCTATGGAAACTGATAAAGAAAACCAGGAATTTATTACTTGGCAAGGGCATGATTTTTCGATGAGAGGAATGTCTGGTACAGAATCAGCTATCCTTAGTGGAATGGGGCATGCATTATCTTTTTCTGGTAGTGATACTTTACCAGTAGCAAAAGCTTATGAAATGTATTACAATGCTGATGTTACAAAAGAACTGGTAATAGGTAGTGTAAATGCAACTGAACATAGTGTGATGTGTGCCGGTAGTAAAGATGATGAGATTGGAACTTTTAAAAGATTGTTAGAAACATATCCAACAGGAATTTTATCTGTAGTATCTGATACTTGGGATCTATGGAAAGTATTAACAGAATATCTTCCAAAGTTAAAAGAAGAAATTTTAAAGCGTGACGGAAAATTGGTGATCAGACCGGATTCTGGTGATCCAGTAGATATTATTTGTGGTTGTGAACATGAAAACCCTACAGTAGCTAAAGGTGTTATCGAATTGCTTTGGGATGAATTTGGAGGAGCCATTAATGAACAAGGATATAAGGTATTAAATCCTAAAATTGGAGCAATTTATGGGGATAGTATTACAATAGATAGAGCAACACAGATCTGTGAGCGTCTTAAGGAAAAAGGTTTTGCATCTACTAATGTAGTATTAGGAATAGGGAGTTTTACTTATCAATATAATACTAGAGATACTTTTGGATTTGCTATGAAAGCTACTTATGTTGAGGTGAATGGAGAAGGAAGAGAAATTTTTAAAGATCCAATAACAGATGATGGAACTAAAAAATCAGCAAAAGGACTAATGCAATTATATAAGTCTAATGGTGAGATTATATTAAAAGATCAATGTACAGTAGAGGAAGAAACTCAAGGATTGTTTGAGACTGTTTTTAAAGATGGTAAATTAATTAAAGATGAAAGTTTGTCTGAGATTAGAAAAAAGATTCTGTCATGAATTAAATGAATATTCATTAAAACTCCCAAAAAAGTATTTTTTGGGAGTTTTTGTTTGTAGTTGTATAGGGTTTATAATGAATAGCTTGTTATAACATAGTGAGGTTCTCGTTTGTTTTACAAAAAATTAATTTGATCATTTTTTTGTAAGGATCATTTTAGTATTACGACAGTCTTTATGGTATCAGTCACTAGATATCTAACTAACTTATAAAACACAAACATCATGAGTACAATTTGGTTTTTTGAGGATGCCAATCTCTTCAAGGTATTATGTCCTCATAAATTTAGAAATTACAAAAAAGATCACGACTTCGACGCTTATAAAAAGAGCGATTACATTTATTTTGAAGAAGATTCAGCCAATAAAGTATACCTAATTGAAAAAGGGAAGGTAAAAATTGGTTATTATTCTGAAAATGGGAATGAAGTTGTAAAAGCAATCTTAACACGAGGAGAGCTTTTTGGAGAAAAAGCAATTTTAGGAGAAGATCGAAGAACAGAGTTTGCACAATCCGTTGATAATGCAACGTCCATTTGTCCTATTGGGGTGCAAACTATGCACGATCTTATGAGGGATAATCAGACCTTTAGCTTAAAGGTTTATAAATTTATTGGACTTCGTTTTAAACGTTTAGAAAGAAGGTTGCAATTACTCTTATTTAAGGATACTAAAACTAGATTACTAGAATTCCTAGATGAACTTAAAGAAGATTTTGGGTATTGCTGTCCTAATACTGGAGATACTGTGATACAACATCCATATACACAAAGAGATATAGCAAATCTTATTGGTACATCGCGTCCTACCTTAAATATCATTATGAACGAATTGAAAGAGTCTAAGCAAATAGATTTCAATAGAAGAGAAATTCGTTTAAAAATTGTTGCTTAGTGTTAGCTACCTAACATTTTAAAAAGTTTTATGAAATTATTTTTACAGTAATAATAATCATAAAACAAAAGGCAATGTTTAAAAAATTAATAATAGGAGTACTAGCGATAGGATTGATCGCAGTTTCCTGTAATGACGACGACGATAACGTACTTGTCGCTAATGCTGGTGAAATCGCTGGTGGTCCCTTCGAATTTGATGTGGATGGTGAAGCAGATATGGTTTCAGGAATTACTTTAGATGACACCAATGCATTTGGTACAAGTAGTACATGGATAGTAACAGATGATCAAGGGAATATTCTTGGATTACCACCTACAATAACTGCAGTAGAAGGGGTTAATTTTGATGAGGCTGGTGCAGGAACTTGTTTAATATGGTACGCTAGATATAATGGTACTATTACCGGTTTAGAAATGGGTATGAATGCCAATGATGTAACAGGTGATTTTGATCTTTCTAATTCGATTACCGTAATAAGAAATCAAGTAGCTAATGCAGGAGTTATAGCTGGAGGACCATTTGAATTTGATGTTGATGGTGAAGCAGATATGGTTTCAGGCATTACATTAGATGACACTAATGTATTTGGTTCTGGTAGTACTTGGGTAGTTACTGATGATCTAGGAAATATTTTAGGATTACCTCCAACAATTACTGCTTTAGAAGGAGTTAATTTTGATGGAGCAGGTGCTGGAACCTGTTTGATATGGTATGCTCGTTATGAAGGAACAATTTCAGGTTTAGAAATGGGTATGAATGCCAATGATGTAACAGGTGATTTTGACCTTTCTAATTCAATTACAGTAGTTCGTAATCAAGTTGTAAATGCAGGAACTATTTCTGGAGGACCATTTGAATTTGACGTTGATGGAGATGCTGATATGGTATCCGGAATTACATTAGATGATACTAACGCTTTTGGGGCCAATAGTACTTGGATTATTACCGATGATTTAGGAAATATTTTAGGATTGCCGCCAACACTAATGGCTGTAGAAGGAGTTGATTTTGACGCAGCAGGAGTAGGTACTTGTTTAATATGGTATGCTAGATATGATGGAACCGTAACTGGTTTAGAAATGGGTATGAATGCTAATGATGTAACAGGAGATTTTGATCTTTCTAATTCTATAATGGTTATTCGTAATCAAGTGGCTAATGCAGGAGTAATTTCTGGAGGACCATTTGAGTTTGATGTAGATGGAACTGCTGATATGGTATCAGGAATTACATTAGATGATACTAATGTATTTGGTGATAATAGTACTTGGGTAATTACAGATGATCAAGGTAATATTTTAGGATTACCACCAACGTTGATGGCTGTAGAAGGTGTTGATTTTGACGCTGCGGGTCCAGGTATTTGTTTAATATGGTATGCAAGATACACAGGAACAGTAACAGGATTAGAAATGGGTATGAACGCTAACAATGTAACAGGAGATTTTGATCTTTCTAATTCGATAACAGTAACTAGAAACTGTAATACGAGTCCAGGGGTAATATCAGGAGGTCCTTATACTTTTACTGTAGATGGAACGCCAGATATGGTAAGTGGATTGTCAATTGATAATACAAATGCGGCAGGACCTAATAGCACGTGGATTATTACAGATGATCAAGGCGAAATTTTAGGACTACCAGGAACTTTATTTGATGTACAAGGTGTTGATTTTGATGCAGCAGGAACTGGAGTATGTCTAATCTGGTATCTAAGATATGAGGATGGATTAGAAGGATTAGCAATGGGTATGAATGCAAATGATCTTAAGGGATGTTTCAGCCTATCAAATTCTATACAAGTAACAAGAAACTAAAAGATACATTGAAAAAGAAATAAAAATCATTAAAGATAATGATAATGTGAACTTAACGTAGTAGCTTCTCTTCTCTTAGGAAGTATATCACAATAGTTCATTGTTGTTTTTTTGTTAGTTTTAAAGCGCAACCCCAAGTTGCGCTTTATTAATTTATATACTTTTGTAAGGAAACCTGTTTATACAGACAAATTTTAAAAGTAATACTATACTAGACCACTTATGAAATTCAATAAAAAGAATATATCTAATTTAATTTTTGTAATTATTTTATTGCTCTTTTTTATTCCTAATACTAGAGGAATGATGCAAATTTTCTTAACAAGAATATTTTCGTTTAGCCCTAGTTTAGTAGATGTAGAAGAACGAGCGCAAGTGGCTACTTATGACTGGAAATTACACGGGGTGAATACAGAATCAATGAATTTCAATGTTGCTGAGGGTAAAGTAGTTTTATTGAACTATTGGGCAACTTGGTGTCCTCCTTGTATTGCAGAAATGCCATCTTTGCAAAAACTATATAATGATTATAAAGATAAAGTAGTGTTTGTTTTCCTTACGGAAGATGATGATCCTGAATTAAACAAATTTATGAGTGATAAAAGTTATAATTACCCTATTTATAGGTCTTTATCAAAACAACATCCTAAACCTTTCGTTCACAAACCTATTCCTGGAACTTACCTCATTGATAAGAAAGGAAATATAGTAATTCATAAAATTGGTGCAGCAGATTGGAATACAGAGAAGGTAAGGGCTACGATTGACCAATTAATTGCAGAATAACTTTATTTTTTAAAATATTTAAAAGGAACAAATAGCATTCCGAAACATTCTCCTTTATTTTTACCTAAATGTTTATGATGTATTTTGTGTGCTCTTCGCACACCTTTTGCATACCAATGATTTGCGTTTCTAAATAGTTTAAAACGTTGATGAATAAAAATATCATGAACGAGAAAGTAGGCAATACCATATGCTAAAATTCCAAAACCAATAGATTCTCCAAACCAAAAAGTAATAGGATCATGAAGCATGATACACGACATACTTATTACAGCGTAGAAAACAAAAAATAAATCATTACGCTCCCACCAACTGCTATGATCTTTATGGTGATGATCTTTATGTAAAGACCATAAAAATCCATGCATGACGTATTTGTGAGTAAACCATGCCATAAATTCCATAAAACAAAATGTAGCTATAAAAATTGATATCCAAATAAGAGTATTCATTTTAGATAATTTTTTTAATATACTATTATATTAAGTTCAATCTATAATCAAAATATGATTTAGCTAATAGACCAAATTTTTGATAATTAGGGACACGTATTCTAGTATTCTTTATTTCAACAGAAGGAGTCGACTTTAGTTTGTTTAATAGCTTTTTGTAATAAATATAAGCGGTGTAAACCCCAAATTTAGCTTCTGCTGGTAGTTTCATAATACCTTCGAAACCTTTGTCAAAATCTTCTTGAATTTCTTCTATAATTCTTAATTTAGACATTTCATCGAGCTGTGTAAGATCAGTATCAGGGAAATAAGTACGACTTAATTCTTCAAAATCAGCTTTTAGATCTCTTAAGAAATTTACTTTCTGAAAAGCTGAACCTAAATGCATAGCACTTTCTTTAAGTTCGTTATATTTCTTATCATCTCCTTTTACAAACACTTTAAGACACATTAGTCCAACCACATCAGCAGAACCATATATATATTCTTTATACTCGGCATTAGTCAAGTAATCTGTTTTATGAAGATCTAATCGCATACTCTTCATAAATGCTTCATATAATTCTGGTTCAATGTTGTAATCGTGAACCGTTTGCTGAAAAGAGTTTAAAATTGGATTTAAGCTTATTTTTTGCTCAATCGCTTTATACATTTCAGTTTCAAAGTCATTAAACAATGTTTCTTTATCGTAATCGTGAAAACTATCAACTATTTCATCTGCAAACCTTACAAATCCATAAATATTATAAATATCCTGTCTAATAGAATCAGATAACATTTTAGATGCAAGAGAAAAAGAAGTACTATATGAATTAGTAACAAGTTTACTACAACTATAAGAAACGGAATCAAATAAAGCTTTCATGGATATGGTTTTAGTTAGGTTTAAGTCTCAATGTGATTGGAGAATTAATAATTAGATTTTTAATAATAGTGTTGAATAATCAGTTGTGTTTTACATAAATTAAACAGTTTGAAGTTTAGGTTTTCTTGATACATTTAACTGTGATTCTATTAATCCTGCTACTAATTTACCAGATATTAAAGAAGGTGGAACTCCAGGTCCAGGGACAGTTAGTTGACCGGTGAAAAATAAATGCTTCACTTTTTTACTTTTCAACTTAGGTCTTAGAAATGCTGTTTGCAACAGTGTGTTAGCCATTCCATATGCATTTCCTTTGTATGAATTATACTCTTTTACAAAGTCCTTAACACAAAAGGATTCTTTAAAGATAATATTATTTCGAACAGTTTGCTCAGTTAAATCTTCAAAACGCGTTATAATTTTATCAAAATAAGTTTCTCTTAAAGCTGGAGTATCTTCTATTCCAGGTGCTAAAGGAATCAAGAAAAAGCCATTTTCTTTTCCTTCAGGAGCTGAACCAGAATCCGTAACAGACGTAAAATTCGCATAAAAAAGAGGTTCTTCTGGCCATTTTGGCTCATCATAAATATCTTTTGCGTGTATATCAAAATCTGTATCAAAAAATAAATTATGATGATGAATGTTTTTTAGTTTTTTGTCAAAACCTACATAAAACAGCAATGAAGAGGGAGCAAATGTTTTGCGTTCCCAATATTTTTCTGAATACTGTCGATATTTAGGTTCTAATAACGTTTCACTATGATGGTAATCAGCACCGGATAATACTATATCTGCATTTATTTTGGTACCATTAACGACAATACCATTTGCAACTCCATTGTCTACTTCAATTTTTTCTACAGGCGAACTGGTAAAAAAATCAACACCTAACGATTCTGCTAATTTTTTCATTCCTAGTATTACTTGATACATTCCTCCTTTTGGATGCCAAGTTCCTAATCCAAAATCTGCATAGTTCATAAAACTATAAAAAGCAGGAGTATCACTTGGTTTTGCACCTAAAAACAGTACTGGAAATTCAAGAATTTGAATTAATTTATCGTTCTTAAATTCTTTTCTAACTTCTTTTGAAATAGTACTAAAAAATTGTCCAATTTTTTTGATGGTTTCTTTAGTTACCAATTCTATGGGCGAAACACCTGGGCGATATACTAGTTCATTAATCGCAATATCGTAGTTGTTTTTTGCGGCATCAATAAATTTTTTAAGTTTTATAGAACTTCCTTTTTCTTCTTTTTCAAAAGCGGTATATATCTTTTCTAAGGTATCCTCAATTGTAATACTTTCTTTGTTTTCAAAAAAAACTTTGTATGCAGGATTTAATTTATCTAATCCGTAAAAATCAGAAGGGGAAGTATTAAAATCATTAAAAAACTTTTCAAATACGTCTGGCATCCAATACCAAGAAGGTCCGATATCAAATGTAAATCCGTCTTTTTTAAGTTGTCTCGCTCGACCACCAACGGTATCATTTTTTTCGTAGATCGATACATCATATCCTGATTGCGCCAAATAACACGAGGCAGAAAGAGACGAAAAGCCAGAACCAATGATTACTACTTTCTTTGACATAGTGGTTTGTTTATAGATAATATGTTATAATTCTTTGATTAGATCTGTGATAGATGAGAAATAACGGTGGTTGGGAGCGCTATTTTCAGATATATGCATGGTTTGTTTACCCAGCATCCAAAACTCACTTTCACGTTTCGAACATATTATATCGTTAAATTTTGCAACATAGTCTTTTATTTTGTCTTTTTCAGGTCTAACAGTAAAATAAGACAAAAATGTAGTGTTTTCATGAAAAGTAAGCATATTGGGTAAGCTATCAAGAGGAATACTAGGCCCTAAATAGATAGCTTTATATCCTTGTAATAATATCTCATAGTTAATATATAACAAACCTAGTTCGTGGATCTCATTTTCCGGAAGAAAAAGTATAAAAGCCTTATCTGTTTTTGTAGATTTAGAATATTGAAGTTTTTCAATATTGATAAGCAATTTTTGCTTGATTAAGTTTGTTATGAAATGCTCGTGAGATGGACTTATAGTATTTGTTTGCCATAATAGACCAATCTCTGTTAACAAAGGAATAAAAACATCAGTAAATATTTGTCTAAAAGTTCTTTTCTCAGCTAATTGCTCATAAGTTCCTAGAAACAATTGAAGATCATAATTAAGCATGGATATTTTAAGAGAATTGATCGCTTGATTTTTTGTGCTATTGTCAGAAACAATTCTTCGCACATACTCATCTATTTCTTCATTATTAAGTTTTGAAACTCTAGATATTTTATATCCGCTATTTACTAAATAAGTTACATTAAGTAATTTCTGAAGGCTTTTTAAACTGTAAGTTCTTATATTGGTTTCTGTGCGATCTGGTGACAATAAATTATATCTTTTTTCCCATATCCTGATCGTATGCGCTTTAACACCGCATAAATTCTCCAGATCCTTAATGCTAAAATTTTGTTTTATATTGTTCACCTTTTGTATAAAATAGTTAAACAAATTTAAACAAAAAGTAGATAATCTTTAGATAGTTCTTGTTAAATTATTAACGATAACTGTTAAAAAGATATTTAGAAACTGAATTTGAAATTTAAAAGACTTATGTATTTAACAGTAAAAAGGTACTTCTATAGAAATACTTAAAAGAAAAAGGCAGAGACATTTGTTTTTAAAAACCGCAATGCTTTCGTGATATGAATTTCTACAGTTTTTGTAGAAATACCTAGAATTTCGGCAATTTCCTTATGCTTTTTCTGTTCGAATCTACTTAATTTAAAAACCTCTTGACATTTTTTTGGTAGCTTTTCTATTGCGCTTTCTATTTTTAACCAATTTGCTTCTTGTTGCATTTTTTCATTTTCTTGGTATAATTGAAAAAGCGCTTTCCATTTTAATTCATCTAATAAATCGATCTCTTTTTTTTGTTTACGCAAATGCATCAGGTATTCGTTATGGCAAGATCGGAAAAGATAATTTCTGAGTGAAGAGGTAATGTGTAAAGTAGATTTTTTTTCCCAAAGTCTTAAAAAAACATTTTGTACCAGATCTTCGGATAATGTGCTATCGTTAGATAACTTATGGACATAATTACATAACCAGTCATAATATTGATCAAATAAAATTTTATAACTTTTTTGATCCCCCTCTATTAGCCCGTTAATAAGTAATTTTTCTATGTTATTGTGTTGATTCTTCATGATAACAATCACTTGCTAAATTATAAAAATTAAAATAAAGTAGGGGATTGATGTGATTTTTGCATCATGTATATAGAAATGTAGAAGAATGGATAATTATTTAACAATAATTAAGAAGTATTTAGAAGGAAGTATTTCTTCTTCGGAGAAAGAAACTTTAAAACAATGGCTACAACAGAAACAAGAGCATCGAGATGTTTTTGAGAAAAAAGTTGCGCAATGGCATGCTTCTAGTAAAGATATTTCTGTAAACTCTGATCAGGCTTTTAATCGGTTTTTAAATTCGATACAGGAAAAAGAATTAGAAGAGCGTAAGGTTATCACATTAAAGACTCTAAAAAAAGTATTTCGATATGCAGCTATACTTATAGGGGTTCTAGTATTAGGATATTACTTAAGTAGATTAAACCCATCCAATGTAGATAATGTAGAAGATTTAGTATCTACTGAAACAGTAAGAGATGATAAGATCAAAATTGTACAAGAAGATGGAACAATAACGTATATAGATATCAATAGTCTGTCTGATGTTATAACTGCTAATGGTAGTATGATTGGTAAAAAAGATAGGGATAAGTTAGTTATTTCGGATAATGCTAAAGATTTAGAGGAAATAGAGTATTTAGAGATTTCTATTCCTAAAGGTGAAATTTTTCAATTGAGTTTATCTGATGGAACAAAGGTTTGGATGAATGCCGATAGTAAACTAAAATTTCCTAAGAACTTTATAGCCAAAGAGGTTAATAGAATAGTGTATCTCGAAGGTGAAGCATTTTTTGATGTAACTACGAATAAAGCACAACCATTTATAGTAAAAACTAAAGAGATGGATGTAAAAGTTTTAGGGACAAAGTTCAATGTATCCTCTTATGCTGAGGATTCAACTATTAAAACAACATTGGTTGAAGGTTCGGTTGCTATAAATGCTAAAAATAAATTAAAGGAATTGAAGCTGAGACCAAATTATCAAGCGGTTTATTCTAAGGGTGACGAGCTGATTGCAAAAAAGAAAGTGAATACTATACTCTTTACATCATGGATGCAGAAAAAGATGATCATACATAATGAATCTTTCGCCGAGGTAATTAAGAGATTAGAAAGAACGTATAATGTAGAAATTATAAGTACAAATCAAAGATTGAATAATACTAGATTTACTGGAGAATTTGATACGGAAAATGTAAAACAGATTCTTAATGTATTTTCTAAGACGATAAATTTTAATTATGAAATAGAAAATAAAAAAATTGTCATCGCCCCATAGCTAAGAGGCAATAATCATTCAGGACTTATCAAAAGATGTAAGTAGTACAGAGAATTTGATAAGTTCTGTATGATATATGAAGATTAAAATCAAACCATAAAAAAAAGGAAGTGCTGCAACACTTCCCTTATGGTCTGATTATTATTTAACTGAGTACTAACAACCAAACTTTTCAAAATTATGAAAAAAAAGGGTAACCGTACGCTATTTTCACACCTAGCGCACAAATCAATCGTTTTAAGAATGAGGCTTACATTAGTTTTATTTTGTTTTTCCATCTTTCAACTGATGGCAACATCCGGCTTTTCGCAGGGCGAAATAGAACTTAATTTAGAGCAAACAACTATTGCTAATGTAATAGAAGAGATTAAAAATCAGACTTCGTATAAATTCTTCTATATCAATGATGAAGTCAATCTAAATCAAGAAACTTCTATTAAGGTAAAAAAGGGAACCATCGAAGAAGTATTATCTATGCTTTTTGAAAATACAGATATTTCTTATTCAATTATAGAGAAACAAATTGTATTGAAGAAAGCTCCGGATATAAAAGAAAAACTTAAAATTATTCGAGAGATAAAAGGTAATGTAAAAGATTCTAATGAGAGTCCGCTTCCTGGAGCTAATGTATTGGTAAAAGGGACTACCATAGGCGCACAGACAGATTTTGAAGGAAATTTTATAATCAATATACCAGATGATAATAGTATACTCGTTATTTCTTATATAGGTTTTGAAACTGTGGAAGTTGATGTTACGGGAAAAGATTTTATTTCTGTGGCTTTAAAAGATGCTTCTGCTCAATTGGATGATGTTGTGATTGTAGGATCTAGAAATCCTAGTCGTACTGCAACAGAGACCGCAGTGCCTATTGATGTAATTGATATTACGCAAGTAGCAACGCAAGGTCCGCAAACATCTGTAAATGAAATATTAAATTATGTAGCACCATCTTTTACATCACAAACCCAAACTGTTTCTGATGGAACGGATCATATTGATCCTGCTTCACTTCGTGGATTAGGTCCCGATCAAGTATTAGTTTTAGTTAATGGAAAAAGAAGACATAATACTGCTTTGGTAAATGTTAACGGAACGGTAGGAGCAGGTAGTGTTGGAACGGATTTAAATGCAATCCCTACAGCGGCTATTCAGCGTATCGAAGTATTACGAGATGGTGCTGCTGCCCAATATGGTTCTGATGCAATTGCAGGGGTAATTAATATTGTATTAAAAAAAGGAACTAATAAATTGGATGTTACATTGACTACTGGAGCAAATTTTAGTGAGAATTCTAACCAATTCGATGGAGGTAGTGATGGAGAAAAAGTAAAGCTTGATGTTAATTATGGACTACCAATAGGCGATAATGGAGGGTTTATTAATTTTACAGGTTCATTGTCAACAAGAGAACCGGCGTTACGTAACAAAGATTATCAAGGAGATATTTTTAGAGGTTTCCATGGAGCAGAACGTATTTTTGCTGCTAACGGAGGAAATGTTGCAGAAATGACATTAGTTGATTATCAAACAGCTTCACAGGATATTTCTTATTTAGATCAAGTAACGAAGGATCAGATCGCGGCATTGGATGTTAGTGATCCAGCTGATATCGATACGTTCAGGACGCTATTAGATTTTGATGCAGATGAGGATGAATTATCAGCGAGAGGATTAACACGTACTGATTTTAGATTTAAAGTAGGAACAGCTAAATTACGAGAAGGGAAGTTCTTTGCTAATATGTCAATTCCCCTTGGAGAAGATGCAGAATTCTACAGTTTCGGAGGGATTAGCTATCGAGAAGGTTTAGCATCTGGGTTTTATAGAAGACCGGCACAAGCAGACGGTAGAGCAAATACTCCAGCGTTTCCGAATGGATTCTTACCAACTATCGGAACTGATATTGTAGATAAATCAATAGCAGTTGGTATCAAGGGAAAAGTAAATGAATGGAATGTGGATTTTTCAAATACTTATGGGATTAACAATTTCGATATTACTGTTGGAAACTCCAGTAATGGAACTCTAGGAGTGGCTACGCCACGGAGTTTCGATGCAGGAGCTTTGAGTTTTATGCAGAATACTACAAATCTTGATATTGGTAGATTCTATGATGATATTTTTAAAGGATTAAATATAGCGATGGGAGCAGAGTATAAGGTAGAGAATTATACCATTAGTGCTGGAGAAGAAGCGTCTTATACAAGTTATGATATTAATGGTAATATTGTAACAAGTACTACTCCAGAAACAGATTTGGTGCGTAATAATTTTACAGGAGCGGTTCTTGGAGGAGGTTCGCAAGTATTTAGAGGTTATGATCTTAATAATGAAACTGATGAATATAGAAATAGTATCGCTGGTTACATTGATTTGGAGGCAGATTTTACAGAACAATGGTTGGTAAGTCTTGCAGGTAGATATGAGAATTTTTCAGATTTTGGAGATACATTTAATTACAAATTAGCAACTCGTTATAAAATAACTGAAAACTTCTCAGTTCGAGGTGCAAATAGTACAGGATTTAGAGCACCATCTTTACATCAACAATTTTTTAGCCGTACTAGCACGGTTTTCGTAGATAATCAACCATTTGAACAAGGAACTTTTACTAATAATAGTAGAGCAGCTTCATTGATAGGGATAGCACAATTGAAAGAAGAAACATCTAGTAGTTTTAGTCTTGGGCTCACTGCTAAAATTCAAAATTTCACTATTACGGCAGATGCATATTTAATTAATATAGACGATAGGATTGTGTATAGCGGTAGTTTTGGAAATGGAGGAGATCCTGAATTAACGCAGATTTTTGAAGATGCAGGGGCAACTAGTGCTCGATTCTTTGTTAATGCAATAGATACAAAATCACAAGGAATAGATGTAGTGGTGGCACATAAAATGAATATTGGAGAGGATATGATACTTAAAAATGATCTTTCCGCCACATTTGCTAAGACTGAAGTAGAAGATATAAGGGTTCCAGAAAGAATTGCTGCGGCAGGAGAAAGTGGAAGTTTTTTTGATGGGCAAGAAGAAGCTTTTTTAACATTAGCGCAACCAAGAACCAAGCTGAGTCTAACCAATGCTCTATCTTTTGGGCGGTATGATATTTTACTTAGAAACGTATTCTTTGGAGAAGTTACGGATCCAGATGATTTTAATGGAGACCCAAGAGTAGATGGAACTGTAGTTAGTGATGATGCGGTGTATGGAGGAAAAGTGGTTACAGATCTTTCATTTTCTGCAAAAGTTTTAGAAAATCTAAATATTACGATTGGAGCTAATAATTTGTTAGATGTGTATCCTGATGAAAATAGAGCAGGAGGAACAGCGGGTGATCAATTTGTGTACTCCAGAAGAACTTCTCAGTTTGGATATTCAGGTAGGTTTTTATTTGCAAGAATTAATTTTAGTCTTTAGATAAGAACATTTTGTAAAAGCATAGGCAAGGATTAGGATATCCTTGCCTACTTTTTTTATTTTAAGTAATCCATTGGATCCATGTTTTTTCCATTAAGTTTTACCTCATAATGAAGATGAGGGCCAGTAGAAAGGCCTGTGTTTCCGCTTTTTCCAATAACTTGCCCTTTGTTTACTTTTTGATTTTCTGTTACTTCGAAACTGTCTAAGTGAGCGTACCAAGTTTCATAACCGTTAGCATGGGTAATAACAATTAAATTTCCCCAATTCCCTTTATCCTTTGCTACAGAAACTGTTCCATCTTCAGTAGCTAATACTGAAGTTCCAATTTTAGCTCGGATATCTATTCCTTTGTGAATTACTTTCTTTTTTAAAAGAGGGTGTTTATGGGTTTTTCCATAAACCGCAGTAATGTTATCTTTTGAACCATTTTCGATTGGAAATATCGAAGGTGGAATTTCGACCTTGATTTCTTCATCTATAATATTATCCACAATATTCTTATCATCAAATTTAGGTTTTATAAATGCTGTTAAGAGTATCATGAAAATTGGTAATAATAAGATGTATCTAAAAATACTTTTTTGATTAGAATTGGTTTTCGTGATCATGTCTATTCGTTTTTTGATTAATGAATGATTAAAATAACTATGTAATTTTTTTGTTTGTCTGGTTTGTAACGTATTGATAAGGAGTTCTAGATAATAAGATTTTTTTATTTGGGTATTTAGAACAAAGCTATCTGCTTGGAATTCGTGAACAGATCGTATTGATTTTCTGAAAAAATAAGAGAATGGATTAAACCAAAATATAACAACATATATTTCTGTAAGTATTAAATCTGCTGTATGCCATAGCTTAATATGTGCTTTTTCATGTTCTATAACAGCTGAGGCAATTTCATTTGTTTTATAGTTTGGAATAAAAATCCAGCCGAAACTTGAGAATATATGAGGAGTATCTGTTGTAACAAAGCGATATCCATCTTTCGAAAATATATTGGACTTTTTCTTTATTCTATAAAGTTGTATTGCAGATAGAGATAATCGAAATAGTGCTATAAAGAAACCCAAGATGTACATTAATGAAATAAGATTAGTCAGATAATTCTTTTCTTCGGAGCGTGGCTTTTCCAGCAAAACAACTTCTGTTGCTGGTTGATCTATCGGTAGAAGTTCATTAAAAAACGGGATTGTTATAGTTTCGTTGGTTATAGTGAATTCTATTTGATTTAGTAACGGAATACCTAAAGAACAAGGTATCAATAGGAGTAATACTATTCTATTAATCTTATGAAAAGTTAATCTCCTAAAGAATAAATAATAAGAACAGTATAGTATGGCTAAACAAAAACTAGCTTGAAACAGGTATGTTAAAATATTACTCATTTTCTTTTTTCAATTTTTCAATTTTTTCTTCTATAAATTGTTTCATGTTCTCTAGTTCTTTAACATTCAAATCTTCATCATTTGTGAAAAACATGGCAAATTTGCTTATAGAACCACTAAAGAAATTTTTTACAACACCTTTAAAATGATTTTTGAAATAAACTTCTTTAGATATGAGTGGGTAATATTCTTTTATTCTTCCGTAGGTGTTAAAACTTATGAATTTTTTGGTCACTAAGGTTCTGATCACCGTTGATATGGTAGTATAAGCAGGGCGAGGTTCTGGAAATTGCTCTACGATATCTTTTAGAAACGCTTTTTCAAGCTTCCATAAGTATCTCATAATTTGTTCCTCTGCTTTTGTTAAGTCTTTCATATTGCTAATGTAACTATAATTTTAGTAATATTACTATAAATATAGTAAATAAACTATTTTTATAATAATTGATATGTTGTTTGTGTTCTAGCTATTAGCTTTTTAATATAATTAGGAAGGCTTGTGTTTTAATTATTGAAGTGTAAGTATCTTGTCTATAATCATTACTTATACAGATGATGAACTATAGGAATTGATTTTTGAAAGTTTACTCGAATTTAATGTGGTAAAGAAGAAAAGTGCCCAGAGCGGGAGTCGAACCCGCACGCCCTAATGGACACATGGCCCTCAACCATGCCTGTCTACCAATTCCAGCACCTGGGCAATATAATTTATTTTACAATATAGTGTAAAACTAAAAAAGTATCACAGGGGAATTGCGATACTTTTTAGTGACCGGGCTGGGGCTCGAACCCAGGACCCTCTCCTTAAAAGGGAGATGCTCTACCAACTGAGCTACCCGGTCATTGATAAATTAAATTATCATATATTTTAAAGAACTATAGAATAAATAATCAGTAATACCTCATAATTATTCAGTATTTGTGACCGGGCTGGGGCTCGAACCCAGGACCCTCTCCTTAAAAGGGAGATGCTCTACCAACTGAGCTACCCGGTCATCATTCTTTTTCCTTGAATGCGGGTGCAAATATACTATCAATAATTTATTTTTCAAGAAGAATTTAATATAAATTTACGTTTTATTTTAAATGCCCTTTTTTTTAGGCATAAATAACCTAGTTTTTACTTTATGAATATTATTTTATTAGGATATATGGGTTGCGGTAAATCCTCTATTGGCAGGGATTTAGCTTCTAAATTAAAAATGGAATGTCTCGATCTTGACGATTTTATAGAAAATCAAGAAAAAAAATCAATTGGTCAAATTTTTGAAGATAATGGCGAGATATACTTTAGAAAAAAAGAAAATGAGTATCTAAAACAAGTATTAGAAACAAAAAATAATCATATTATTTCTTTAGGAGGAGGGACTCCTTGTTTTGCTGGAAACCTTGAGATCATTAAAGGAAATGAAAACGCTAAAAGTGTATACCTGAAAACTTCTTTAGAAGAATTAGTGGATCGACTCTATTTAGAGAAAGAAAAACGTCCTTTAATAGCTCATATATCAACTAAAGAGGATCTTAAGGACTTTGTTCGTAAACATCTTTTTGAACGTTCCTTTTATTATAGTCAAGCGGAGTATACTGTTTCTACTGATAATAAGACCATTCAAGAAGTTGTCAAGGAAATACAAAATGTTTTATTCTAGTATAGCCAGATCATTTTCCCCAAAAGTTACATTCACATGTTCGTGTAGTGATGTAGAAAGTGAAATTCCTTTGAAATCAGCTTTTATAGGGTATTTTTTATGATTACGATTAACAAGAACGGCTGTTTTAAACCTTGTTAGTGGTACATCCAAAAAATGTTTGACGCCATACACTAAAGCTGTTCCAGAATTAAGCACATCATCTGCAAGAACAAGTGATTTGTTTTTATAATCCGAAGCAGAAATGGAGGTTTTAACAGTGTCTTGTGGAGAAGATTTATCCATAGTTACTTCACATAAAGTAATATCAATATCAGAAACCTCATCTAATATTGCTTTTAGACGTTGAGCAAAAATATAACCATTACTAGCAATACCAGCAATAACAATTTCTTTTTCATTTACATTGGTTTCATAGATTTGGTATGCTATACGTTTAATCTTATGTTGTATTTGTTCGTGAGTAAGGATGATATTGTCTTCGGCTTGCATTCTAACTGGAGTTATGTTTTTTTCAATTGACTTCAAAGATAAAAAAGAGTTCGTTATCCTTGCGTGGTAGAATGGAATTATAACATTTTTCTAATGTGTTAATTTTGAAATGTTGTGAAAATAACCCCTGATAGTGATTTTTAGTACCTCCAAATGGAGGGCCTGATTTTTCAAATTCTATATTAAAAAGAAGACCAACTAATTTTCCATTTGGTTTTAAAATTGATTTCATCTTAGCAATATATTGCTTTCTTTCGTCCGGATGAATTGCGCAGAAGAATGTTTGTTCTACAACAATATCGAATTGATCTTCTAGTTCAAAAAAATCTTTATACAGTATTTGCGATACAGGAAAATCCGGAAATTTTATTTTAAAATTATCAAGAGTATCTTTTACAAAATCCAATATGTAGATGTTTTTAAAACCATTCCGAAATAAATAAATAGCCTCATATGCATTTCCACATCCCGGAATTAATATTTTTAAGTTTTTGTCTTCTAACTGATCAAAGTATGAGATAATTGGAGGAGATGCATATCCTATGTCCCATCCAGTTTGATTTGAACGATATTTTCTATTCCAAAATTTTGAATCTAATTTCATTCCTCACTATCGTTATTAGAAGGTTCTTCAAACCAATCATCAATATCTCTTCGATCTTTCTTGGTAGGTCTACCAGCACCTTTTTTTCTGTAGTAATCTTTAGAATATTTTAAAAGATCTAGTTTTTGCAACGTTTCCGTTGGGGTGACGTCTTTACGATATATGTCGACTAGCTTAGCGCCAAGTCGACTTTTTGGTGTGTCCAGAACAACAAGTTCATAGTTAACCTGGTTTTTTCGAACTGTAATTTTATCAGTTGGGTAGATTTCTCGTGATGGTTTTATAATATCGCCATTCACTCTTACTTTACCCTCTTTACAAGCTTTGGTAGCAATGCTACGCGTCTTGAAATATCTGATACACCATAAATATTTATCAACTCGCATAAAAAATGATTAAAAAATGCGTTTTATCTATAATAATAGTTGAGCAAAAGTACAAGAAAATTGTATCTTGCGCCTTCAAAAAAGCAATCAGATGAATGTAAGAAGATATATTTTTGCCGCAGGTGTTGTTGTGGCAGCCTTATATGCCTGTAATAATGATGACGATGATGGTATTATTAGTGTTCCGCCAAGAGATGAAGCAGAACAACAGGCTGATGAAGATCCAATAATACAGGATTATCTAAAAACGCATTTTTTTACGTTGGTAGATAATGATGCAAATCCTGATTTCCAAACTGTGCAGTTTGATACCATTGCAGGAGTTAATAGTGGTCAAACATCTATTTGGGATTCTGGACTTTTGGAAACTAAGACAGTTACCAATATGGATACAGAGGTTTCGTATACATTGTACATGCTTAAATATGATAATGGAGTGGCTACTGAACGCCAAACACAGTTTGCAGATTCTACATTTGTAACTTATACCGGAGAGGTTTTTTATGATTACGAAGATGATGATGGAGATGGAATTCCTAATGATGGGGATGTAGATGCAGATGGAGATGGAGAACCTGATACGGTAGATGATTCTGTTACTAAAACAGATAGTGACGGCGATGGTATTGCTGATGATAGTGATATTGATAATAATCCAACTTCTTCAGATTCTGATGGTGATGGTGTAATAGATGAAAATGATCCTGTAGATAATAATAATCCTAGGAGAAGAGTGTTTGATAGCGCAGTAACTCCAGTATGGTTTGATTTAGTAAACGTTGTAGAAGGTTTTAGAGAAGCAGTGGTAGATTTCAAAGGAGCATCGGGATTTATGGAGAACAGTGATGGTACTGTTAGTTATAATATGGATTTTGGTAATTTTACAGTTTTTATGCCATCTGGTTTAGGGTATTTTGCAGAACCGCAAAATGGAATACCACAATATGCACCTTTAATATTTAGTGTTCAGTTGTACGGAAGTGTAGAAGCAGATCACGACAATGATGGCGTTCCTTCATATTTGGAAGATATTGATGGAGATAGGTTGGTTTTTGATACGGATGATGATACAGATGGTAATGGTTTTCCTGATTATTTAGATCCAGATGATGATGGAGATGGAACATTAACAATAGATGAAGATTTAGAACCAGATACAGATTTAACTGTAGATAGAGATGGAGATGGAGATCCAACAAATGATATTGGAGATGGAGATCCAACAAATGATGATACTGATGGAGATGGAATTCCGAACTATCTCGATACTGATGATACAGCATCTAGAGATGATTAATTTATAAAAAAAACTCCGGTAATTTTACCGGAGTTTTTTTTATAAATGAAATTATAAGTCCAATGCTAAACTTAGAATAAATTGATTAGGTCTAGAATCAACCCTAATTGTTTGTCCTGTATTTGCATCAATAGTTTGAGCCTGGTTTTCGGTAATTCCTCTTTCATACCTAAGATCTATGTTTAGTCGTCTTATCTGTAACCCCACACCAAATTGAACTCCTACAGTGAATTCATTTTTAACTTCACTTAGTCGAACATCTTCTAGATCATTATCTACAATATATTGTAAAGAAGGTCCTCCAAATACGTGTAAAGGGCCTAATAAATAGATCCCTGCTAAAATAGGAAGATCTAGTTTCTTTACATTGTAATTTAATTTTCGATTATCAAATGAATAAGAACTACTGTTTTGTGTATACTGTAATTCTGGTTTAAGATAAAAGTTGTCAGTGATATCTCCTCTTAAAAATACTCCGATATGATATCCTACACGATCATCAGCATTCTCAGAAAGTAAATTGTCACCAGCATTGGTTACATCACTAAATTCTATTTTGCCATTGTCCCCATAGTTCAGACCAGCTTTTACACCAAAGTTTATTCCTTTTTCTTGTGATATGATTGCACAAGAGCTAAAAAGAATTAAAAACACTACTACGTTTTTCATTTTAAATGAGTTTTAAAAGATGAATAAATAATTAATTGTAATTTTTGGTTGTGGTCAGTGTTTCTTTTATAACGAAAATAGGGTGGGATTATTCTAATAGTTAATAAAAAAGTCCTCTGTAAAAACAGAAGACTTTTAAAATATACTTTGATAAATAATATAATACTGATGTTATTTTCTTTTGATAACTTTTTCCGCCGCATTTATGATAGCATCAGCATTTAATCCATATTTTTCCATAAGTTGATCAGGAGTTCCACTTTCTCCAAATGTGTCATTAGTAGCAATGAATTCTTGTGGGACAGGGTGATTTTGAGTTAATACTCTAGATACACTTTCTCCTAAACCTCCTAAGAAGTTATGCTCTTCTGCCGTAACAATACAACCAGTCTTTTTAACGGAGTTTAAGATAGCTTCATTATCAAGTGGTTTTATGGTGTGTATATTAATCACTTCCGCACTAATTCCTTTTTCTTGCAATGCTTCAGCAGCTTGTAATGCTTCCCATACTAGGTGGCCTGTAGCTACAATAGTAACATCAGTACCATCCTGTAAATGAAGAGCTTTTCCTATTTCGAATTTTTGATCTTCTGGTGTAAAGTTTGCAACCTTTGGTCTTCCAAAACGCAAGTAAACTGGACCTTCATAATCAGCAATTGCAATTGTAGCTGCTTTAGTTTGATTATAATCACATGGGTTAATTACTACCATACCTGGTAACATTTTCATTAACCCAATATCTTCTAAAATTTGATGTGTTGCACCATCTTCTCCAAGTGTTAAACCAGCATGGGAAGCACAGATTTTTACATTTTTACCACTGTAGGCAATGGATTGACGAATTTGATCATAAACTCGACCAGTAGAAAAATTAGCAAAAGTTCCAGTAAAAGGTATTTTACCACCAATAGTTAACCCAGCTGCGATTCCCATCATATTAGCTTCGGCAATTCCTATTTGAAAAAAACGATCTGGATTGTTCGCAATAAATGCATCCATTTTTAGAGAACCGATAAGATCAGCACAAAGTGCTACAACATTCTCATTTGTTTTTCCAAGTACTTCAAGACCTGCTCCAAAACCAGAACGAGTATCTTTTTTTCCTGTATCTATATATTTTTTCATGAATATTTTTTTTAAGTCATTTCTGTTTTCACAGAAACCTCTTTTATGTATGCCTTAATAGTCTCCTAAAGTCTCAGGATTTTGTGCTAAACCTATTTCTAATTGCTCATCATTTGGAGCTTTACCGTGCCAAGCATGAGTATGCATCATAAAATCTACTCCATTACCCATTACAGTATGCATTAATACACAAACTGGTTTACCTTTTCCAGTTCTGCTTTTAGCTTCCTGTAATCCTTCTATTACAGCTGTAATATTATTTCCTTCTTTGATTTCCATAACATCCCAACCAAAAGCTTCGAATTTAGCTCTAAGACTACCTAATGATAATACATCATCAGTGGATCCATCGATTTGTTGTCCATTAAGATCTATTGTAGAAATAAGATTATCTACTTTTTTTCCGGATGCATACATAGCTGCTTCCCAAATCTGACCTTCTTGTAATTCTCCGTCTCCATGAAGACTGTATACAATATGGTTATCATTATTCAGTTTTTTTGCTTGCGCAGCACCAATAGCTACAGACATTCCTTGACCAAGAGATCCAGAAGCAATTCTAATACCAGGAAGACCTTCGTGAGTCGTTGGGTGTCCTTGAAGTCTACTGTTAATTAGTCTAAATGTATTTAATTCTTCTACAGGAAAATATCCGCTTCTTGCTAATACACTGTAAAAAACCGGAGAAATATGTCCGTTAGATAAGAAGAAAAGGTCTTCTTCTTTTCCGTCCATATCGAAACCATCTTTTCTTTCTAAAATTTCTTGATAAAGAGCTACAAAAAATTCTGTGCACCCTAGAGAACCACCTGGATGCCCTGAGTTTACTTTGTGAACCTGTCGTAGAATATCTCTACGAACTTGAGTTACAAAATCTTCTAATTGTTGTGTTTTTGGCATTGCTATGCTAATTGGCTTAATGATTAAGGCGCAAAAATACAGGTTTTGATTACCGTGGCAAAATGTCTTTACACCTTTTAATTAAGATACCATTGTTAATAACGAAAAGTTTTCGGAAACTAGACTTTATTAAAGTAGTTTTAGTTAGTTATCTTTGCGCTCTACGAAATAAAAAATATGCAATTCGACCTATTATCTACGGACCCTCAGAGTAAGGCCAGAGCCGGAAAAGTAACAACTGATCATGGAGTTATTGAAACTCCAATTTTTATGCCTGTTGGTACTGTAGCAACTGTAAAAGGTGTACATCAAAGAGAGTTGAAAAATGATATTAATCCTGATATTATATTAGGAAACACTTATCATTTATATCTAAGACCGCAAACACCAATTTTAGAAAAAGCAGGTGGGTTACATAAATTTATGAATTGGGATAGAAATATTCTTACAGATAGCGGAGGTTATCAAGTATATTCTCTATCAGCAAATCGTAAGATTAAGGAAGAAGGTGTGAAGTTTAAGTCTCATATTGATGGATCATATCACGTGTTTACGCCAGAAAATGTAATGGAGATTCAACGTACAATTGGTGCAGATATCATCATGGCTTTTGATGAATGTACTCCATACCCTTGTGATTACAGATATGCAAAGAGAAGTATGCATATGACTCACAGATGGTTAGATAGATGTATGCAACATCTCGAAAAAGTTCCAGTTAAATATGGATATGATCAGACTTTTTTTCCAATAGTACAAGGAAGTACTTATAAAGATCTAAGAAGACAGTCTGCAGAATATATTGCTAATGCGGGAGCAGAAGGAAATGCAATCGGAGGTTTGTCAGTAGGAGAACCAGCAGAAGAGATGTATGCAATGACTGAAGTAGTGACAGAAATATTGCCAGAGGATAAACCTAGATATTTGATGGGTGTGGGTACACCAATTAATATTTTAGAAAATATTGCATTAGGTATTGATATGTTTGATTGTGTAATGCCGACTAGAAATGGGAGAAATGGGATGTTATTTACGGCACACGGAACTATAAATATTAAGAATAAAAAGTGGGAGGATGATTTTTCTCCGATTGATGAAATGGCTATTACCTATGTAGATACTGAGTATTCTAAAGCATATTTAAAGCATCTTTTTTCGGTGAATGAAATGCTTGGAAGACAGATAGCAACGATCCATAATTTAGGTTTTTATTTATGGTTGGTTCGTGAAGCAAGAAAACATATCTTAGCTGGGGATTTTTATTCTTGGAAAAATATGATGGTAAAACAAATGGATAAAAGATTGTAATTTGAAAATATTAGACTGGTATATACTTAAACGTTATTTGGGAACATTTTTCGCAATGATTCTCATGTTTATTCCAATAGGAATTATCGTTGATCTTTCTGAGAAAATAGATAATATATTAGAGCATGAAGCGCCCTTTGGAGCCGTTGTTTCTTATTATTTGGATTTTACCATCTACTTTGCAAATTTACTATTTCCATTATTTGTATTTCTTTCTGTGATTTGGTTTACTTCTAAATTAGCTAATAAGACAGAAATTATAGCCTTTTTAAGCTCAGGTGTTTCATTTTGGAGATTTCTTAGACCGTATATGATTGGAGCGATTTTAATTTGTGTAGGAGCTCTTGCAATGGGGTTATTTTTAGCACCTAAAGCAAGTCAAGGATTTAATGAGTTTAAATATACCTACTTAAAAAAGGGGAAGAAAGTTCAAGAAACCAGAAATGTATACCGTCAATTAAATGATAGTATATTTTTATATGCCAGTGATTTTAAGCCACTTAAGAAAAAGGCGACAAATTTCACATTGGAATATTTTGATGGAAATAAATTAGTTACAAAAATTTCAGCTAGAACGATAACCTTTATAGAGAAAGATAGTATTTATGAATTAAGAGACTTTGTGAAACGTACAGTTTTAGAAGACAGAGATATCATAGAGAAAGCAAGGAAAAAAGACACGATTTTACCTTTTGATATAGATGAGTTTACTCCTGTGACTTATGTAGCAGAGACACTAAATTATATGGAATTAAGTAAGTTTATAGAAAAGGAAAGTAAAAGAGGTTCTTCAGATATAAACAGATATAAAGTGGTAGCTTATAAGAGATGGAGTATTCCTGTTTCAGCATTTATACTTACCGTTATAGGTGTAGCAGTTTCTTCAATGAAAAGAAGAGGAGGAATGGGTATAAATCTAGCTGTCGGTATCTCTTTAGCCTTCGTTTTTATCTTTTTTGATAAAGTTTTAGGTACGTTGGCCAATCAATCTGATTTTCCACCTTTAGTAGCAGTGTGGTTTCCTAATTTTTCTTTTGGGATATTAGCAATTTATCTTCTTTATAATGCCAAACGTTAAGCTCCAGAATTATCTTCATTTTCATTTTATAGTATTTATATGGGGGTTTACTGCAATACTTGGAGAGCTAATCTCTATTGAAGCACTACCTTTAGTATGGTATAGAATGTTAATGGCTTCAGGATTTATTTACCTTTATATTCTAATTAGAAAAATTTCTTTAAAGGTATCTAAAAAGCTTTTGTTTACATTATGTATTGCCGGTGGGATTATTGCATTACATTGGATTACTTTTTTTGCGGCAATAAAAGTTTCTAACGTTTCTATAACGCTTGCTATTTTGTCTACGGGTGCATTTTTCACTTCAATTTTAGAGCCGATTTTTTATAAGCGAAAACTTATTTGGTATGAGGTTGTATTTGGTTTGATGGTAATTGTAGGTCTTTATATTATTTTTAATGTAGAAGGTGATTATTTTTTAGGAATTGTATATGCACTATGCTCAGCTTTTTTATCATCTGTTTTTTCATTAATTAATGGTAAGATTGCTCAACAATATTCTCCTTCAATGATTTCTTTTTATGAATTATTAACTGGAGTGGGTTTTGTGACAATTTACTTGACAGGAATGTCTTTTTTAGGAGCAGAAAATGACGGTTTTACAATTGGTTTCTTTCAGTTATCAACCTCGGATTGGATATTTTTAATAATACTTGCTTCATTTTGCACGGCTTATGCTTTTATAGGTTCAGTTCAGGTTATGAAATACTTAAGTCCATATACAGTAATGTTAACGATAAATTTAGAGCCTGTTTATGGAATTGTATTAGCATTTTTAATTTTTGGAGATTCAGAAAAAATGAACCCAGGATTTTATTACGGAGCCCTTATTATACTTAGCACAGTAGTGTTGAATGGTATATTTAAAAATATTAAAAAAATAAAAAGACAAAGGTCTTAATACTAGTTTAACAAGTATTGTTTTATATTTGTCTGCTAACCCTAGTTAAAAAAAACAAAATATATTCTTGATATGGAATATTTAGAATTTGAACTCCCCATAAAAGAACTCGAAGAACAATTTGAAAAAGCTTGCGCAATAGGAGCTGAAAGTGATGTTGATGTCACGGATACCTGTAAGCAAATTGAAAAAAAATTAAATGAGACTAAAAAGGAGATTTATAAGAACTTGACTGCTTGGCAGCGAGTACAATTATCTAGACATCCATCTAGGCCATATACATTAGATTATATAAATGCTATATGCGGAGATTCTTTTTTAGAATTACATGGAGATCGTAATGTTAAAGATGACAAAGCGATGATTGGAGGTTTAGGTAAAATTGGTGATCAAAGTTTTATGTTCATTGGTCAACAAAAAGGATACAATACAAAGACAAGACAATATAGAAACTTTGGGATGGCTAATCCTGAGGGATATAGAAAAGCACTTCGTTTGATGAAGAGTGCTGAAAAATTCAATATTCCTGTAGTTTGTTTTGTTGATACTCCAGGAGCATATCCAGGTTTAGAAGCTGAGGAAAGAGGACAAGGAGAAGCTATTGCTAGAAATATCCTAGAAATGACACGTCTTAAAGTTCCTATTACTGTTATTATTATTGGAGAAGGTGCCAGTGGAGGTGCATTAGGAATAGGAGTAGGTGATAAAGTATTGATGCTAGAAAATTCTTGGTATTCTGTAATCTCTCCTGAAAACTGCTCTTCTATTCTATGGAGAAGTTGGGAGCAAAAGGAAATTGCAGCCGAAGCATTGAAATTAACTGCAAAAGATAGTGCTAAACTTAAAGTTGTGGATGAAATCGTAAGAGAACCGCTTGGTGGAGCTCATAGTGATCGTGAAAAAACATTTAAAGCTGTTCGAGATAAAATTTTGTCATCTTTTGAAGAGATGAAAAACTTATCACCAGAAGAATTGGTAGAAAAGCGTATGGATAAATATGCAAATATGGGGGTCTTCAAAGGCTAACCCCTAATAAATCACTTGACACAAAAATCTGAAGTTTTTGACTTCGGATTTTTTTATGCTTATTAACAATATAATTAAGTTATCAACAGTTCATTTGTTGAAGACTGGTGGACATTGATTACCTTTGTATAAGGTCCACCTCTTTACAATTTTTTTACATTCGTAGTTATGGAAAAAGTACAGCAAGCTCAGCAATCTAATTATGGTCGGGGGAACGTAATTTCGCTGGAAAAAGGAAAAATACCTCCTCAAGCAACTGATTTAGAGGAAGTTGTGCTTGGGGCGATGATGATAGATAAAAAAGGAGTCGATGAAATTATCGACATTCTTAATCCCGATGTTTTTTACAAAGAATCTCATAAATATATTTTTGACGCTATATATAAGTTGTTCGAAAACTCAGAGCCGATTGACTTATTAACGGTTTCGAGTCAACTTAAGAAAGATGCAAAACTTGAATTAGCAGGTGGGGAATTTTATCTAATTCAACTTACCCAAAAGGTAGCATCTTCAGCACATATCGAATTTCATGCTCGTATAATTTTGCAGAAATATATACAGCGTAGTCTGATAAAAATATCGAATGAGATTATCGAAGAATCATACGATGAGACCGCAGATGTCTTCGATCTTTTGGACATGGCAGAATCTAGATTATATGAGGTAACTCAAGGAAATATAAAAAGATCCACAGAGACTGCTCAAAGTTTAGTAATTCAAGCAAAGAAAAAAATTCAGGAAATATCGAATAAAGAAGGAATGAGTGGAGTTCCTTCTGGTTTTGATAAATTAGATAAGCTGACCTCTGGTTGGCAACCAAGTGACTTGATTATTGTTGCAGCACGTCCTGGTATGGGTAAAACTGCTTTGACATTGTCTATGGCTAGAAATATGGCAGTTGGAGCTAATATTCCTGTTGCATTCTTCTCATTAGAGATGTCATCAGTACAGCTGATTACACGTTTAATATCTTCAGAAACGGGTCTTTCTTCAGAGAAATTACGTACTGGTAAGTTAGAAAAACACGAATGGGAACAACTTAATGTAAAAGTAAAAGACTTAGAGAAAGCTCCTCTTTTTATAGATGATACTCCTTCTCTTTCCATTTTTGATTTACGAGCAAAAGCAAGACGTCTTTCTTCTCAGCATGGTATAAGAATGATTGTTATAGATTATTTACAATTAATGACAGCAGGTGGTAGTGGTAAGAATGGAAACCGTGAACAAGAGATTTCGACAATTTCTCGTAACCTTAAGGCATTAGCAAAAGAATTGAATATTCCTGTTATTGCATTATCACAGTTATCACGTGCTGTAGAAACTCGTGGAGGTAGTAAGAGACCGTTATTGAGTGACTTGAGGGAATCTGGAGCGATTGAGCAGGATGCGGATATTGTAGCATTTATATTTAGACCAGAATATTACAAGATAGATGAGTGGGATGATGAAGAAAGATCACCTACTCAAGGACAAGGAGAGTTTATTGTTGCCAAACACCGTAATGGTGGTTTAGAAAATATTAGGTTAAAATTTATTGGTCACTTAGGTAAATTTGATAACTTAGATGACTTTAGTACTCCTTTTGAGTTTCATTCTAAGATGAATGATGGTAAAGAAGAAGATGATCCTTTTAGTACAAGCCATCTTCCTAGTGCCGATGAAGCCTTTGGGAGTAGCATAAATGACTCTAATGATGATGATGACGTTCCTTTCTAAAATGAAGTGTAAATTTTTGATTTACGCACTATTATTTTTCTTTACTTTTCAATCATACGCTTCGTATGTGTTAATTCCTATGGATGCCGAAGGTCAGCAAAACCATTTAAAAGCCTATGGAATTACATATTGGACACTTAGCAAAGATCTAAAAGTTAAATGGCTACTTAATTATAGAGGAGGTTCTTTTTTATTACCTGATACGGATGACATTAAAAAAGAATGTACGATTCGTGGGGTTTCTTATGAAGTTCTGAGCAACGCTAAAACAGAAGAAATTTTAGAGGATATAAGTAGTCCCTCTAAAAATATGGAAGCTGTTATTTTAGAAAAAGCACCTAAAATAGCGGTGTATTCTCCAAAAGGGAATCAACCTTGGGATGATGCGGTAACAATGGTTTTAACGTTTGCCGAAATCCCGTACGAGACTGTATATGATAAAGAAGTTTTAGAAGATAATCTTATTTTATACGACTGGTTACACTTACATCATGAAGATTTTACTGGACAATATGGTAAGTTTTATGCATCTTATAGAGCGGCACCTTGGTATATACAAGAAAAAGCCAATGCAGAGAAATTGGCATTTGAACTAGGTTATGAAAAGGTTTCTCAAGAAAAACTTGCAGTAGCACTTAAGATTCGAGATTATGTAGTAGGTGGTGGGTTTATGTTCGCTATGTGTAGTGCTACAGATAGTTTTGAAATAGCTATAGCTGCAGAAGGAGTGGATATTTGCGAGCCAATGTTTGACGGAGATCCAAGTGAACCAGGTTATCAGTCTAAAATCGATTATAATAAAACATTTGCGTTTAAAGATTTTACGCTCGAACGTAGTCCAAATGTATATGAGTTTTCTTCTATAGATATGACTAGAAAACGTCGTATTTCTAAAACTACAGATTATTTTACGCTAATGGATTTTTCTGCGAAATGGGATCCGATTCCTACGATGCTTTGTCAGAATCATACCGCATTGGTAAAAGGTTTTATGGGGCAGACCACAGCATATGACCCTACTGAAATTAAATCTAATGTATTAGTTCTTGGAGAAAATAGAACTAACAACGAAGCTAGATATATTCATGGAATTAAAGGAAAAGGTTTCTTTACCTTTTATGGAGGTCATGATCCAGAAGATTATCAGCATAGAGTAGGAGATCCAAAAACTGAGCTAGAATTGCATCCTAATTCTCCTGGATATCGTTTGATTCTTAACAATGTTCTCTTTCCTGCTGCCAAAAAGAAAAAACAGAAAACTTGATTGTTTTGATTTTGTTTCTATGAGTTAAATCACTGTTTATAGGGTGATTTGAGTATTGAACATTTTGTAGTTTTGATCCTATGGTAAAAAAAATCATAATGATAGTTGTTATTTTATTTATATCAATAGGTGCCTTGTGTATTTATGGATTGTATCGTTTTTTTAACCCTTTTGGAAAAGAAGTAAATAAAGAGTTATCCGATTCTTATTATTATACAAGAGATAAAGAAGGCATTATTTATAGTCCAATGGGTAATTGGTTTGAATTAGGAAAAGATGAAATGGAAGTTGATATGCAAACATTTCAGGTTCTAGCAAGGGATTATGCTAAAGATAAAGATCAAGCTTATTTTAAATCAAGAGCAATTAATAATGAAATAGATCTTGCATCATTCGAAGTGCTGTTAGGGTATACACCTATAGATAAAAATCACGTATATGAATTAAACGATAATTATTATCATATAGGTACAAAAGATATAAAAGCACTAAAAATTCTAGAAGGAGCAGATGCAAAAACTTTTACTCAGATAAGTTTCGATTTTGCTAAAGACAAGAATTTTGTATATCAAAATTATAAAAGAAATGATTCCCTAGATGTTGCATCTTTTGATGAGATCAATAGTCACTTTTGTAAAGATCAAAAAGGAGTGTATTATTATTCTTATGGAAACCCTCCTCGTAAGATTGAAGAAGCTAATATCTCAGGAATTGTTTCTTTGACAGACTACTATATTCGAGACGATAATAATGTGTATTTTTATGTGGGATATCAAAATTCAGAAAGCCTAGATGAAGTTATTACTATTCCTTTTAAAAATAGTAACGCTATTAATTTTTTTGAGGATAATGGATTAGTGAGAATAGACGATAAGATATTTTATCAAGGAGAGGCAATAGAAGAAGTAGATGTTACTACTTTTAAAGAACTAGAGCATGGGTACACAAAAGATAAAAATTACGTCTTTTTTAATGGAAAGATAATCGATGGGGCAGACACAAATACGTTTAGATATAATAAGAATACTTATACTTTTTCGGATAAAAATCACATTTACGAAGTTGGTGAAATTGTAAAAAGTAAAAAGTAAATTTTGATTTTTGTAAGGTTGTAAATAAAAGACGACTATTGTAAACTTAAACAATAACCTTACATCCAAAAATGAAAAAAATAATAGTATCCGTACTAATTCTCAGTGTTTTATTTTCTTGTAAAGAAACACTTAAAGAAGAAAAAGAAATTGTTGTAGAAGAGAAAGAAGAAATAATTATTCCTGATCGCTCTAGTGATTTCCCAAAAGATATAGCTGCTGTTTTTAAAGCTCACGGTGGGATTCAATCTTTTGATGAAAAGAATTCCTTGGTTTTTGAACTTTCTAACCCAGAAGGTAATGAAAAGCATACTACGGATCTTAAAACTAGACATGCACGTATCGAAACAGACAAGTTTCAATTAGGTTTTGATGGGAAAGAAGCATGGATTGAGCAAGATTCAACTTATTTTAAAGGGAACCCACGTTTTTATCATAACTTGATGTTCTATTTTTATGCAATGCCTTTCGTATTGGGAGATGATGGTATTTCTTATGAAAAAGTGGACGATTTAAAAGTGGGAGAAGTATCATATCCTGGTTATAAAATATCTTATGGAGAAGCAATTGGTGATTCTCCAAAGGATAATTACTTTGTATACTATGATTCAGAATCATATAAGATGAAATTTTTAGGATACACAGTAACATTTTTTAGTAAAGAAAGTAGTGAGAAAATTAGCCTTATAGAATATTCAGATTGGAATGATATTGACGGGTTATTGTTGCCAAAAACCTTAAAATGGAGATCTTATAAAGATGGAATTGTAGGAGAAGTTAAAAGTGAGAGAAACTTCGTAAATGCCTCTGCGAGTAAAGAAAAAATGGATGCTTTTATATTTAGTAAGCCGAAAGATGTGAAATAGGTCTTCTATAAATTATAAGATATTAAAAAGAGCTCTGTTAGTTTTTGTCTAATGGAGCTCTTTGTTTTTTCAGAAAGCGAAAACTTTTTTTGATAAAAATATAGGTGTGATTTTTAGTATTTGATAATTGTATAAGAGAATACTCTTTGTTTATTGCGAAAAAATCATAAGTGGTGCACTTTTAAATAAGAATACCTTAAAGTCTATTCAAGTACATTTTTAGAATTAATTAATTTTATATCCTTTATCTAATTCTATTTACGAAAACGATATAGTAACACACACAAAAATAATTTTATGTATAAAGAACTAACAACGAGTAATAGGATTTTGATGGGACCTGGACCATCAGATGCACATCCTAGAGTACTTAAAGCAATGTCTACACCATTAATTGGGCATTTAGATCCAGAATTTGTTACCATTATGGATGAGGTTAAAACGATGGTACAAGATACTTTTATGACTAACAATCATATGACTTTTGTAGTTTCTGCCCCCGGTAGTGCTGGTATGGAAACTTGTTTGGTTAATTTATTAGAACCTGGAGACGAAGCTATTATTTGTATCAATGGAGTTTTTGGTGGTAGAATGGCGGATATAGCCGAAAGATGTGGTGCTAAAGTACATAAAGTTGAGGTAGCTTGGGGAACAGTGATCACTCCAGAAGATATAAAAAAGGCCTTGGACATATGCAAAAAACCAAAATTAGTAGCACTTGTACATGCAGAAACTTCTACCGGAGCTTTACAACCTTTAAAAGAAATTAGTGATCTGGTTCATAACGCTGGTGGATTATTAATGGTAGATGCTGTAACTTCTTATTGTGGTATGGAACTAAAAGTGGATGATTGGAATATAGATGCAATATACACTGGTACACAAAAGAATTTAAGTGCCCCTCCAGGTTTATCACCTGTAAGTTTTTCTGATAATGCGCTAAAAGCACTAGAGAATAGAAAAACAAAGGTGCAAAGTTGGTTTTTAGATTTAAGTTTAGTTAAAAACTACTGGGGAGGTGCTAAACGTGCTTATCATCATACTGCACCAGTTTCTTCGGTATACGCTTTAAGAGAATCGCTAAGAATCGTATTAGAGGAAGGTTTAGAAAACAGATGGAAAAGACATCAAGAAGTACACGAGGTTTTAAAAACAAAACTAGAATCTTTAGGATTTAGATATTTAGTAGAAGAGCAATATCGATTACCCAATTTAAATGCAGTTTTTTTACCAGAAGGAAATGATGAAGCAATATTGCGTAAAAAGTTACTAACTAAATATAATATTGAAGTAGGAGGTGGTTTAGGCGCTTTCGCAGGAAAGATATGGAGAATAGGAATTATGGGGGAGAGCTGTACACATAATCACGTAAATATGTTGGTTAGTGCATTGCAAGATATGAAAGAATTTAAAAGCTGATATATCAATTGTAGTGTATAGAGTTTCACTGAAAACAGGGTGTGATTTAAGGTTGATTTTCTTGATTTTTGTGTAAATAAATTAGTTCACACATTTTTTAATCTCTTAAAACCTTATTCAATGAGTTCTATTAGTAATGACCAAATGGTAGTAGAAATTTTAAACTTTTTTTATCCTAAGAATACAATCTCAGAACATGATGTATCAGATCAATTAGGTGATTTGGCGGCAGAAATGTATGCAGAAGCATTAGAGGCTTCTGCTGCAATGCATTTAGTCCCAAGACCTACGTATACTCCATCAATGTCTTGGTTAGTAAAAGAAGGTGTGAAAGCTTTCTGGAGATCAAGAGGAGAGGATGAAATATATGAATCCGTAAGAGCTACAGTCGCGCTTAAATATAAAAGTAAACATCAGATGAGTAAATTGGGAATTTAAAAAGAAAGAGGCACTTCTATGAAGTGCCTCTTTCTTTTTAATGAAATAAAGCTTTTTTATTTTGTATACTTATCGCTATAGCGTTTCCATAGTTTTGTTTGGTGACTTTCTAAGCTGATATCTCTTCCTTGGATAAAGGCTTTTTCTAACTGATTGGTTCTCATGTCTAAAGCATCTCCAATACTTATAAATAAAGTAGCATCTTTACCAACTTCTAAGGTGCCTACGATATTATCAATGCCTAAAATTTTAGCACTATTACCAGTAATTAGCTGTACAGCCTTTTCTTTATCTAATCCGTGAGCAGCCACAGTTCCAGCTTGGAAAGGGAGGTTACGCGCATTGGCGCGTTCCATCTGACCGCTGTTTTGTAATGCTACTAACACACCTGCATCTACCAATAACTTTGCATTTTTATATGGCAAATCATAATCATCATCTTCATAATTTGGTGTAGAGTGTGTTCTTGTAAGTAGTACAGGAATGTTTTGTTGTTTAAGCTGTTCGGCTACTTTATAAGCTTCATCAGCTCCTACCAATACTACTTTTTTAAGTTGTTGTTCTTTAGCAAAACGCAATACATCCAAAATAGCTTTTTCCGCTCCAACATGAACAAATAAGGTCTGTGTACCATCAAAAACTTTTTGCATTGCTACATGAGGTAAGTTTTCGTTACTAGTGTTCGATTGCATAGTAGCTTTGGCTTGATTCATATAATCTGCTAGAGCAGTTACCTGTTCCTGGTATTTTTTATTTGGTTTAAATCCAGGATCTTCTCCTAGCCACCATCTACCTCTAGTAAAAGGACTTGGCCAATTCATATGGATCCCATCATCGGTTTTGATGGCCGCATCTTCCCAATTCCAAGCATCTAATTGTACAATAGAAGAAGTGCCAGAAATCCATCCGCCACGTGGTGTGGTTTGCGCAATCAATACACCATTTGGACGCATACTTTCTACAATTTTACTTTCTGCATTGTATGCTATAATACTTCGGATGTGTGGATTAAAACCTCCAATTTCACTGTCATCATCGGTAGCTCTTACGGCTCCGATTTCAACCAACCCTAAGGTAGAATTAGGTGCTATAAATCCTGGGTATATATGTTTTCCAGTTGCATCAATTGCTTTTCCTTTGGTAGCAACAGTACCATTGGTACCAACAGTAGTAATTTTACCATTTTCGAAAATAATAATGCTGTTGGCAATCACTTCTCCATTACCGATATGAGCAGTAGCTCCGGTAATAGTAATTGCTTCAGTCTGGCTTTTTGCCGGAGTTTGTTGTGCAATTACACTTCCGAATGTAACCATTAGCAACAATAGTATATATGATATTTTTTTCATTTTGTAATCGGTGTTTAGTGAATGTGTTCTACAGTATCGCAGTGAAAATGTTGTTTTTCTTTTTTCTTAGGCGGCTGTGTTTTTAATCCACTATTTTTTGCCTTTAATAACATGGTAGACAGCTCGTTTCTTTCATCAGCAATTGATTTTCGCATAGCTTTGTCTTTTTCTAAATCAAAATAAGTAGCTCCATCAATCAACGTTTTTTCTGCTTTGGCATATATAGAAAGAGGGTGATCTGTCCATAAAACAACATCTGCATCTTTTCCTACTTTAATACTCCCTACACGATCATCAATGTGTAACATTTTTGCTGGGTTTAGCGTAACAAATTTCCAAGCTTCTTCTTCACTAATTCCTCCATATTTCACGGATTTTGCAGCCTCTTGATTTAATCGTCGAGACATCTCACCATCATCACTATTAATAGCAACAAGTACTCCTTGATTATGCATAATGGTAGCGTTATAAGGAATGGCATCATTTACTTCATATTTATAAGCCCACCAGTCAGAAAAAGTAGATCCAGCTACACCGTGTTTAGCCATTTTGTCTGCAACCTTATATCCTTCAAGAATGTGGGTAAACGTGTTGATTCTAAAGTTGAATTTTTCAGCCACTTTCATCAGCATATTAATTTCACTCTGCACATAAGAGTGACAGCTTATAAAACGTTTGCCATTGAGGATTTCAACTAAGGTTTCCATTTCTATATCTTTTCGATATGGCTTTCCACTATTTTTTAGTTTTTCATATCGCTTAGCACGTGTAAAATAATCTACATACAATTGTTCTACACCCATACGAGTCTGTGGGAAACGTATTCTTTCTGCATCTCCCCAATTACTTTGTTTCACATTTTCTCCTAAGGCAAATTTGATAAACTTAGGTGAGTTATTGAAAATAAGATTTTCTGCACTTTCTCCCCATTTTAATTTTAGGATTGCTGATCTACCGCCAATAGGGTTAGCCGATCCGTGTAAGATTTGGATAGAAGTTACTCCACCCGCAAGGTTTCTATACATATTGATGTCATCTGGTGAGACCACATCCTCTATTGTTACTTCTGCAGTTGAATTATGGCCAGCTTCATTAATTGCTGCTGCTGCGATATGAGAATGCTCATCAATAATACCGCTAGTTAAATGTTTTCCAGTAGCGTCTACAATTCTAGCATTTCCAGCATTTAGATTTTTTCCGATCCCGGCAATTTTTCCATTTTTGATTAAGACATCAGTTTCTGTCAGAATTCCATCAACTTCGTTTGTCCATACAGTGGCATTTTTGAATAATATGTTTTCAGATTTAGGAAGTTTACTATTTCCGTAGGCGATATTTGGATAGGTTACTGGCAGTACCTTTGGGGTCTCCTTTTTGTCCTCAGTTTTTTTTCCATCTTTTTTAGCAGCATCTTTTGGCTTTTGTTTTGCCGTAAAAGTTGTCTCTGATCCGTTTGGCAAAATCGCCTTTCCGCTCCAAAATTTAGGGTTTTTATTAATTGCAGTTACTATTCTAGTATATTGAGTTTTTGTAGTATCAGCGTCCGTAAAAGTAAGGGATACCCAATCATTAGTGTATGTCATTTTACTTCCTAATTTAGTTTCTCCAAGTTTTACTTCGGCCTTTGGTTTAGCAGGTTTTCCCGAAATGGATACATCATACGTTTTTCCGGCAAGTGTTAGTTCATATGCACCATTGATATCCGTGGTATTCATATCATTAACAATGTTCTTATGTCCCTGTACCCAATTTTCATAGATAATATTATCCTTGGAAAATAACTCTTGACTAGTAATTAAAAAATTAGCATATGCCCCTTTTTTAAGAGTTCCTAGTACATCACTTTTTCCTAAGATCTGAGCAGGAACTGTAGTCAACGCTTCTAATGCAGTTTTTTTGTCTAATCCGTGCTTGATTGCTTTTTCGATTCTTGCATTGAGATCAGCAATCTTTTTTAGCTTGTGTGTAGTTAGTGAAAATTGAACTCCATTTTTAGCCAAAATAGATGGGTTTGTCGGTGCTTGGTTCCAATGGCGCATATCACCTAAGCTTACTAGGTTAGCCATATACGGGTCAGATACATCATAAGCTTCGGGAAAATCAAGCGGAATTATATATTTGGCATTGGTAGCTTTTACTTTATTGATTCTAGCATATTCGTCACCACCACCAACGATGATGTATTGAATATTAAATTCGTCACCTACTTTATCGGCTCTAAAACCATTAATTCTACTTCCTGCTTCAAAAATTTGAGGTAAGTTTTTGTTTTTATTCAAAGCTTCTATAGATAGATCTTTATAATCTGTATCATTAGTGGTGTACCATTTGGCATCTAAATATACTTGTCTTAGCAGTGCCATCGAACCCATTAGTGATGTAGGGTACATTTGTTTGCTTTTATTGCTTTTTGAAAAAGAAAGTAATTGTGATGATGCATCACTTAATAAACGATCACCTTTGGTGCCATCATTATTAAGAGCGACTAATAAACCGGTTCCTCTCATAATTCCATCAGGCATATGAGTATTTAATGTTCCAAATCCAGCTTTGATAAATTCATCAGCCTTTTTCTTGTCATAAGTAAAATCATCTAATGAATTTGTTTCTGGACGGATATGGTCATTCCAATAATATCCTTCTCTAGAAGCATCATATTGAGGATTGCTTCTAAAAGAACCTCCTTGTCTTTTAGGCTTTTTAATTCCGAAGCTAGTAAAAGGATCAATGAAGGAAGCATATATGTGTTTCCCTTGCAGATCAATTACAATACTATTTTTAGGAATGGATAATCCAGTACCTACTTGTTGAATTTTACCTTTTTGTATAATTAATGTGCCATTAGTAATCTCTGTTCCAGGAGATGTGTGAATGACAGCATTCGTAAAAACAGTATAATTAGAATTAGACGTCTTAACACCGTCATTTTTTGGGAAATATTCTTGAGCATAAAAATTAAATCCCATAAATATCACAGCAAGTGATAAAAATAGTTTTTTCATAAGAGTTAGTGTAAAAAATGAATTGGTTTTAAAGATAACTTTTGCTACAGAAAGACCTTACAAATTAGTAATTTTTTAACAAGGAACAGGAAATTTTGAATTCTACAATTACAGATACATTATAACTTATCCTTATAATAGTTTACTAGTAATGCAACTACATAGCTATACGTTTCCATACCTTTTGGTTGATTATTAGCCTTAAGATAGCTGTCGTATGTACTTTTAAAAATAGGTTCTAGTGGATTTTGATAACTCATCCAAAAGTCATTCACTTCTTTGTAATTTTTTAATATTCCGGGTCTTAGTTTTTCGATCAAGCAAAATGCTTTTTGCTCGTCTCTAAGGTAGAGGTCATTAAGACAGAATTTAAGAGCAAAAGTGGTTCCACTATAGTTGAAATAAGGATCATTAAAATTCATAGTGGTTAAAGCCGCGATAAAATTAGCTTCATTTTCTTTTGCAAATCCTAATTGGTGTGCTTCTTCATGGCAACTAGTGGTCGGAGCTTTATAATTAAGAATTAATCCATTTACTTGGGCTTCATTGGTAATAGGATTTAAATATCCACTAAACCCCATATATGTTAAGGGAATACTCAGTAAAGATTTTTTAATACTTTTTGGAGAATATCGAAGATTAGGAATTACTTCATTAATTTGTTCGTAGGCTGGTATTGTTTTTTCGAATATTTCCTCTTTGTCATAAGGCATTACTATTGATAGAGAGTCATCGGATTCTAAACTTTCATGTATAGAATTAGCGCGTTTAATAAGTTTTTCAGAGACCATTAAAAGTTCAGCTTCACTGTATTGATCTTCAATTTCTAATATTTCGTGCATTGGTAATCTATAATAGTTCATTCCCCATAACAAATGAAAAGCGGCATATACTATAGATATGGTAGCACCTACATCTAACAATATTTTTTTCCATTGAACTTTTTTTCGAAATACTTTCTTAAATAAAAAACGAATCAAAAGAATAATTAAAATACTATACCCTATATCACCAAAAGAAAAAGGAATCCAACCAAATACATATCGCAAGGCTTTAGAGGTGTAAACAAAAACTCCATTACTATAAAAACGATCTATAAATTCTGGAAAGAAAGAAAGAATTTTGATAATTATAAACTGAACTGGTAAAAGAAAAGTAAGGTATAGTTTTGTTTTAGATTGCATGTAATGAAATATATCAGATTGTAAATCTACAACATTTAATATATGATTTGAATTAAGATTATCATAATGTACATTTGCCAAAAACACAATACATATATGAATTCAGAAATAAGAAACCTAGAGCCTAAGAAACTTTGGAATAAATTTGCGGATTTGAACGCTGTACCAAGGCCTTCTAAAAAAGAAGAGCGAGTAATTGCTTTTATGAAAGATTTTGGTACGTCTCTTGGGTTACCGGTAGAAGTAGATGAAGTAGGGAACGTTTTGATAAGAAAACCTGCTACTTCTGGCATGGAGAATAGAAAGACTGTAGTGATGCAATCTCATCTAGATATGGTACATCAAAAAAATGCTGATACGGTTTTTGATTTTGATACTCAGGGAATAGAAATGTATGTAGATGGTGATTGGGTGCGTGCTAAAGGAACTACTTTAGGAGCTGATAATGGATTAGGTGTAGCTACTATTATGGCTATTCTAGAATCTAGTGAATTATCACATCCTGCAATCGAAGCATTGTTTACTATTGATGAAGAAACTGGAATGACCGGAGCAATGGGATTAAAACCAAATTGGTTACAAGGAGATATTCTACTTAACTTAGATACAGAAGAAGATGATGAAATTGGAGTTGGATGTGCAGGTGGTGTAGATGTAACTGCAGAGAGGACTTACAGTCAGGAAGATATGCCGGAAGGTAAAACAGCATATCAAATTTCTGTGACTGGTCTTAATGGAGGCCATTCTGGAATGGATATTCATAAAGGTTTAGGTAATGCTAATAAAATAATGAATAGATTGTTATTTGATGGTTTTGAGAATTTTGGACTTAGAATTCATGAGATTAAAGGTGGGAGTTTACGAAATGCTATTCCTAGAGAGAGTTTTGCAACAGTTGTTGTTGATACGATACAATCTGAAGCTTTTGAATTTGAAACTTCGGAATTGATCTCTACAGTAAAAAAAGAACTTTCTTTGGTAGATCCAAGCCTATCAATAGAATTGAAGCAGGTTGAACTACCGAGTAAAGTAATGGAATTGGGTGTTCAAGAGGGTGTTTTAAAATCTTTATATGCCGCTCATAATGGTGTATACGTTATGAGTTTATCGATCTCTGATTTAGTGGAAACATCTAATAATATAGCAAAAGTAACGATTGGCAACGGAAATATTAAGATTGAATGCTTAACTAGAAGTAGTGTAGATTCTACCAAATTAGATTTAGTTAATAAGTTACGAGCTACTTTTGAATTGATAGGATGCGAAGTAACAACGGATGGCGATTATCCAGGTTGGGCACCAAATATGGATTCTGCAATATTAAAAGTATTAGATAGTTTGTATCAAAAAATAAATGGAGAAAAAGCTCATATTGCCGCTTGCCACGCCGGTTTAGAATGTGGTATTCTGGGACAGAATTACCCAGATATGGATATGATATCTTTTGGTCCTACGATTTTAGGAGCACATTCTCCAGATGAGAGAGCTAGTATTTCTTCTGCTCAGAAGTATTGGGGATTTGTCAAAGAAATATTAGAAAATATTCCTAATAAATAGTTTTTTAATTTATACTAAAAGAAAAGGCATCTCAAATAAAACTTGAGATGCCTTTTTTATATTATTAATAGATAGGTTTATTGTTTTCCTAAGATCCCAACTAATTCTAGTTCGAAAACCATTTCTGTATTTGGTGGAATTGGAGCTCTACCTCTTTCTCCATACCCTAAATGAGGAGGGACAAAGATAATCGCTTTATCTCCTACTTTCATTTGTTGAACTCCTTCTTTAAAACCAGGAATCATTTTAGCTTCTGGAGAATAAGGAATTTCTAAAGGAACATATCCTTTTGGATGGTCAGCACGACGCTGATCAAAAAGTCCCATTTCTCTTGCTTTTTCTACAAGGTTTGTGTCAAACATTTTTCCATCAGTAAAGGATCCTTGATAGTTTACTTGTACCATATCACTTTGCTTAGGTTGTTCTCCATTTCCTTGTTCTAAAAATAGAATCTCTAACCCACTTTCTAACTTAGTCGCCTTTTTTCTTAATTCAGCGAATTCTGCAGCAATAGCAGGAAACTTTTTAGCTATCTCAGCTTGTCTTTCCTTTTCAATACGTTCTTTCTCTAATTTCTCTTCTTCTAGCGCTTTTAGTTTATCTTCAAAAGCCGCTTTAGAATCAAATGCTTTAGCATCTTTTCCTTTACGAATGATATTAACTTGTTCCATTCTTATTTCAGATACAGGTTTGTCTCCAGGTTTAGTTTCAGTGACACCAATACTATCCACGATATCCTGACCAGAAACGATTTCTCCAAAAACAGTATGTTTACCGTTTAACCAAGGAGTTTCTTTTAATGTAATAAAGAATTGACTTCCGTTGGTAGCTGGACCAGAGTTAGCCATAGATAAAATACCTTTAGACTTATGCGTTAATGAGTCTACGATTTCATCCGGAAATTTGTAACCAGGGTCACCTGTTCCTGTTCCTAGAGGATCACCAGTTTGGATCATAAAATCTTTGATAACTCTATGGAAAATAATTCCGTTGTAATACTTCTTTCCTTTATATAAACTATCTACCATAGTGTTCGTTCCTTCTGCTAGAGAAACAAAATTTGCCACTGTCATTGGAGTTTCTTTGTAATGTAATTCAGCTATAGCAGTTCCTTTATTGGTAATGATTTCTGCATAGATTCCATCTCCAAGTTCTGGGTACTTTTCCTCGCAATTAGTAAATGTAAGGGTGATAAGTGCTAAAAATAAAAGACTTAATTTTTTCATTTTTTTAGTTAAGATTTAATTTTCTTTTGTTGATTGTTTTGTGATTTTATTGAGTTTTACTCTAGATATTAACGGAATATTTGTTCCAATCTTATGATTGTCTCCATAATATCCGTATGCTTGATAAGAAGGGAATAGAAATGTTACTATTTCTCCTTCTTTCATTATTTTTAATCCTTCTCTCAAACCAAAAAATAGATCTTCTTGGTCAATAGCGTAGTTTACAGTGTCTAACTCTTTTTCACTATATATAGTATCTCCGTTAAGATCTTTGATGTCATAATTGAAATTAACAATATCACCAAATTTGGCAGTACCAGAAGTTAAAGTGTCTTTTTTTTCATAATAATACCAAAACCCCCCTTCAGAAGTGATGTAATTATTAGAAGAATCTTGCTGTATTATTTTTTGTATCCTAGCCTCTTCTCGTGCGCTAAGTTCTTTATTTCGATTAATAGATTCATTAATAAATGATCCTGACGAAATACTTACAGGTTTTCTTGCTTCTGGAGCTTTACAAGAGAAAAATAGCGTTAGGAAACTTATTAATAGGAGAAAATATCTCATGAATTCAGGGCATTTTTATAAGACGGTAAGATACTAATAAATTTTTCAACAGTTTCGCCTAGAGAAAGATTACTTTTTCCTCCAGCAGCATTATGATGTCCTCCTCCTTCGAAGTGATTTCTAGAAAATTCATTCACCGAAAATTCACCTTTAGAGCGTAGTGATATTTTTATAATATTTTCGCCTTTGTTTTCTATAAAAATGAGTGCAAAAACAATTCCTTCTACAGATAATCCCATATTAACAAATCCTTCGGTATCACCTTTTTTGAAATTATGATCATCCAATTCTTTTTGAGACAATGTGATGTAAGCAGTTTTGTATTCTGGAAGTACTTTTAAATTCTTAAGTGCTACACCTTGTAATTGTAATCTAGAATAGGTGTTGTTGTCATAAATATTTTCGTGAATAGCAGTGTTGTTAGCTCCACGTTCAATTAGGTCAGCGATCACTTTATGCGTAATATTTGTCGTGGATCGAAATCTAAACGAACCTGTATCTGTCATAATACCAACATATATACAAGTAGCTATATCTGCTGTGATTTTATCCAAATCATCTAGATTTTCAATAAAATGATAAATCATCTGACAAGTTGAACTCATGCCGACATCACTATAGGTATAGGTAGCATAATTATCAGGTTGTTGATGATGATCAATCATAATGAAAGTGGTGTTTGTATGCTCTAACACGCTTTCCATATTTCCAGTTCTGGAAAAATGATTAAAATCTAATGTGAAAATTATATCTGCTTCTCTAATTTTTTTAACTGCTAATTCGGTATCACTATCATATTTAATGATAGAAGATTCACCTGGAATCCATTTTAGAAAACTTGGATAATCATTAGGCGTTATAACTGTAGATGTATGTCCTAAACTTGATAAATAATGATGTAGGGCTAGAGTAGATCCTATAGCATCACCATCCGGATTTTTATGAGGAATAATTACAATGTTTTTTTGAGTGCTTAAAAGCACTTTTATTTCTTTAAACTCACTTGTATTCATAGGTCAGCGAAGATACTATTAATTAATAATATGGTAATACTGGAATGATTACTTTTACCAATATCTAATTGTTTCGAAAAATGAAAACCCCAGTATCTATTTTCTTTTTTATACTATGTATCTTAAATTTTGTGTCTGCTCAAGAAATTTCTCAAAAAGGAAATACTGATTTTACAATAGCTTTTGGAAGTTGCAATAAACAAAATAGTCCTCAACCATTTTGGGAAGAAATTCTAAAGAACGGACCCGATGTTTTTATTTGGGGAGGAGATAATATTTATGGTGATTCTGATGATATGTCTAAAATTGCTGATGATTATAAAATTCAGAATAATAATTTGGGATATCAAAAATTAAAAAGTAAAGTTCCCGTAATGGCCACCTGGGATGATCACGATTATGGCAAAAATGATGTAGGTGCAGAATGGCATAAGAAAAAAGAAAGTCAACAATTATTTCTTGATTTTATGGGCGTTGATAAAGATGATCAAAGAAGACAGCAGGAAGGAATATATACATCTCATTTTTTTGAAACTTCTAAAGGTAGCATTAAGGTGATGATATTAGATACTCGATATTTTAGAGATTCACTTCGTAAAGATATTACAGGAAAAAAACGTTATGTACCTAATGATAACCTGAAGAGAACAATACTGGGTAAAAAGCAATGGATATGGTTAGAGAAAGAATTAAAATCTAGTCAAGCAGATTTTAATGTCCTTGTTAGTAGTATTCAGTTTTTATCCGGAGAACACGGATGGGAAAGTTGGGCTAATTTTCCGAATGAAGTATTAAAATTAGAAGAATTAATATCAAAAACAGAGGCTAAGAATTGTGTGATCTTAAGTGGTGATCGTCATATTTCAGAATTTTCAAAAAAGAATATATCTACTATTCCTTACCCTTTAATTGATTTTACTTCTAGCGGGTTAACGCATGCATATTCTAAATATAGTGGAGAACCTAATCAATATAGAACTGGAAAAGTGATTGCTATTCCAAGTTTTGGTATCTTAAAATTTGATTTTGACAGGAAATTAGTAACCATGCAAATGCGAGGAACTAGTAACGCCTTACTACAAGAAATAAAGCAAGAGTATTTAAAAAAATAGAATAATTAAATTCGATTTTATAAAAGACAGTACTTTCTTAGGATTTTTATTGTTTTTGATGCTTTTATATATACTTTTGCACAAAATTTTGCATTTGACATTAATAGTCAAAAAGATAATTAAAAATCAATTTCCTTAACTAGGAGATAGGATAAAAACCAAACTTTAAAAATGGCAACAAATAGAACTTTTACAATGCTTAAGCCGGATGCGGTAAGAAAAGGATACATCGGTGCAATCCTTGAACAGATAACTGCTTCAGGTTTTAGAATTGTAGCAATGAAATTAACACAGTTAACTACTGATGATGCTAAAGCTTTTTATGCGGTGCATAGTGAGCGTCCTTTTTATGGAGAGTTAGTAGAATATATGACTAGTGGTCCAATAGTAGCAGCAATTCTTGAAAAAGAGAATGCTGTTGAAGATTTTAGAACTTTAATTGGAGCTACGAATCCAGAAGAAGCTGCTGAAGGAACTATCCGTAAGAAATTTGCTACTTCTATTAGCGAAAATGCTGTACACGGAAGTGATAGTGATGATAATGCTGCTATAGAAGGAGCTTTCCATTTTTCAGGAAGAGAGCAATTCTAAGAAAATTACATTATATAATGTTTAAAAAAGAGGTGTTGAATTCAGCACCTCTTTTTTTGTAAAATAAACTTATTTATATTCTTTTTTCAGGAATAAGAGGTTACCAAAAAATCCTAAAACTAATATTAGGAGTAATGCCCAATGCTACAATATCAGAGTTTATAAATCGATTGTCTAAAGAGTTGGTTGTTCTAAATTCTCGATTTAGAAGGTTTTCTCTATCATATAGATTCAATACAGAAAGTCCTAATCGATATTTAGTATTAGGATTAGCTCCAATTTTAAAATCATATATTGCAGAAAAATCAAGACGATGGTATATTGGCAAGTTATTTCCATTGATTTCTCCAAAATCCAGTACTACCAAATTTCCATTTTCATCTACGCCATCTACATTAGTAAACGCTTTACCAGTATGCCATAACCAGCCTAATGAGAATTGAAAGTTATTAACTTTATAAAAGTGAGACCATTTAACAGTATGTTCTATGTTCCAATTACCAGGAAAAGATTGATTGTTATTAATGTCTTCAAATTTGTTTTTAGTGTTAATGTAGGAGTAACTCACCCAGGTTTTATAATTGTTAAATCGTTTCTTTAGGAAAAGATCAACTCCATAAACTCTACTTTCACCGGTGTGATAGGTGTTATCAATTGGGTTTATAAATCCTGCGGTTAGGGAAGTTATATCATCTATCTGCTTGTAATAAGTATCTATGTCAAAATACCATTTGTGTTTTTTAAAGCTACTTCCCAAAGTAAATTGGTAGCTGGTTATTACAGGAAATTGCTCTTTGTTGGATAAGGTCCAAACCTGATTCTCTAGAGATAGATCACTTACCACGGATTCTCTTATTTGGCTAACAGCTTGACTTCTGTATTCTCCTGTAGCATTAATTTCCCAAGATTTAGAGAGGTTTTTTTGTATAAAGATTCTAGGTTCTATAAATGATTGATTCAGTTCTGCATAATTATTAAATCTTACGCCCATAGAAAGGTATAAGTTTTTTGGTATTTCATATTTATACTCACCGTATATGGAGTGTGTATTAAGAAGGCGATTGTCTTGATCCAGAATCAATTCATATGTTGGTGTTGTTGTAACAAATGCATATTTAATAGTGTTATTAGAGAATTGATACCCGCCTAAAATTGTATGATATTGAGATAAAGAATATGTTACATCAATAGCAGCTCCTAAGTCTTTTACACTGTTCTTCTTACTTTCTGTTTCTATAATGTTTCCAGACTCACCTGTAATAAATTGATAATTTAATAGATACCTCGTATAATATCCACTGGTTTTAAGGTTAAAGCCATTATTCGATTGATGTTTCCAGCTAAGGTTATATCCTTCATTCTCCGTAATTAAATTATCATTAAAAGACATTAGGTTATCACTTCGTTTAAAATCAAGATCATTTTTACTGTAAAGCGCATTGGCTTCTATTTTATCAAAATCAGAAATTTTCGCGATTAGGTTGGCATTATAGTCTTCATAGAAAAAATCATTTTTTGCATCATTAAGTTCGATAGTTTCTGCAATTGTAGTATTTTGAAAAACTCGATCAGCAAACTGTTTATATGTAAAAGTTTCTAGAATATCGGTGTATGATCTTCTACCAGATATTTGTAATGAGACCTTGTCTTTGATAATTGGAGTATGAATAACTGCGTCTGAATTAATCAAATTAAAACCGGCTCCTCCAGAAAACCGATTAGCAATTTTATCTTCAGTCTTGATATCGATTATTCCAGAAATCCGATCTCCATATTGAGCGCTTACTCCACTTTTAGAAAAATCTACTTCTTTTACCACATAGGGGTTAAAAGCTGATATCATGCCAAAAAGATGTCCTTGATGATATGTTTTAATACCATTCCAGAGTACTAAGTTTTGATTAGGAGCACTACCTCTAACATATAACCCTGATGCTGTTTCGAAAGGGCTGTTGACACCAGGAGTTAATTGAATACTTTGTAAAATATCTGGCTCCGTAAGACCAGGAAGTATTTCTATATCTTCTAGATTTATATTAACTACACGCTTATTTTGAGTAATTCCCTTGGTAAGATACTCTTGTATAACAACTTCATCAAGGGTTTCAATAGCATTAATTAAGTATATATTGGTACATTTGGTATTGGTAAATTCGGATGAGTTTAAAACTTTTTGTCTAAATCCTGGTGCACTTATTAGAATAGGAGTATTAAAGGGTACTTCTTGGTTTTCAAAATAACCTTGATCATTAGTAGTAGTATTTGTTCTAGACCCTTTAAAGAATACTCTTATTCTCTCTAAAGGTTCATTACTTTCATTATAAATATAACCACAAATTGAAATAGTATCTGTTTTAGAATATTTTCTAATGGTGATGAAATTTTTTCCAGTAATTTCAAATTTTAGCTGCGTTTGTTTTTGCAGTAAATCAATTACTTCTTCTAAAGTAGTTTTTACACTTGTCTGTAAAGAAATTGGTTTATTTATAATCGTAGCATCTATATAAGAAAATTTGATTTTAAATTGTTTTTCGATAGAAGGGATTATTTGGGATAGCGCTTCATTTTTTGCATTGATAATAGTTGTTTCTTCTTGCGAAAAAACAGACATTCCCCAGAAAAGTATGCAAACACATAAAAATCTTGTCATTCTCTTATTTATCTAATACCACTGTTTTTTGGTCTTGCAATAATTTGTATTGTAAACCTAAGGTACTAAAAACTGTTTTAAGAGCAACTTCTATATCATTATTAGGAAAAGTTCCTGTATAGATTGTTTTGGTGTCAATTCCATTCGTATCGATAGAGATATTATACTGATCTTCCAATTCTATAAATACATATTTTAATGGTACACTTTTAAATGAACTGGTATTACTAATCCAAGAAGGTTCTAAAGCTTCTAACACCCAGTTCTCAGAAGCGATTTTAGCAATTTTTCTATAACCTTTCCCCGCTGTAAGTATAGTGTTTTCATCTCCTCGAGTAACATTAACTTTACCTTCATAGCATACCGCTTCGAAATAAGAAGATAGCGATTGTACGTTAAATTCTGTACCAAGTACGGTAACATCTCCATTTGTGGTAGTAACCGTAAATTTGCTTCCTTTTTTTACTTTAAAATACGCTTCTCCTTCTAAGGATATTATTCTATTGTTTTCCCAATCATTTTTGTTAAAAGTAGCTTCTGATTTCGCATTCAATATCATTTCCGAACCATCTGGTAATGTAACAGCTAATTGTTCTCCATATGAAGTGGTAAAAGAGTTGCTTGATTTAAAAAAGAAAAAACCAAATAGTATAGCAATTGAGGCTGCAACAGCCATAGCTGGCCATAGTTTAATAACCGGTTTCTTATGCTGCTTTAAAGAAGTTTGTTTGTTAGATTTAATATTATTTAATGCGGTATCTAAATCATACGGTATTAATTCCAGAGTGTCTGCACCAGCCATAATCTTAGCGTAATGATCATATTCCGGATGAGATTGAAACTCACGAAGTTCCTCTGGAGAAAGCTCTCCATTAATCCATCTGGATAAGAATATATCATCTTTTTTATCGTCCAACATAACTTGTCTGTATATAATAGAAACGTTTTATTATCTAATAACCCTACCCCTATATTTATTTTTTTTCAAAACGATCTAGTGGTTTACTACCAGAAAACAATTATAAATCAAATATTTCCAATTTTTTTTCTTAGTGTTACCAATGCCTTATGCATTAATTTTTCAATTGCCTTTACTGATACATTAGATAATTCAGCAATTTCTCTATATGTTTTTTTATCGATTCTACTAAGTAAAAAAACTTCTCGTTGCCTGTCAGGTAAATCAGCTATAGCATTTTTTAATTTCTCCATATATTCTTTTTCGAGCATAACAAATTCTGGAGATTCATTAGTCACATCACTTTTTCTTTTTGTAATATAATTTTGATGTTTAAACTTTACCTGTTGATGTCTAGCATTACTAATTCCCAAATTAGTAGCAATCGTATAGACGTAACTTTTTGCTTTGTCTAAAGAAACCTTTGCACAATTATTCCATAGTTTAATAAAAGAATCTTGTACGATATCTTCTGCTTGATCAAGATCTCCAAACTTATAGTATAGATAATTCCTCAAAAGTTTAGCATGACTTTTGAAAAATTCATTAAAGACTTGTTCGTCACAAGTAGTGTTTTTACTATCAGACATTTGGGGGATTTATTTAGTGCCAAAACTAGATTTTTTTCTGATACCAAAAAAAATAAATCATAAAAAAAATAAAAGCTGGGGTGGGGTAGGATGATTGATTAGCGTTTTACTAGTGTTATAACACACAGAATATCTCAATTGAGTTTTACTTAATCTTTAATTAAAAAATTAAAATGAAAAATCTTAAAATTCTTAGCCTACTTATGCTAGGGCTTGTGCTAACATTTACTTCTTGTGAAGAAACTGATGATGGTGATTCAACCACCGATTGTCCTGAATTATCTTTTGAAAGAGATGGTGGGAAATTAATTGCAAATTTTGAAGAAATAAACAGTTTGGATGTTTACGAGTGGTTTGTAAACGATGAATTGGTAGAAACCGAAAGTTTAGAAAATCAACGTGATAATATATTAGATATTTCGGAATATAATCCTGGAACTTATACTGTTTGTATAAAGGCAGAGACTCCAGATTGTCCTAATGGAGTAGAATTTTGTAAAGAAATAGTTGTTGGAGAAGACATGGAAGGTTGCCCAGAACTAAAATTTACCAGAGATGGAGAATATCTAATTGCAGATTTTGAAGGTATCGATACATTAGAATTTTATGCTTGGCAGATTTCAGGGGAAACTCTGGGTAATGAAACTATCATAGAAAATGAAGGAACCGATAACCAAGGAGATAATAAATTCTCACTTGCTAATTTAGAAGAAGGGACATACACTGTCTGTTTAATTTCAGAAAGTCCTACTTGTACTAGTACAGAATATTGCGAAGAAATAACTATAGATGGTGACGGACAGGATTCTTGTCCAGATCTTTCGGTTAGCTCAGAAGGAGGTATCGTTATTGCTACTATTAATGGTACCGATAATATCGATTTATTTAAATGGTATGTAAACAATCAACTTATTGGATCAGATGAGTTACAGATTCAAGGTGGAGTTGTAACATTAGATCTTAGTGATTACAATCCAGGTTCTTATGAAGTTTGTGTGAAATTTAATTCTAATGATTGCTCTCAAGGAATCGAAGCTTGCGTATCAGCTCAGGTAACAGATGATAATAATAGTGGTGATGACTGTCCAGATTTATCATTCATTGAAGAGGGAACATTAATGTTTGCTAATTTTTCTGGAATAGACCAATTGGACGTGTATGAATGGTTTGTGGACGGAGTATTGGTAGAAACCGAAAGTTTACAGAGTCAGGATAGAGATAATAAACTTGATTTATCATCGTATAATCCTGGAACTTATACAGTTTGTATCAAAGCAGAAACTAACGAATGTCCTAATGGCACAGAATTTTGTAGAGATGTAGTAATTCCAGAACCACAGCCAGTAGATTGTTCAGTATTTAAGCTGGAATATATAGCAACAAATGGAGCTGAATTTGTAAATGCTAATGGAGTTATTCTATTTGGATTAGAGGGTAATTCTGTAGTGTGGGAAATTGATGGAACTCAAATTAATCCTACAACTACAACAGGACATTTTATCATATTAAAAAATCACCTTAGTCAAGCAGGAAAGTATGAGATTTGCTATAAGGCGGAGTCAACTGAATGTGGAGCACTACAAGAGTGTATCGAAGTTGATTTTCAAGGATTGTAATATGAATAATAAATGTTCTTAATAGATCATAGTTCATAATTTTAAAGAATGAGGTTGTATTGATATACAACCTCATTTTTTTATTCTAAAAATGACTTTTAACATTTTTTTTGAAGGAAGGGGTAGGGTATTCTTTTTTAGCTGCGTTTCATAATTGTAGGGCTGATAAAAAAGGTTCTAAACAATTAATTATTGACAACCCCTAAAAATTATAATGATGAAAAAACTTAGTATTTGGTATGTAATGATTTTTGCATTACTGTTAGGAATTATTTCTTGTGAAGAGATTGAAGAATTAGAAAATTGTCCAGATGTTACTATTAATGTAGACAATGTTTCTGGAAGCGCAGTTTATCGATTTGCAGCTCAATTTGATGGTATCGAAGATGTAAGACTTACTTGGTCTATTGATGGTGAAGAAATAGATACTGGTAACTTAAGCGATATAGCAAATCAGATTTTTGAATATCAGTTTGAAGAAGGAACATATACTGTTTGCGTAAAAGTAGCAAGCGATACTTGTCCTATAGAAGTGTGTAAAGAAATTGAAGTCGATGTTGATGAAACTGATCCTTGTCCGGATTTGTTTTTTGAAGCAAGACAGTACGAAAGACCAAATAAGTATAAGTTTATTGCAGATTTCCCAGGGATTGAAGATGTTCGTTATGAGTGGTTTATCAATGGAGAAGTGGTGGATAATGATAATCAGAATGATGATAACTATTTATTTTGGGAATTTAATGAACCTGGTAGTTATGAAGTATGTATTAAAACAGAAACTCCAGATTGTCCTAATGGAACTTCTTATTGCAAGACTATTGAAATAGAAGAGACAGATATAGACGAAGAATGTCCTGAGTTATTTTTTATTGCAGAACAAGATGGAGATAATCCAGCATATTATTTTCAAGTAGAGTTTGAAGGAGCTGATCAAGTAGAATGGTTAGGATGGTATATTGATGGAGAGTTTGTAGAAGATTCAAATAATGGAGATAACAATAGATTCTATTATCAATTTGCTCCAGGAAGATATGAAGTATGTTTAAAAACAGAAACTCCAGAATGTCCAGAAGGAACTTCTTATTGTAAAATTATTGAAATTGAAGGTGATACTAGTGTTTGTCCAGAATTGTTCTTTGAAGCAGAACAAGATGGAGATAATCCAGCATATTACTTTTACCCAAACGCTTTTGAAGGTATCGACGATGTAACACTAGAATGGTCCGTTAATGGGGATTATGTAGGAGCAAGTTCTGGTCATAACGATCCTTTTTATTATCAATTTGGTACAGGTAGTTTTGAGGTGTGTCTTTCTGTAGAAACTCCAGAATGTCCAGAAGGAGTAACATTTTGTAAAGTAATTGAAATAGAAGGATCAGGAAATGATTGCCCTGATTTATTTTTTAGTATTGAACAAGAAGGCAATACTCCAGGATATAATTTTTGGGCAGAATTCGAAGGAATGAGTAATGTTAGCTACGAATGGTTGATCAATGGTGATGTCGTAGATTCTGAAACAATGAACAGTAATGATAGAGATAATTATCTATACTATCAATTTGGAACCGGAACATATGAGATCTGTATTATAACAGAAACACCGGATTGTCCAAATGGTGTAACATTTTGTAAAACATTAGTCATAGAATAGTACAGTTAGTTAGGTTAGATTAATTAGGTTGATTCCCTGGAAGCATTGTCATTCTTTCAGGGAATTTTGTTTATACGCATAAGATATGTTAGATTGTAACCTAAAATAAACGAATAATTTATTTTAATTAAGGGTAGGGTAGACTGATTTTCAGACGTTTTACTTATATAAATGCAAATTATTTTGAAGAATTTCAATACTTATATACGATTATATGCATTGCTAATAATGATTTCATTCTTTAGTAGTTGTGTAAATGATGATTCGTTTCTTCCTGAAGAAAACACCGGTAATGTAATATCAAGTACCGCTTTGGTTACGGTTCTTAATAATTTTGATAGTGTCGCTAATTTCCCTACAGAGAACGAGCAGTGCTTTAGGTTTGTATATCCGATTACACTTGGTTATAATACGGATTCTACTATTAGAGTAGAGAGTTATGATGGATTAGTAGATGTCATTTCAAGTCAAGGTGCTAATTTTAATGTTACTGGATTAGAATTTCCGATTAATATAATTTTTAAGAATACAGATGTCACTATATCCATTATAAATGAAATAGCTTTATTAAATGTTTTAAGTGAATGTGAGTTTGACACAATCAGAGATGATTTTGATCAATTTTTTGATGGATGCTTTACGTTTGATTATCCGGTAACTTTATTTAATAATGCTGGAGAAGAAACTGAAATTACAACGGATGATACATTTCAGACTTTTTATCAAGAGCAAGGAATAGCTTATCAGCCTAGTTTTAAATTTCCATTAAATGTATTAGTGTCGCCAAATTTTGAAAGTACTGAAATAGAGACGTATTTTGGGTTCTATAGATTAATAGAATCTTGTGAAAGTAGATGTCCAAACCTTAGTTTTTCCTTCGAGTTAACAGACCAATTTAATTTGGGATATCAATTTACTGCTGATTTTCCGGATATAGAAGTAGTAGGAACGTATGATTGGTTTGTAGATGGCCAATTTATTGAGAGTGATGGCCCAAATAATCAAGGCGATAATTTATTGATGCGTGATTTTGGATCATCTGGAACTTATGAGGTTTGTATAAAAGCAGAAACTCCTAATTGTCCAGAAGGAATAGAGTTTTGTAAGCAGATCGATGTTGCTGAGGTTTGTCCAGAATTATTTTTTGATTTTGAACAAGAACAAGGAACACTAGCGTATACTTTTACATCAAGTTTTTCTGGGATAGAAGAATTAGGTTATCAATGGTATATAGATGACCAGCTTATAGAAGAAGATGGAGGAGCTAATGGAGATAATATATTGTCTTCTAATTTATCACCTGGAGTACGTGAGGTGTGTATAAGAACAGAAACTCCTTCTTGTCCTAATGGAACTGAGTATTGTAAAGAAATAACTGTAGAACCAATCTGTCCTAATTTATTTTTCACTTTAGAACAAGAAGGAAATACAACAAGCTATAATTTTACTGCAGAATTTGGAAATATTGACACAATAACATATCAATGGGAAATAGATGGGGATGTTATAGAACAAGATGGTGGACAAAGTGGAGATAATATATTCTTTTTTCAATTCGATCCTGGGTCATATGAGATCTGTATTAGGACCACAACTGATACTTGTCCAGATGGAACTGAATTTTGTGAACAGTTAGTGATCGAGTAAATCGCATTTTTTAAAGATTCAAAAGTGCATAAGTAATAATATTTTATATTCTATTTTTTCAATTTGATAGTAATCCTTTGATGATTTTTTGGATTAGATAATTCTTTCCGCGTAAGTGCTAAATTTATAGAAAACACCCGGTGTTTCAGTAATTTTGTAATAAAGTAAAGGAATATGAGATACCACACTAGGAAGATTGTAAAACCGGGAGATTTAAATCCTAATGAGACATTATTTGGAGGGAGATTGTTGGAATGGATTGACGAAGAAGCAGCACTATATGCAGTTATTCAGTTAGAAAGTAAGAAAGTTGTTACCAAGTTTATGTCCGAAATTAATTTTGTAAGCTCAGCTGTACAAGGTGATATTGTAGAGATAGGAATGGATGTTGTTAAATTTGGAAGTTCATCCTTAGTATTGACTTGCGAGGTTAGGAATAAGTTAACTCGTAAAACAATCATTAAAGTTGAAAAGATTACGATGGTTAATCTTAACGAGAGTGGTAAACCTACACCGCACGGTAAGACCAAAATAGAATTTGTAAGAGATAGGCTAGCTCAAAACTAATACTTTTTAGTATTAGGATGTAATTTGACTAAACAGAAGTTACCTTTCTTAGATAACTTCTGTTTTTTAGTTGTTTAATTAATTACCATAATAAGCTTCACATTCAGAAGACATATCATAAAACCAAGTTTCTGGTTTATCGCAGTTTTCATAATTAATACCTCCACTAATCACTTTTTTCTGATCTTTTTTTAATAATGTAATTCCTTCTAAATTTAGCATGTCTTTTAACATAATGAAATGATTTGAATGATTTATACTAAGTATTAATAACATTAAAGAAGAATATGTTACTAGGTAAAAGGAGGGAAAAAGTAGTATTTTAACAAAAGATTTGCACGAAAGTAGTGTTCGCTATCTAAGAACAATCTTTTTAATGAGTGAACGTCCTAAAGCTTCATTTAGATTGGTAATAATCTTTTCTTTACCGTAGCTTAATTCTTCTCTAAGAACAGAAGAGGTAAGTTCTATATATAAGGTTTCACGATCAAGTTTGATATTTCTTGTGTATTTGTTTATGGCAGGTCCCATGATTTGTTCCCAAACATCACGCACTTCTACTTTATCCAGCCCTTTCTGGAGTTTGTTTTCATTTACGAATTCTTTGAGCACATCACTAATACTTAGGTGATCATTTTGCCTTTTTGCCATTTATAATTCAAGCTTTTTATATGGTTTGTAAAAGTATAGATTTCCAGCTTCATTCTTTATAATTAATTGGTTTTCTTTTGCAGAGACAAGTGTTTCTTTCCATTTTGATAATGGAGTCGTGTAATATATCCTTAGACTATCATTCTCTATCTCCAATGTAAAAAATTCTCTATCTTTCGTAGTTATAAAATTACCATCTAATTGAGGTTGTACTTTTTTACGAATCCCTTTTTTATCTTTCACTTCGAAATAATCAATACTTTGATTAAAATTATATTGTTTTTCGATGCCGTCATATGTAATTACCTTTTCTATTTCCCAATAACCTGAGATATGTTTTGTAAACGTTTCGGGATTAGGTTTGGAACAAGAAGTTATTATAAGGATGAATATGAATAGACCATTTTTTAGCATAAAGATCGTTTTTTATTTAATTAGGAATCTAGTTTAATAATCTTATAGGATTGTGATATCTTTTTTACAACACTTTCCGTTCGATCAGGGTGCGTATCACTAATAAAAAGTTGTCCAAAGTTTTGATCATCTACTAGTTGTATAATATGTTCTACACGTTTTTCATCTAACTTATCAAAAATATCATCTAATAGTAATAAAGGATTTACCTTACTTTGTTTTTTAATAAAATCAAATTGTGCCAGTTTTAAAGCAATTAAAAATGATTTTTGCTGCCCCTGACTTCCAAATTTTTTTATAGGATATCCTTCAATTTCAAAAGATAGGTCATCTTTATGAACACCAACACTTGTATATTGTAACATTCTATCTTTTGAGAGGTTTTGTTCCAATAATGTTAATAGATTATTTTCAGATAATTTACTTTGATAACGTAATGATACGGATTCTTTACCTGAGCTAATAGCCTCATAACGTTCTATGAATATTGGGATGAATGTTTCAAGAAAAGCAGTTCTTTTTTGAAATATGGAATTACCAAGTTCATTTAATTGTTGATTGTATATTTCTAAAGTAGTAGTGTCAAAGGTGTTATTAGCAGCAAAATACTTCAAAAGTGAATTTCGTTGAGAAACTACTTTAGAATATTTTAATAATGTGGATAGATATGCTGTATCACTCTGAGAAATCACACCATCTATAAACTTACGACGAGTATCACTTCCATCGGTTATAAGATCTCTATCGGCTGGAGAAATAATCACTAGAGGAAGAAAACCTATATGTTCACTAAAAGTATCATACGCCTTACCATTTCGTTTAATTACTTTCTTCTGTCCGCGTTTAGCACTTACAATTACTTTTTCTTCACGATCAGATTTTTCATAGCGTCCTTCTACCACGAAAAAATCAGTACCATGTTTAATATTTTGACCGGTAATAGGATTAAAATAACTTTTTCCAAAAGATAAATGATAGATAGCATCCAGAATATTAGTTTTTCCTACTCCATTGTGTCCAACAAGGCAATTAATCTTAACATCAAAATCGAAATTCTCCGATTCAAAATTTTTGTAATTGATTAAAGAAAGTGATTTTAGAATCATAAATTACTGATCGTCAGCAAGTAGCGACTTTTTAGAAATTCTCAAATAAGAAGTGCAAAATATTGAAAAATAACAAATATTTTCGCTTTTAATTATGAATAAAAATTTTATTTTTGCCGTTCATTAAATATAATTTATGGCAACTTATAAGAAACGAGGATACAAACCAAAAAATAAAGCAGAAGAGGTAGAGCAATTAGAAGACAATTCTACAACTGCTGAGGTATTTAATACTTTGGATGAAGGTGCTTCCCGAACTGAAGAATGGGTTGCTGCTAATCAAAAGTATATATTTATCATTGTTGGTGCTATTGCCGCTGTAGTATTAGGATATCTTGGATATCAGAAATATGTTCAGGAGCCTAAAGAATTAGAAGCTTCTAATGAAATGTTCAAAGCGCAACAATATTTTGATAATGCAGTAAATGGAAACACCACTGTTAGTGATTCTTTATATACATTAGCTCTTAACGGAGGAGAAGGGAAATACGGATTCTTAGAGATCATTGAAAATTATGGTGGTACTAAGGCAGCTAATCTTGCTAATTATTATGCAGGATTCTCTTATTTAAATATGAAAAAATATCAAGAAGCTATTGATCATCTTGATAAATTTAAGAGTGATGACGAAATGTTAGGACCGCTAGCACTAGGAGGAATAGGTGATGCTTTTGCTCAATTAGATCAGACGGGAGAAGCTTTATCGTATTATGAAAGAGCCGCAAAAGCTAAGAGCAACGAATTTACGACTCCTAAGTTTTTATTAAAATCTGCTGTAACTGCAATATCATTAGGGAAACCGGAATTAGCAGTTACTTATTTAGAAAGAATTAAAGAAGAGTTTTCTAAAAGTGTTGAGGCTAACCAAGCGGATGTACATTTAGGAAGAGCTCAAGGAATGCTTAAGTAGTATTCATAGTTGTTCGGTCATAGTTTTTGCGGTAGTATTAATTTACAGTAGGCACTATCAACTTTTCAACAATAAACCATTAAATAAAATGGCTACAGAAAATAAAAATTTATCTCAATACGATAAAACAACAATCCCAAATTCGAAAAATTTTCGGTTTGGGATTGTTGTTTCGGAATGGAATGATACCATTACCGAAGGACTTTTTCAAGGCGCATTTGACGCGTTAATAGATTGTGGAGCTATCAAGGATAATATTGTGCGATGGAATGTTCCTGGTAGTTTTGAACTTATCTATGGGTGCAAGAAAATGCAAGAATCGTATGATATGTTAGATGCCGTAATTGCAATCGGGAGTGTAATTCAGGGAGAAACTAAGCATTTTGATTTTGTATGCGATGGAGTTACTCAAGGAATTAAAGACCTAAATATCCAAAATGATATTCCTGTTATATTTTGTGTACTTACAGATAATAATATCCAACAATCTATTGATAGATCTGGAGGTAAACACGGTAATAAAGGAACAGAAGCAGCTATCGCTGCTATAAAAATGGCTCAGTTGCGCAAAGATGCAAAGTTTTAATTGATCTTGAGTATACTAGCTTATATCATTATATTCTTTTCTTAATTCAAAAACGGCATCATACTTGCTGTTCATATTTTCAATGTTATTGTAATGCTAAAAGCTTTAGATTACTATGCATTTTAAGTATATTTGAATAATATAAAAAGAAAGGAGCATCACGTGAAATTAAGTATCCCTAAAAGAAAAACTAATCGCAGGTATAACTACACTCCCCGATATTATAAGGGAAAGAGTGATGGTAATATCTATGATTTCGAAAATAGAATTACTAAATATCGCGATACTAGAAATGCAATTGACTTTGGCTCTCAATGGAGTGAGGATCGAAAAGCTAGTAGAAATAGAGGCAATCGAGAAATAAATAAAAGAGTCATTTATGTCGCATTTGTGTTAATCTTCATTTTTTTATATTTAATTGATTTTGATTTATCCATATTTACTGCCCGACAATAAATGTCAGATATCATACAACTATTACCGGATCACGTAGCCAATCAAATAGCTGCCGGAGAGGTAGTGCAGAGACCTGCTTCTGTAGTAAAAGAACTATTAGAAAATGCAATTGATGCTAAGGCTGAGCATATCAAATTAATAATTAAAGAGGCTGGAAAAACACTTATTCAAGTAATTGATGATGGAGTAGGGATGAGTGTTACAGATGCGCGACTTAGTTTTGAGCGTCATGCCACTTCTAAAATAAAATCAGCAGAAGACCTTTTCCAATTAAATACAAAAGGATTTAGGGGAGAGGCACTTGCTTCAATTGCAGCTATTGCTCATGTCGAGTTAAAGACTAAGCAGGAAAATGATGAGGTTGGAACTGAAATAAAGATAGAAGGGAGTGAAGTGACTTCTCAGGAAGTTTGTGTTACTCCGAAAGGAACTTCTATATGTGTTAAGAACTTGTTTTATAATATTCCGGCAAGACGAAATTTTTTAAAATCAAATACTGTAGAACTTCGACATATAATTGATGAATTTCATCGAGTAGCTATGGTACATCCAGATATTAAGTTTGATATGTATCATAATGGAAGTGAGGTTTTTAGTCTACCGGCAGCAAATCATCGCCAGAGAATAGTACATATTTTTGGAGGAAAAACGAATGAGAAATTGGTTCCGATTGATGAGGAAACTGATTTAGTAAGTATTACCGGGTTTGTCTGTAAACCTGAATATGCAAAAAGAACTAGAGGTGAACAATTCTTTTTTGTAAATAATAGATTTATTAAAAGTGCATATCTTAACCATGGAGTAAATTCAGCTTTTGAAGGATTGTTAAAAGAAAAAACACATCCAAGTTATTTTATTTATCTCACAGTAGATCCAACCTCTATAGATATTAATATTCATCCGACAAAAACTGAAATTAAGTTTGATGATGAGCACGCATTATATGCAATGTTACGTTCTACAATTAAACATAGTTTAGGGCAATTTAATGTAGCTCCTGTTTTAGATTTTAATAGAGATTCTTCCATGGATACTCCATATGAGTATAAAAGTAAAATGGCCCAAACACCCACTATAGAGGTAGACAGAAGTTTTAACCCTTTTAAGGAGGATAAAAAAGAAGATTCATCTTTTTCATCTACAAAGAACTATAATAATTTAAAAAAAGAATCAGCAGGTAGTTGGGAAAATTTATATGCTGGTTTGGATACAACCGAAATACACTCTAAACAAACAGAGAGTGAGTTTTCTTCCATTCAATTTGAGAGTTCCGAAGTAACAGGTTCGTTATTTGATGGAGATCAGCAGACAGAATTAGAGCATAATACTACATACCAGTTGAGAAAGAAGTATATTATTACTACAATTAAAAGTGGAATGGTAATAATACACCAAAATAGAGCACATCAGCGAGTACTTTATGAAGAGGTACTACGTAATATTACTATGGCGAGTGCTGTTAGTCAGCAATTGCTGTTTCCATTAAAATTGTCTTTTTCTAAACAAGAAATACAATTATTAAAGGAGGTTCAGGAGCAGTTAGAAAATACAGGGTTTGTTTTTGGAGAAATTACAGATGGAGAGGTTTCGATATCAGGTATACCTACAGTTACAACAGAAAGTGAAGTTTCGGTACTGTTAGAAAAATTAATTAGTGATATCGAACAAGAAGTTCCAGATAGTGGATTCTCTTTAACTGATCTTTTAGCAAGATCTATTTCAGGAAGTATTGCAGTAAGAACTGGTGTTAATTTAGGGAAAGAGCAATTGCAGCATATAGTAAATAGTCTTTTTGCTTGCACAGAACCAACAGTAACACCAGATAATAAGCCAACATTCATCACGTTAACAGTAGATGATATAGATAAAAAATTTTAAAAGTACATGGGGAGAATTACAGATACAGTAAAAACTTTATTAATAATTAATGTAATCTTTTTTATAGGTGCATTAACTCTCGGAGATACAGCTTTTAGATTATTTGCATTGTGGTTCCCGAAAAATGATAATTTTCAAATATGGCAGATTGTTACGCATATGTTTATGCATAGCCAGTCAACATTTACGCATATTCTTTTTAATATGTTTATGTTATATATGTTTGGAAGTCATTTAGAAAATTCGGTTGGACAGAAAAAGTTTTTGTTTTTATATTTTTCTTCTGGGCTAGGCGCAGCAGGTTTGCAAATTTTGTTTACTTATTTCCAGTTTTTACCAGGATATCAAGCGTATCAGGAGGCAGGATTTACTGTTTTAGAGATAAAAGAATTTTTGAATAACACATTGGCAACAGGGAAGTATACGGTATATCCAAATATATCGCAAGAAGTAACTGAACAAATGATTGGTTCATACTTAACTCCTATGGTGGGTGCTTCTGGAGCTATTTCTGGAGTTATAGTTGCTTTTGCTGTGTTATACCCTAATTTGCCATTATATCTAATGTTTATTCCAGTGCCGATAAAGGCTAAGTATATGGTTGCGGGATACTTTGCTTTAGACTTGTTTGGAGGAATAACTGGTCAAAGTATTTATGGGGCAACGAATGTTGCTCATTGGGCGCATATCGGTGGAGCAGTTATAGGGTTTATTACCATGTGGTACTGGAAAAAGAATTCGTTTAATCAAAATCGTTGGAATTAATGTCACAGATGGACGATTTAAAATTGAAGTTCAAGAGTTTTTCGATCATAGAAAAACTAATTACGGTTAATGTGGTGGTATTTATAGCATTTTATTTTATAAATACATTTGCATACTTATTTGATTCTTCCAGCGGATTTATAACGGATTGGTTCACTTTTCCGAAAGAGCTAGGAGAGTTTTTAACGAAACCTTGGTCAGTCGTTACGTATGCTTTTCTACATAGTGGGTTTTGGCATATTGCTTCTAACATGATTATCTTATACTTTTCTGGGAAATATTTTGTTTCTTATCTTACCGGAAAACGGGTGTTAACTGTTTATTTTTTAGGAGCAATTATGGGAGCAATATTTTATATGTTGTCATATAATTTATTTCCAGCATTCTCTAAAGTAGGTAGTTCCGTATTACTTGGAGCTTCTGCTTCTGTAATGGCTATTCTAATAGCTACCGCGGCTTATATACCGCATATGTCGGTTAGGTTAATGTTTATTGGGAGTGTTAAGTTCTGGTGGATTGCAACTTTTTTTGTGATATTAGATGTTATTCAAATACCTTCTGGGAATGCAGGTGGACATATAGCACATTTGGGAGGAGCTTTATTTGGTTATTTGTACGCTGTGCAACTTAAAAAAGGAAATGATATTGGAAGTGGTTTTGAGAAGTTTATGGATGCTACGGTAAGTATGTTTAAACCTAAAAAGAAGAGTCCTTTAAAAACAGTTCATAAAGCTAAGAAATCTAAAAATGCTGTTTCTAAAAAGCCTGGTGCACCCAAAATTAAGAACCCCAATCAAGCAGAAATAGACGCTATCTTGGATAAAATAAGTAAAAGTGGTTATGATAGCCTAACCAAGCAGGAAAAAGACTTTTTGTTTAAGGCGGGCAAAGATTAGGTATGAGAAAGCTGATAAATAAGATAGTGTTCTTTATCAATTCATTGGTAGCTTTTGCCTTATTGATATCTTATTTATTACCCTATGTCTCTCCTCAAACATTTCCTTTATTATCTGTCTTAAGTCTTGCTGTTCCTATATTGATTGTTGTTAATGCATTATTTTTATTGTATTGGGCAGTCCTTCTTAAGCGTAAAATGTTATTATCGTTAATTGTACTAGTATTGGGTATATCTCATATAACATCCTTATATAAGTTAAGTGGGAAATCGTCAGATAATACAGATAAAACACTTTCATTACTTAGTTATAATGTTCATGCATTTAATCGATTTAAATGGATTGATTCAGACGAAATACCAAAAGAGATTTCGGAATTAGTAAAAACCGAAAATCCTGACATTTTCTGTGCGCAGGAATTTTATAATAACCCTGATATAGATTTTACACAATATGATTATAAATATGATTATTTTCATCATCGCAGTAAAGAACTAGCATTAGTTATATTTTCTAAATTCCCTTTTATAAACAAGGGGTCATTAAGTTTTGAAAAAACCGCTAATAATGTCATTTTTGCTGATATTGTTACTGATATGGATACAGTAAGAGTCTATAATGTGCATTTGCAGTCACACGGCATTAGCACTAAAACAGATGATCTGGCAAAAGCGGATTCTCAAAAGTTATTAAAACGTATCCAGACTTCTTTTAAAAAACAACAAAGTCAAGCAGAGCAACTAATTGATCATATGAAGTCATCACCATATAAAAATATTGTAATGGGTGATTTTAATAATACTGCATATTCTTATATCTATGATAAAATAAAGTCAGAAGATTTGCAAGATACTTTTAAAGAAGCAGGTAAAGGCTTTGGGAAAACCTTTAATTTTGAGTTATTTCCAGCTAGAATTGATTTTATTTTAGTTCCAGATGATACAGAAGTAATTAGTTTTAAGAGCTATGATGTGGAGCTTTCGGATCATTATCCAATATCTTCTAGAATCAAGCTTTGATCTATTGATTTTCTAATCTTATAGCGTTATTGGCCATCTTTTTTTCCCAATCGTCTGCAAAAACAGCATGACCATTTTCAATCATTGATTTCATTATTGTTTTAACAGCTTCTTGTATTTGTGGCGGGAAATTATAGAACTTTTTATTTATTTTGGTAATTCTCCCATCAGCAATTTCGCTATTCTGGTGTTTAATAGTCACTCTGCTTTTTTTATTATAAGCTATGATTCTTACCCTACCATCTTCATATTTGCTAGGAGTAATTGTACCATAAACGATTATAGGATCTATTACACCATCTCCATCAAAATCTGATAGTCGCGAATATTGATTCCAGAAACCAACTGATGCCTCCCAATCTTTATCTATTTCGCCTTTGATAGTTGATCTTTTTTTGAATTGATTTTTTTCTACTCGTAAGTTTACTCCATATATATTGTCATATAAAGTATCTTTTTCTTCGTTTATTATTTTTTTATGATCCGTAAGTAGTAGGTAATATTCACCAGAATCATCTTTATAATTATATGCTTGATATAATGGATAGGAAAGGCCTAATTGAATCTGTCTTCTGTTAGAGAAAACGGCGTTCATTTCTTTTTTGGTAAGTTTTCTAGCTAATGCAGTGTCTACAGGTATTGTAGCGTGTTTTTCTATTGGTAATGCGTTAATTTTTTTTGTTTGCGCATTAGAATCTTCTTTGGGATCTTTGGTTTGTTTACCACAAGAAAAAAATGTAAGAATAACGATAGAAAGTAGAAGTTTATTCATAGATATATGGTTTATAAATAACGTTAGGGGGCTTATTTATGTACTAAATTTAAAAAATATTTTCTAAATAGTAGATCTATATCATTAAACAATCAATAGAGTCAGTAAGAATGTGCCAAAGCAATGCCATTCCAATAATTCTTGTCTTTTTAGGAATTAGTGTTAAAAAGTACAAAGTAATTGCGGGTAAGCTATGTAAGAAATGAAACCCAATACTACACCTGTTTGGATCGAAAATAGGATTTGCTATTAAATGATCTAAATCAATTAACATTGCTCCTAAAAAAATAAGATATACTTTTTTCCATTGTTTAGGGAATAGTATCAAAGCAATACCCAGAGGTATAAGAAAATGAAATCCGTAATGTACTAATGTGCGAAACATTAAAAAATTTGTTGTTCTTCTAAGTAAGTAAGTGCGTTCGTTCCCTCATTAAATAAGAGGTCTAAAATAGAAAGGTTAGGAATGAAACCGTACTTATCCGAAAACACCTGGATATAAGACGATAGCTCGTATTGTTTCTCTTTTTTGGCATTTACCAATGTTCTAAGATCAATTACAGTTTCGACTTCTTTTTGATAAGTTAATGTTTTCGTATACGAAATATCTAGTTGCAGGCAATCCTGAATAACCTCCATACATTCATAATTAAAGTCTAATAAGAAATTTTTTCTTTTTTCAAAAAGATGTATCATCTCATCTTCATAATATTCAAAAAACGGAGAAGTTCGATATGCAGATTCGATAGATTTCCAATGGAGTAACTGCCACTTAAATTCGTTTTCTATTTTAACATCCTTATATAATTGCTTATTATTTTGTTTATCTCCAGTATGTTTTATTGGGATGGTTAATAATAGCTTTCCATTTGCGCCATAAATATAGTTTCTGCTGCGATACGTTTGTTTTTGATAGTTGTCCTCATTTTCAAAAATAATCGAATCAGATTGCGCTATTACTGCATACTGAGAAATAGACCCAAAATACATGGGATGAAGTAGGACGTTTTTCAATCTAAAATTGTATTACTTGTTTTATTACGATAATAAGCTTGATGGATATACGGACAAATATATAGTATTACGCAGCTTTCTTTTTCTTGCGGTATTTACTGAAAACTATCCACCCTGCTAATGCAATTAAGAAATAATAGAAATAAGATACAGGTTTACCATTACCACCAACGGTTGTAAACAGGCGTTCCCATCGTATTTTATTAAATAAACCTTTAGCATTAGTGTCCCAGCTCATCCAGATAAAAACAGGCTTACCTACAATATGATTCGCTGGTACATATCCCCAGGCACGACTGTCTTCACTATTATGTCGATTATCTCCCATCATCCAGTAATAATCTTGCTTAAAGGTGTAACTATCGATAGGGTTTCCATTTAGTAGGATTTGAGTTCCATTTACGGATAATTTATTATCTATTCCCATTTCTGAACCTTCATAAACTTCTATGATTCTTCTGTACAAAGAAAAACTCTTTAGATCCATTTTTACTGTTTTACCAGCTTCAGGAATATAAATTGCACCGAAATTATCAATATTCCAGTTAACCTTTCCGTTGTTAGGAAAAATACCAGAACCTTTTACTCCTTTTGGAGTGATGCTTCTTTGAATACTAGCTACATTAGGATGATTTTTGAATTTATTAGCAGCTTCATTTGTTAGACCTCCTGATTGGAAGAATTCATTGTTGTAACCAAATTCGTTTGGTTTAATTTTATATCGATTGTATAGGTTCTGCATATTAAACCCTTTTCCCTTAGTGCTTCCTGTATAAGAAAATTGTAATTGCGCTCTATCAGGTAACTCGGTTTGTTTTCCGTTAATATATACATATCCATCAACTACAGATAAAGAGTCACCAGGAATACCTACGCATCGTTTTACATAATTTGATTTTTTATCAATTGGTTTGTAAACGTTGATTCCAGAAGGGTCTCTAAAAAATCGAACCGTATCCACAGGCCAGCTAAATACTACAATATCATTACGTTTTATTTTTTGAAAACCTGGTAGTCTAAAATATGGATATTGGATGTCACTATTGTATGATTTAGTCTTTACTAAAGGAATGGTATCGTGAACCATAGGAAAAGAAACTGATGTCATTGGTGTTCTCGCCCCATAATGAAATTTACTTACAAATAAGAAATCACCAACCAAAAGTGTTCTTTCTAAAGATCCTGTTGGTATAGTATATGGTTGCATAAAATATGTGTGAACCAATGTTGCAGCGACTACTGCAAAAAGAATAGAGCTGATCCATTCTCCAGTGCTTGTTTTGGGTTTTAGATCCCTATCCTCTATGTGCTTTACATCTAACATATAGTTTACATAATAGATGTAGAAACCTAATGTTACAATTACTAGTATGGTATCAGTTGTTGTATTTTTCCCAAAACTTCTAATGGTTTCTACCCATACAACCGGAAGCATAATCACATTGATTACCGGAATAAACAGTAATATAACCCACCACCATGGACGGTTAATTATTTTCATTAAAACAACTGCATTGTATACAGGTACTGCTGCTTCCCAAGCTTTCCTTCCTGCTTTAACGTATAGTTTCCAAGTTCCCAAGAAATGTATTACTTGTACTGCCAGGAAAAAAATAAACCATTCTGATAGTGTCATTCTGTATATGTTTTTAATATAAGTGTAAGTAACATCAAAAGTGTTACACTTTTTGTTTTTTAGTTATAAGCCTAAAACGTCTTTCATTCCATAAACACCTGTTTTACCAGATAACCATTCTGCAGCCACAACAGCTCCCAACGCAAAACCTTGTCGGTTATGTGCAGTATGCTTGATTTCTATATCATCTACAGCAGAAGTATAGGTAACGGTATGAGTTCCAGGAATATTTTCAATTCTTTTTGCAACAATAGGTATTGTTGTCTCATTTCCTTGATCTAAAAGCCATCCATCTTTACTACTATTTTCGATAACTCCTTCGGCTAAAGTAATAGCGGTTCCACTTGGAGCATCTAATTTTTTCGTATGATGAATTTCTTCCATTTTGATGTCATATCCTTCAATAGGATGCATCATTTTTGCTAATTTTTTATTTAGTTCAAAGAACAAGTTAACACCTAAGCTATAGTTTGAAGCATAAATAAAACCTCCTTTTTTCTCCTTACATAAAGATATGATATGATCATAATGATCTAACCAACCTGTAGTGCCAGATATAATCGGTACTCCAGCATTGAAGCAGTTCGTGATATTGTTTACCGCTGCAGACGGGATGCTGAAATCAATAGCTACATCAGCTATAGATACATCATAATCCTTATCATCCTTATCAACAATAAGAACAATGGAATGACCTCTCTCTGTTGCAATTTTTTCTATGGTTTTACCCATTCTGCCATATCCTAAAAGAGCAATATTCATATTTTTTGGTGGTTGTTGGTTATTGGTTATAAAATCTAAAAACTATAATTTAATGACATAACATAACTAGGTCTGGCATCAAATTCGTTGAATTTTATTTTGGGTTTAAAAGAAAGGTCTTTTGAGACATTAAATTGTTGTAAATGAGCAGTAACATTAGCATCTATAATGTTAAGAACATACAAGCCAGCAGTAATCAATAAAGATAACTCTTGATCTCTTCTAAAACGTCTTTGTAAATCAATTAATTGTTCATCACTAAAATCAGGAAAATCTAAATCATTTGGATCTATCCCAGCTAATCTACCTTTGTAAGCATCTCTTAGTTCGTTGTAAATCCTGTTGTTGTCCAAATAAAAGTATACTCCTGCACCTAACGCTCCATAAACAATTGGTATTTTCCAGTATTTCCCTGTATATGCTTGACCTAAACCGGGAAGTATAGCAGAGTAAAAAGCAGCACGAGCTGGCGCCAAAGGCTCATAGGGTCTAATTTTTTTATTTCTTTTCTTCTTTTTCTTTTTAACTGCTACTTTTTCTGTAACTACTTTTAATTCATCATTCTCTTTATTCTCATTTTCTTCTTGAGAAAAAGCATTATGAACAAAAAAGCATAAAAATAAAATAATATAAAATGACTTAGTTTTCACTATCAATAAGTTTCTTTAGGCGTTTAAAATCTTCTTCAGAAGAAAACGGGATTATTAATTTCCCTCGTCCATTACTGGAAACTTTAACATCAATCTTAGCTCCAAAATATTCTGAGAAATCTTTAATTCCTTTCAAAATATATTGAGGAGCCTTATTTTCCGTTTTTTCAGTATCGGTTTTTTCTTCTTTATTGTTTAAAGACCTAACTAATTTTTCAGTGTTACGGACAGATAAAGAATCTCCTATAATTTTTTCATAAATATCGAGTTGCTGTTGTTGATCGTCGATATTAATCAATGCTCTTCCATGCCCCATAGAGATAAAACCATCTCTAATACCTGTTTGTACAATAGGGTCTAATTTTAATAGTCTTAGATAATTCGCAATAGTAGATCTTTTTTTACCAACACGATCACTTAATTGTTCTTGAGTTAACTTAATCTCATCGATCAATCGCTGGTATGATAGAGAAATCTCTATTGGATCTAAATCTTGACGTTGGATATTTTCTACCAAAGCCATAGTTAACGATTCTTGATCATCGGCAATACGGATGTATGCAGGAATCGTTTTTAAGCCAACTAATTTAGATGCACGAAAACGTCTTTCTCCACTAACTAATTGATATTTATCAAAATCTAACTTACGAACAGTTATAGGTTGTATCACACCTATTTCTTTTATTGAAGTAGCAAGCTCTTGAAGTGTTTCGTCATTAAAACTGGTCCTTGGTTGAAAAGGATTAACCTCAATACTATTAAGATCTAATTCTATAATATTACCAACTACCTTATCAGCATTTTTATCATCAGCTGATTTTATATCATTTTCCGGGTCTTTCAGCAAAGCTGATAAACCTCTACCTAATGCTTGTTTTTTGGTTGCCTTCGCCATGAATCCTTAACTATTTTTCTTTATAATCTCGTGTGCCAAACTTAAGTAATTGCTGGCACCTTTACTAGAAGCATCATAATTAATTATGCTCTCACCATAACTAGGAGCTTCACTTAAACGTATATTTCTCTGAATGATTGTTTTAAAAACCATTTCATTAAAATGTTTTTGCACTTCTTCTACCACTTGATTCGATAATCGTAATCTAGAATCATACATGGTAAGTAATAATCCTTCTATATCCAATTGTTGATTATGGATTTTCTGAACACTTTTGATAGTGTTAAGTAATTTCCCCAACCCTTCTAAAGCAAAATATTCACATTGGATAGGTATAATAACAGAATCAGATGCGGTTAATGCATTTAACGTTAATAAACCTAATGAAGGTGCGCAATCAATCAGTATGTAATCATACGCTGATCTAAGATCATCGATTGCTTTTTTTAGCATATACTCGCGTTCGTCTTTATCTACTAATTCGATTTCGATAGCAACAAGATCGATATGTGCTGGTATAATATCTACATTAGGAGAAGTAGTTTCTAATATTGCTTCTTTAGGATTGATGGTGTGTTCTAGAATCTGATACGTTCCTTTTTCGACACTTTCTACATCTAATCCTAATCCAGAAGTCGCGTTGGCTTGTGGATCAGCATCTATTAATAATACTTTTTTCTCTAATACTCCTAGAGAAGCAGCTAAATTTACAGAGGTGGTTGTTTTACCAACACCACCCTTTTGATTGGCAATCGCTATTATTTTACCCATAGGGGGAGATTTGGATTTTAAGCGATAAAAATACAATTAATTATACATTATAAAAATGAAAAATATTAACAGTGCTTAATAAAAAAGAGACCATCAGTGTTGACGGTCTCTGAGAAGATGTTATTATTATATAAAAGTTATAAATTAAAACTATAACCTAATTTTAGAGTGAATGTATTACTTGCATATGTAGCTCCTACAAAATCTAAAAAATCTCCTATTCTTTCATACCCTACCTTAGCTATTATGTCATTATTTTTATAAACATCGTAATTAAAACCTAGCTCTATCGCAAATCCCGAAGAAGACTTTAATATTGGAACATTAAAATCTTCATAAAAATATTCTTCATTTCCATCAGTATCAATCCTTAGATATGTTTTATCTGAATTAAGTAACCGACTATTTATATAAAATATCCCTAAGTTGCTATTTAATTTTTTCTTTGATTGACTAAAGTTATAATAAATACCAAACCTAAGATTTAAAGTTTTAGGATTTACTTTGGTTGTGACATAATCTCCTATTAAAACAGGGACGTTTCTAAAGTAGTCTGTTTCTGAGTTTATCTCATTATAGGAAGCTCCAATCGAAAGTGAAGTTTTAGAGTTGAATAGAGTAGGAGTATATATATAATGGATTTCTATTGATGGCGTTAAAGAGTTTTCAAACCCCATTCCTCTTATTCCGTCTCCTTTTTCTTTAATTTTTGTAGAATATAAACCTGCTAGTATTACAAGGTCATGTATATCTTCTCTTTTTAATCGTTCGGAACTAAAAGAGGTACTTCCTGAACAATTGTTATATTCTAAAAAGGCTTTAGATAAACTGGTTAGTGTTAGTTTAATATTATTTGCTCGGATTTTTAAGTTTTCACAATCATTAAATTCAAGATTTAAAATTCCAACATATCGTTTTAACTTGAATTGTCCTTTACTCAAGTCCCCTTTGTTTTTTGTAATAATATCCAGTTCTTTCAAACCTGATTTTTTGGATTTCAGAAAATATCTTTTGTCACCATTTTTATCATTGTATAAAAGGAGACTTGCTTTTCCTTCAATAATTACTTCAAGAAAAACAGGAGAGAGGTTGATTAACTCGGTAATTACTTTTTTATCAACATTATCAAAAGCATAATAATCAATTTGATTAGTTGTAAACGTTTTTACCTCACTCTCTTCTAGTTTTTTAAATAGAATTGATTTGTAATTTTTTTTATTAAAAAATTGAATCAATCCTTCTTGTTTTGATCCGTCTTTTAAATGGATAGTTCCTGGTTCAAATTCATTTTGAGCAGAAGTTATTGTGCTTATTAATAATGCGATTAGTAAAATAATTGTATTCTTCATTTTTGCTATTTATTTATATATTATAGTGTCATTAAATGAATAAATGTTACTGTATAGAATGGGATATTTTTTTAATTTTATTTAGGTTCATAAATAAAAAAGGCCGTCTACTAAACAGACGGCCTTCGGAGTGAATATTATGTTTTATTTATTCTTTTTCTGGCATTAATACACCTAAAATATAACCAGTATCTACATATTTTTGAGCTATTTTTTGAATATCTTGTTTAGATAATTTTTGAATAGTTTCTGCATATGTATCTCCGATTTCTAATTTGATCTGATTATAATCTGCATTTTGAAGATTACCTAACCAGAATGAATTTTGCTTACTTTGTTCTTTATAATCTAATAATCTGGATTCTTTTATTTTAGCCAAATCCTTATCAGTTGGCCCTTCGGTTATAATTGTTTTTACTTCTGCAATAGCAGCATCAGTCAGTTTTTTTACATTTTCTGGTCCACAAGGGAACGAGATTGAAAAACGATATCCACTATAACCGCCAGATGGTCCTATCTTGTACATATTACCTCTAGCTCCAACACCATATACACCACCTTCTTCTTCTCTAAGTTTTTCAATAAGCTTGATACTTAGAATTTCTCCTAAAGCTTCGATTGCTAATTTTTCTGATTTATTATAGGTTGTTTCTCCTCTCCAAATAATGTTTACAGAACTTTTTGGATCTTTACCTCTATACACTGTTTTTTCATGAGCACCGGATAATGGTCTGAAATCAGAAACTTTATAGGTCTCATCTTTACCAGTATCTGGCAAGCTAGCAATATATGTTTCTGCGTATTGTTTTAGTTTAGATTCGTCAATGTTACCCACAAAATAGAAATTAAAACCTCCAACTCCGGCAAATCTTTCTTTATATTTCTCATAGGCTAAATCATAATTAACCGCATCTAATTTCTCCGGCGTAGGAAAACCAGTATACCTTGGATTTTTTTCAAATTGAAATTTGTTAAACTCTTCTCTAAAATAACTTTGTGGATTGGATAGATAGTTTGCTAAAAAACCTTTTGTTTTTTCTTGATCTGACCTAAACGCTTTTTCATCTTTATTAAGACTCGTAAAGTAAAGGTGTATTTGTTGAAATAGCACTTCTAAATCTTTGGGAGTAGCAGACCCATTAAATCCTTCGGATAAATTATTTATATACGGACGAACTCTAGCAATTTTCCCAGCCATTACTTTATTCATGTCGTTAAGAGATAATCCTCCGAGTCCGGTTTGAGCAATACTCCCCAATCCAAAACTTACTTGCTTGTAATCTTCTAATGAAAATAAAGAGCTTCCTCCATAGCTATACGCAGAAAATAAGATTTCATCATTTTTAAAATCAGTTTTCTTATATGTGATTTTGGCTCCGTTACTTAATTCTAAGATAGTAACATCAAGTTTTTCGTCTTTTTTAGATGATACCACTGTACCAGGACTTGGCATTTTTTCAATTAAATTTTCACGAACTTTCTCATCTTTGTAATCCTCAATATCTGCTGTTTCTATTTCTTTTAGTAATGCAAGGATTTCTTCTTTTGTTACTTGTTTTAAACCATTTTTTTCTGGTCCAGTCATAACTACAGCTCGATTGTCATCGTGTAAAAAATCTTTAATCAGTCCATTAACCTCTTCAAGAGTAATGGTTGGTAGTTGTGACATTGTGTATTGATATTCCCATTCGATCCCTGGAATTGGTTCTTGTTCTAGATAGTTGTTAATATACTCACCGATAATACGAGCAGATTCTCTTTTGTCTTTATCTTTAAATTGCTTTTCCCAATTAGCAGAAATTTGCTTCTTTGCACGCTCTAATTCACTAGCTTTAAATCCATGTTTTTGAACTCTTTTGTTTTCTTGAAGTATTGTTTTTAAAGCGATTAACTGACCTGTTTCTGAGGTTAAGGCGAAGGATTGATATGCTTCCCTATTACGGGCAAAAGTTCCACTATGACTACTTCCTGCGAATACAAATGGTGGATTAGGTTTATTACGTAATTCGTTTAAACGGCTATTCATCATTTGGGTAAATACTCTTTCTACAATGGCCTTCCTGTAATCTCCTACTGTAGTCATTGGTTCTGAAACCTCTCTGTCTTTATACATAAGTCTAACAACAGAGTTTGAGGCTTCTTTATCCGATACAACAGCAATAAGCGTTTCTTTATGATTAGGGGTGTCGTAAGTTTCTCTTTTCTTAGGGTTTAACGGCATTTGTAAGCCACTAAAGTGATCTTTAATTTTTTGCTCCAAGGTAGCTACATCAAGATCACCTACTGCTACTACGGACATTAAATCAGGACGATACCAGTCTTTGTAAAAACTCCTTACATCTTCATATTTGAAGTTTTCTAATATTTTTTTAGTCCCTATAGGTAAACGTTCCGAATATCTAGAGTTATATGCTATAATAGGTAAATACTCTTGTAGCATACGCTCATTAGCACCTTTACCTAAACGGTATTCTTCTAGTACGACACCTCTTTCTCCATCGATAGCTTCTTCGGTTAATTCTGCGTTATGCGCCCAATCTTCAATGATTTGAAATCCTTTTTCTAGCTTTTCTGGATCATCACTTGGAATAGGGAGAATATAAACTGTTTGATCAAAACTAGTATATGCGTTAAGGTCCGCTCCAAATTTAACTCCAATGGTTTGTAGGTAATCTACAAGATCATTCTTTTTAAAGTTCTTAGTTCCATTAAAGTTCATATGTTCCATAAAATGAGCCAAACCTAATTGGTTTTCGTCCTCTAAAATAGAACCTGCGTTTACAACTAATCTTAATTCGACCTTGTCTTCAGGTTTTCCATTATTACGTATATAATAGGTGAGACCATTTTTTAATTTCCCAATCTTTACATTAGGATCTACGGGTATTTTATCTTCATTTTTTACATTAGATGCTGCGTTTAACTCTTTAGTATCGCTAGATTGAGCTATTCCGGAAAATGGGATACTACATAAAAAAGCTCCAATAAATGTATTAAAAATTGTTTTTTTAATCATCGATGACATATTATGGTTAGTGTGAATTTGTTCCTTGATTATTTTTTAAAAGTAGTTAAACTTTTTATTATTGAACTATTTTTTTAGTTGAATATTTGATTTTGATGAGTTTTCTGTTGTATAGAAGTTCTGTAAGCGTAATCTTTTTAAAATATATAATTCCTTATAAACCTGAAAAGACTTCAAAATTAAATATGCTATATGTATGTGTATGAAAGAGTAGATTTGTTACTCTATTTTTTAAAATAAAAAAACTGAATACCAGAAAATCTGATATTCAGTTGGAATAATATTTTAAATAAGACTCTTTATTTATTCTTTTTAGCTCTAATAGCAGCTTCTAGCATGTCCCACATTTGCTCCGGAACTTGATCAAGTAAATTAAATTGCCCAGCTCCTTTTAACCACTCTCCACCATCTAACGTGATTACCTCTCCATTGACATATGCAGAAAAATCGGATACAAGATATGCTGCCAGATTAGCTAGTTCTTGATGATCACCGACACGCTTAAGAGGTACTTTTTTAGCAAGATCAAACTTTTCTTTCATATCACCCGGTAAAAGTCTGTCCCAAGCTCCTTTAGTAGGAAAAGGTCCAGGAGCAATGGCATTAAAACGCATCCCGTATTTAGCCCATTCTACAGCAAGAGATCTAGTCATAGCCAGCACACCAGCTTTTGCAGTTGCACTTGGCACTACATAAGCAGAACCTGTCCAGGCATATGTAGTTACTATATTTAGAACATTAGTGTTTTGATATTTTGTATCTATCCAATGTTTACCAAATGCTAGTGTACAATTTTTTGTTCCTTTTAATACAATGTCAATAATCGTATCAAAAGCATTAGCGGATAAACGTTCTGTAGGTGAAATAAAGTTTCCAGCGGCATTATTTAATAGTATATCTACGGTTCCAAATGCCTCTAAAACCTGATCTCTCATAGCTTCTACTTGATCATAATGTCTTACATCGCATTGAAGTGGAAGACAAGTACCTCCAGTTTCTGACTCCAACTCCTTAGCCGTACCTTGTAATTTTTCAAGATTACGTGAAGTTATTGCCACCTTTGCTCCAAGCTCCATAAAATACTTGGTCATAGACTTTCCAAGTCCGCTACCTCCTCCGGTAACTACAATGTTTTTTCCTTCAAGTGCTCCGTCTCGAAGCATTTTATCAGTATAGCTCATATGTTATATCTTATAATGTCTTTATTTTGGTGGAAGTTACAATTTATATTTAAAATACTATGCATGCATAGTATTTTAAATATTCTAATATCCTAATTTAAATACAGTTTAAACAAATATATTATAAATAAAGAAGTAAACCTTTGATAGATATTAAATACTTTTATTGTGAAAATTGGTTGCCGTAAGCTAAGCTTTGCTGTTTTTAAATCGAGGAGTATTTATGTCAAAATATTAGAAATTCTTTTTTTAAGCTTTTTAGTGCTGATGTTATTGTATCATTTGATTAACCATTACTCTTCTTTTTCCAGATGCTAAGAGGGGAATCTCAGAAACATATTCCACTTTTATAACCGCATCATTACCTAAATACTTTTTGAAATCTGCGATAAGTTCATTTTCTTTTTCAAAATATTGTAGTGCATTTAGCTTTAATGTGTAGTGCTTGTGGTTTGTTTGAATTAATTGACATTGTGCTAATTGTAAATACTTGTTTACAATGAGTACAATATTAAATGTGATGATTTTGCCATTTGTATTGGTAATTGCATCAATTTTTCTTCCGGTTATCTGGGTAAGTACTTTTTTGTTGTTAATCTCTTCTATCATTCCTAAGTCTCCAGTGTCATAACGAATCATTGGATTATATTGGTTAAAAAGATCTGTAATTATAATTCTTCCAAGTACTCCCTTTTGTTGTTGCTCGTCATTTTCCATATTTAGGATTTCGATATAATAACTAGCTTCATTAATTACAAAATAGTCTTTACCCTTGGGTTGTTGTGCGATAATCCCATTTTCGATATTAGAATATCTGGAAATTGGTATTATGCGGAAATATTTATGTATGGATTCTTTTGTGTATTCGTTGAGTTTTTCCGAAATCGTAATGGTGGATTTTACAGCATTAGAACGAAAGTTTGGATTTGTTCTATCCAAATGTTTGCATATTTTTTCAAAAGCAGATACATACCCTAACAAACATATATTACCTTTTCCTTTTTGTATATTTTTTAAAAGATTGTCTATAAAGGTAGGAGTAAGATCAAAAACATCAATAGGTACAATGTTTTGAGCAAAGTTGATAAAGGATTTTTTCTTTTCGAAAGCATTCCATAACCTGAAAAAAAACAATTTGTCTCCTATTTTGTAACCAGCTTTTTCCCAAAAAAATAGATTATCCGAAGTATTACGAATGATTTTTGATATGTCCTGATGAACAGTAAATGGAGTTCCAGTAGAACCACTGGTAGAAACGGTTCTTTTTTTCTCATTTTGGAAAGATTCTGATTGGAAGTCTTTGAAATTCTCTCTAAAAATATTTTTATTTATTACAGGAAATGCTGTGATTAGTGGTTGCGTGTTTTTGTAAAAGGGTACAGTATTGATAGCATGTTGTAAAATAGAGTCTAGATATTCCTTTTTTCTTTTAATGGATGTTTTAGAATTAACGTTTTCTAGTAAAGATTGTATATCCTTAAAGTTTGACTTTTTTTTACCTCTAGTTAGGGTGTCGATTGTCCAGAATAGGGTGTTGCGTAGGTTGTTTAACATAGTAATATTGGGTAATTAGAATAGGAGAGAGGATCTTTTATGGGAATAATCTTAGGCTTCTTCTAGAATTTCTTTAAATATTGGATTTTTTAAATATCCTCCATAGATAATATCTGGTGTTATTAAAGAATTATTGTCGTTTCCTTCTACTAATATTGGTCCTTTTTTTCCTATTGCAATATCCCAACCAATAATACGATCAGGGATGAGTGTAATTGCTCTTAAAACTAATTCTTTCGATTCTTCAAAATAGGGAATTTGAAAATCATTGAATATAATATTAGAGTCAGGGTGTTTTGTTAATTGTTTTCCTCCATGTTTCATCAGTTGGTGGCTTTTTCCTTTTAGTTTTCCTTCTTTTAAATCTACCAAAACACATATACCACCTGCGCTACTGTTATCTATAAAACTGCCTCCACTTCCAAATCTCATAAAAGCAGATAATATATGTTTTTCTCCATTTTTATCGATATAAGTCGTGAAACGAATAGTATTAATACTATGTTGGTATATCATATTGATTTTTGGATGCTGCACGATTATTTTTTGGTGAATTAAGTCATTATTAACTATTTCCTCATAGTGTTTTTTTACTTGATTACGAATGCTGTTTCTATTGATAAGAAAGCATCCTTTTCCTCCCATTCCTGTGGTAGATTTTAGAAATAATCTGTTGATCTCATTTTGGTTGAATTGAAACTCGAAAAATTGGATTAGCCTCTCTTCGGAATTAATTATAGTTAGTTGTGATTTAAAATAAAACTGATTTTTATGATTATAGCTAACTAGCGGAGGAACAGGGAAATTGTTTTCCTCCATAAATAAGGCAAAAGAAAGTTTGTTTCGTAACAATTTGGAGAATTGAATCTGATGAAGTTTTTTGGATAACGTTATTTTATCGACTTCTTTACTACTTAGATAATCTTTATAGTTTGAAACATCTCTTCGGTATAAGAATTTTCCAAAATAGAAATAAGGAATTTCTTTCTTAACAACCCAGAAATGTAATGACTCTTTTAGGATGCGGTAAATATTTTTCCTATTTTCATCATTAATAACAACAGATGCTCTTCTTGTGAAAAGGTTAAGCTTTTTTTTCATCTTATTAATAAAATGGGGAATAATTCTATAAACTTTGTTTGTAGAACGAACTTTGAACTATTTTATTTAGTAGATAAATAATTATTTTTAAAATAGTTTTTAATCCTATTTTACTTCATAAAACTTCGTGTTAGTATAGGATACTATGCCATATTTTTAATTTTCAAAAAACACTTTTTGTTTTTTGAAAATTAAGTCATTAATTACAATAGCCTGCGTTTTATTTTTTTAATAAAATTATTCGAAAGTAGAAATTAAAATATCAAGTATCGTAATTGCAGCATCACTAATTTTGGTTCCTGGGCCAAATATAGCAACAGCGCCCTCTTGGAATAGAAAGTCATAGTCATCTGGAGGGATAACTCCTCCGACAATTACCATAATATCTTCTCTTCCGTGTTTTTTTAACTCTGCAATAATCTGCGGCACAAGTGTTTTGTGTCCGCCTGCTAACGAAGAGACTCCAACGATGTGTACATCATTTTCTACAGCTTGTTTAGCGGCTTCTATTGGGGTTTGAAATAACGGGCCTATATCTACATCAAAACCTACATCGGCATAACTAGTAGCTACTACTTTTGCACCTCGGTCATGGCCATCTTGCCCCATTTTTGCAATCATTATTCTTGGTCTTCGGCCTTCTAAATCAGCGAATTGATTTGCAAGTTCTCGAGCCTTATTAAAAGACTCGTCATTCTTTATTTCTTTAGCATACACTCCAGTAAATGATTTAATTTCTGCTTTATATCTTCCAAATTCTTTCTCAAGGGCATCACTAATTTCTCCTAAGGTAGCTCTTAATCGAGCAGCATTTACTGCTAAAGCTAATAAATTTTGTTTATCATCTTTGGCTGCTTCTGATAAATTATCAAGTGCTTCCCTTACAGCGTTATCATCTCTTGACTTTTTGACATTTGTTAAACCTTCAATTTGTTGATTTCTAACAGCGTCATTATCCACTTTTAGAGTAGCAATATGTTCTTCTTCTTCTAGTTGAAATTTATTTACACCAATGATAACATCTTGTTCACTATCTATTCTAGCTTGTTTTCTGGCTGCAGCTTCTTCTATCCGCATTTTAGGAATTCCAGCCTCAATGGCTTTAGTCATTCCTCCTAATTCTTCTACCTCTTCGAGTAATTTCCAAGCTTTTTCTGCAATATCATTGGTTAATGATTCTACATAATAACTTCCTGCCCAAGGATCAACCGTTCTATTTATTTGTGTTTCTTCTTGAAGGTATATTTGTGTATTTCGAGCTATTCTAGCAGAGAAATCTGTTGGTAGAGCAATTGCTTCATCCAATGCATTTGTATGTAAACTTTGCGTTCCTCCAAAAGCCGCCGCGCTCGCTTCGATACAAGTTCTGGCTACATTGTTAAAAGGATCCTGGGCTGTTAGGCTCCATCCACTAGTTTGACAATGCGTTCTTAGCATCAGAGATTTCGGGTTTTTAGGGTTAAATTGTTTAATTAATTTAGCCCAAAGCATACGAGCAGCACGCATTTTAGCAATCTCCATAAAGTGATTCATTCCAATAGCCCAAAAGAATGATAGGCGAGGAGCGAAAGAATCTACATCCAGTCCTGCTTCGATACCTTTTCTGATATATTCTAATCCATCGGCTAGCGTATAAGCTAATTCTATATCACAGGTAGCACCTGCTTCTTGCATATGATAGCCAGAAATACTTATTGGATTAAACTTAGGCATGTTTTTAGAACAATATTTAAAAATATCGCTAATGATTCGCATAGATGGAGTAGGAGGATAAATATAAGTGTTACGAACCATGAATTCTTTAAGAATATCATTTTGGATAGTACCAGAAAGTAATTTTTGATCTACTCCTTGCTCTTCTGCAGCAACAATGTAAAAAGCCATTATAGGTAACACTGCTCCATTCATAGTCATAGAAACAGACATTTTATCTAGTGGTATCTGATCGAAGAGGACTTTCATATCCTCAACAGTATCGATAGCTACTCCTGCCATTCCTACGTCTCCAAATACTCTTTCATGATCGCTATCATATCCTCGGTGAGTAGCAAGGTCAAAAGCAACTGATAATCCTTTTTGACCCGCTGCTAAATTTCTACGGTAAAAAGCATTACTTTCTTCTGCTGTAGAAAAACCGGCATATTGTCTTATAGTCCAAGGTCTTCTTACATACATTGTAGAATACGGACCTCTTAAATAAGGAGGGATTCCCGCGGCAAAATTAAGATGCTCAAGATCTTTTATTTCTTCACCCGTATATTCCTCTTTTATTTCAATTCCTTCAGAAGTAATAAAGGTTTTGTTTTTCGAAGTAACTTTAGTTGTACTGGTTTCTTTTTGCAGTGTAATATGTTGAATATTTTTTCTGGTCATTTTAAAATTTCATTTTTTCAATCCAATTCTAAGTTACTTGTATTTGTGAATTACAAGTAACTAGTATCTATAAGGTACAAATTAGAGGATTATATCTTATTTTCATTGAAGAAAATCATTGCTAAAAATGTAAAATTACGGTTTTATTAATGATCTATTTTAGAAAATATAAAATATGTTAACTGTTTATGAAAGAATATTGCAATAATGTCTAACCAAAAGCTTTTTCAATAACCATTAGAATTGAATAATATATATCAAAAGCTATAAATTTCTTTATTTCGGCAGCTTTAATTTTTTTATCAGGGATGTAATAAATTCTTTGCGCTATTAAAGAAGTACTAACGTTTCCATCTTGTTCAAGTGTGCTGATTATATTTTGAAAATCATCACTATCACTATTATTTTTAAGACATTGAATTAATCCACCTCTGTAATTAAATATCAATATTTCTTCTTCTCCTTTTTTGGAAGGGTTTGTGTAGGGAGATGCTTTTTTCGTTGCCTCTTGATTTTCGTAATCACTTAGTTTTACCCAAATTGAGTTAGGATCACTAGATTTTTTTTTAAAGGTTCTCGCTAATTGGATAGAATTGTTAGATGGTAATTTTCTTAAATCCAGCGATAGACTTGCAACTTCTGCTAGAAAAGTTCGATACGTTTTTATAGAATCATTTCCGAATTTGTAGTGCGCAAATAAGTCTTTTTCGAAAGAATTAAAAGCTTTGGAATAAAGTCCACTGCTATCTACACTTAGACAATTGACACCACTTTGAGAGTGGCCAAATACCGTAATAAGTAAAAATGCTACTAAAGCGATTCTAGATCTAATCATTTGGGGCATCGATTAAGATTTAGTTTTGTTAATTATTTGTTAGTTAAATGTTAATTTCAACGAAAGTTAACAATAAATTATCAATTATTTGCGTTATACATAGTTTTTCTCTGTTTTTTCGCACAATCTTCTAGTGATAATTGGGTTTATTAACGTTTTTCTTATATTTTTTTCTTTAAATAAAGACTTTTGTAATGGTGGAATTACTTCTTCAGGATTTTTATAGGTATTAGCACCTGTTAAAATAATTTCCTCCTTATCAAAAAGTTCTTGCTCTTTATCTGCGCTTTCTTTTATTTTTTTCTGAATTGTTCCAGCTTTTAATTGCTTTAAATAACCACCACTTTCTTCAATATTCTTAAATAATGATAGGGCCTTATCCGCTAATTGATTCGTTAAGCTTTCAATATAATATGATCCAGATGATGGATTGTTTACAATATCAAAATAACTTTCATTTTTTAAGATCAACAATTGATTGATCGCTATTCTTGTTCCAAAATCATTTTCAAGATTATAAATATCATCATATCTTACATTATGAATAATATCTGCCCCGCCTAAAACAGCACTCATACACTCCGTTGTTGTACGAAGCATATTTACATTATAATCTAAAATAGTTTTATTTCTGTGTGAAGGATGTGCGAATATATAACATTTTTTTAACATATTATATTCTTCGGATAAAGAATCCCATAATATTCTTAATGCTCTTAATTTTGCAATTTCAAAAAAATAATTTCCCCCAATCGCTACTTTAAAAATAACAGGTGTTTTAATAAAAGGATTGTCTTTTTTACTTTCAAAATAATTAAGGTACTCATTTACGTGAGCCATACCATATGCTAATTGCTGAATCATTGTAGCTCCCGCATTTTGCAGTATACTAAGGTCTACCGTGATGCTGCTTTTTAAATCAGGATTTTCCGAAACAATACTTTCTAATTTATTATGGTCATCTTTTAGGCTGTCGTACCAATTTCCTGTTTTCCCTAAGTTTCCAATGATATCGGTTAATAGGTGGATGGAAAGTTTAGATGTAAGAACATGGTTGTTTAACTTATTTGCATAATCCGTTGATAGGAATAAGGTTTCAATAAAGACAAATACATTAGGGGAAATATTGGATAGTAATGTCGCAGGGTTAATATTTTCATTGGTAATAATAAAATATAGACTCTCCGCTCCTTTTTTGATTGCAGTTAATGCAGCATTATTTCCTGTAGTTGCATCTTTAACTTCTATCTTTTGAGAATTTTTCCAGGTAGATGGGTGATTTACATTCTTCTGATTTGGAGTAATATCTTCTTCATTATAGAATGGTTTGACATCTATACCTTCATAAGATTTATATATTAGTGCTTCATTATAGTCAGCACCTTTTAAATCAAATTGAATTTTTTGTTTCCATTCTTTCGCAGAAACTTTATCGAAATCATTAAATAAAGTTTTAGTCATCGTTCTTTTTTTTAGGGATACTGTCTTCGTATTCGATAATGTAAATTTCTTCATTATCTCTTTTCATAAAATATTCTTCTCTTGCAAACTTTTCTAGTTCACCGCTATCTTTTAGAATTTTTATGTCCTTTTGATCTTTAACAATTTCCTTTTTATAATATTCTTTATTATCCTTTAATTCTTTAATTTCTTGATCCAATTCTCTATGAATAAGCCAAGAATTAGTGTCTAAAAATAGAATCCACACTACGAATACCAAAATGATAAGCACATATTTATTAAAAAATATGGCAAAAACAGGAATCAATGCAGGAGTATTCCTAAGCTTTTCGAAATAGCGTTGTAGCTTCAATTTAGATTAAAATATTTATTAGTTTATAAAGGTACAAAAGTTAATTCAAGCGTTCTTTCACTATAGTACGAACTATATCAATTGCTACATTATTATAATTATTATTTGGAATAATTAGATCAGCAAATTCTTTTGTGGGATCAATAAATTGTTGGTGCATTGGTTTTAGCGTGTTTTGATATCTATCTAAAACTTCTTCCATATCACGACCTCTCTCTGCAATATCACGTTTTAAACGACGAATTAAGCGTTCGTCACTATCTGTTTGTACATATATTTTAATATCAAACATTTCCCGTATTTTAGGGTTTGTTAGGATTAAAATACCTTCTACAATAATCACTTTACTAGGTTTGGTCAATATAGTTTCTTTAGTGCGGTTATGTTCCACAAAGGAGTAAACGGGTTGTTCAATAGTTTTTCCTTTCCTTAAAGCACTAAGATGTTCTCCTAATAATTCAAAGTCGATAGACTGAGGATGATCAAAATTAATTTTTGTTCGCTCTTCATATCTAAGATGACTAGTGTCTTTGTAATAAGAATCCTGAGAGATGACACATACTTCATTTTCAGGTAATTCGTTAACAATTTGATTTACTACGGTTGTTTTTCCGCAACCAGTTCCTCCAGCTATACCAATAATTAGCATTCCCAATATTTTTTTGACAAATTTAGAAATACTTATTGAGTTATTAAGTTTTTGTGTAAGAGAGTTTTTATAACCTACATGATTAATGAAAAAAAATTATTGAGGATAGCAGATAATTCCAGAGGAAGAATCTTTCTTAGCACCAGTAACTGATCGTAGGCAGTTTACTTCATTTAGCTCCCTTAAAACTCCCATGAAGGCAAAAATTAATGCTTCTTTATAATCAATGACATTTTCTTCTGGTATAATGACAGTTGTGTAATTTTGTAATTTTTGTTTTAGGGTTTCTATTAAGAAGTCATTTTTTGCACCTCCGCCAGTTACTAAGATCGATGATTTTTTTTTCCCTGTGTTTTTTATTGCGTTTGTAATTTGTTCCGTTATATGATGAACAGATGTGTATAGCAGATTTTCGACAGGTTCATTGGACTTTTCTATAATTGGTACAATTTTATCTAAGAACCATTCATATCCAAGTGATTTTGGATAAGGATCTTTATAGTATGATAAGTCGTTTAGAGTATTGTATAATTCTTCGATTAGTTCCCCTGTTCTTGCTATTTTACCTCCATCATCATATTCAAGATCTATAGAATTGCAAATAAGATTTAATAACATATTAGCAGGAGAGATATCATAGGCTATTCTTTTTTCATCAAGATCAAACGAAATGTTGCTAATGCCTCCTAAATTAAGGCAAAAATCATATTCATTAAATAATAGTTGGTCTCCTATTGGGACTAAGGGTGCGCCTTGTCCGCCAAGAGCTACATCATTAGTTCTGAAATCATAAATTACTTTTAAATTAGAAGTATTAGCGATATGCTGGCCAGATCCAATCTGATAGGTTAATCCAATTTCAGGCTGATGAAAAACAGTATGCCCGTGACTAGAAATGAAATCTACAGCTATTGAATTCTTATTGATAAATTTTGCCACTTGTTTTCCTAGCCAGGTTCCATAGGTATTATGAAATGCTAGTAGATCCGTACTGAGAAGATCTACAGTGTTTTTTAATTTATTCTTAAAATCTTCAGAGTATGCTATGTTTTCTGTATTGACAATAGAAAATGTCCAAGAGCCCTCGTGTTTTTTTATGTGGCAATAGGCGATATCCAAACCATCTAGTGAGGTTCCGGACATTAATCCAATTACTTTATATGTTTTATAAAAAGTGGACATATAGGGATGCAAACTACCAAAATATTTTGAACAAAATCACTTTGACTAATTATATTTATTTATGTATTGCAGGTCAAGTTTTTCTGTATCGATTTCTAAGATTGCTTTGTTGTAGTAAAAATCTATAATCTCATTTTCTAGATAGTTCTTAATGTCGGTAACAGTTTTTTTTCCATAAAGAGAAAATATGTACGCTGCTTCAGCTTTTTTGAATTCTGTTATAAGATCATCGGGATTTTCTACAATATTAATGCCTTTATAGCCGTCAAATTTATTCTTCATCCATCGATGACTTGCTAATCTAACCAAACTTTTTTGTCGTTCTTCACTTAAATACTGTATTTCTTTTGTGTTTGTAGAATCTTCTTTCTTGATTCGATCTACTGCCGTTTTTGCTTTTATGTATTGTCTTTCGAGCTTAAAATCGATGCGTTTCATATCTCTTTTAAGTTTTTCAACAACTTCGTAGAGCGCACCATTATACATGATTACGAATTTCTCATAATTATATAAGGCATCCAGAAACAAAATAGCTTTCTTTTTATATACTCTTGGAAAAGCTTGTTTTTTGGCGTCAATAAATAGTTCATTAAGTCCAACTTGAATTTCTTCAGGTATTCCAGAGAATTTTGGACTGTTTTTTATAGTTCTAAGTTGTGCAGTAATTTGTAACCTAGATCCTTTATATAAAATAGATTTGTATTTAAACCGATATCGATTAGGAGAAATGTCGTCTATTTCTTGATTATAGGCAGAGTAGCCTACTAGAAGTATAACAAAAAATAAGAAGGATTTCATAAATATTGATTTCTACACCTATATTTTAAAGTGCATATTTCTGATCTACAAAAGTAGTAACGTAAATTATGTAAATATTGTTATGTAAAAAAAGAGGTAGGATTGTTTTAGGTTATTAATTAGTTGTCTACACATCTAATATATGAATATTACTTTTGAATGCTTATAACTTCCTCTATAGTAACCATTTTTTGTTGTTTGTTACCCCAACTGTTCATAATGTAATTCATAACATCAGCAACCTCTTCGTCTTCTAATCCTAATGAAGTCATGGCACTATTATATGATTCCCCATTAACTTTAATTGGTCCATTTAGCCCATATTTAATAGAGTGTATACTTTCTTTACGCTTGTTAACTAGCCAATCGGAACCTGCTAATGGAGGAAAAACTTTGGGAGTTCCTTTTCCATTAGGTAAATGACATTGCATACAAAAATCCATATAGACTTCTTTGCCACGAGTGATACTTTTAGATAATTCTGTATCCTGAAAATTTAAATTATTGACTGAAATATATGTTTTTGAAGGGCTTTCTTGTTTTGCTATAATCGAAATACAAAATATTATAGAAAGTACTTCGAGAAATAAGATATGCTTGAATCGTTTTTTCATTTTATTTAATAAAATTATGATTTCGGAATTATTTTTACAATTCCCTTATTTTCTACAGCAATATAAATATAACCATCGGGACCTTGACGAACATTACGAACTCTCCCAATATCTTCTGCTATTTTTTTTCTTCCAATTACTTTGTTGCCATCTAATTCTACTAATTCTAAATATTGAAATTTTAGAGATCCTACTAAAAGATCATTTTTCCAATCAGGGTATTTGTCACTTGTAACAAAATCCATTCCGCTAGGAGCGATAGAAGGAACCCAATAATAAACAGGTTGTTCCATTCCTTCTTTGGTAGTTATATCTGTAATAGTAGTACCACTATAGTTAATACCATAAGTAATAATTGGCCATCCATAATTCGTTCCTTTATTGATGATGTTGATTTCATCGCCTCCTCTTGGACCATGTTCGTGTACCCATATTTTGCCATCAGTTGGGTGAATAGCCATTCCTTGTGGATTTCTATGCCCATATGAGAAAACAGCTTTTTTGCTATTATTCTCTTTTACAAAAGGATTATCTTTAGGAATACTTCCATCAGCATGAAGACGATAAATTTTTCCACCATCCTTGGTGATATCTTGCGGGTTTTCGTCTCTATTTCCTCTATCTCCAATACTAAAATAAAGATAACCTTCTTTGTCAAACTCTATTCTTGATCCAAAATGATGGCCTCTCGTAGTATTCGGAGTTCCTTTGTATAGGTTTTCTATAGAGATAAGCTTGTTGTTTTCTAATTTAGCTCTAATAAGCGCGGTATGTCCTCCTTTTTCTGCTCCTTCTCTTGAGGAGTAAGTAATGTATAACCAACCATTTTTATCGTATTCTGGATGTATTTCGATATCTAATAACCCTCCTTGATTGCGATTATATACTTCTGGAACATTTTCGATAATAGTTTTTGTTTCATTTTTATAATGGATTAATTCACCACTTTTTTCAGTAATGAGCATACTTCCATCAGGAAGCCAAGCCATTCCCCAAGGAATTTGTAAATCAGGAATGACAATTTCAGTAGTATAATTTTTTGGATCAGGATCAATTGATATATCATTTTTCTTTTCTTGAGCACAAGAGAAGAGGGTAGATAACACTGCGGATATACAAAATAAAAGGTTGTTCATTGTTTTATTGTGATTTGCACTTGAAAATTACAAATAAAAATTATTTATATTCTATATTTTATGTTAATCCCTCCATACATATTTAAAGGCAATCCTGGATAAAAATATCTAGGTTGACTCCCTCCAAATCCCGTGGCATTGATCTGTAGTTGGGATGCATATCGTTTGTCTAAAATATTATTCATTCCGAGAAATAAATCAAAAGAAATATGCTCATTAATTAAATTTGCATACCCTATTTTTCCGTTTAGTAATTCATACTGATCGCTAAAAATTGTATTGCTATCGTTTGCTGGGATGCTACCAACAATCTGAAAATTTAGATTCCCATAAATTCCTTTTTTAGTTATATAATCCATTCCAAAATTAATAACATGTGATGGAGCTCCGGTAAGTTTATTACCAGAAAAATCATCATCGAGGTCTACAAAATCATCAAATTTATAATTGTTTAGTGTTCCACTTACTTGTAGGTTTAATTGTTTTTTTGATAATTTAATAAGTTGATAATTAATTGTTCCTTCAATTCCAGTATGAGTTGTTTTTCCTGCGTTGATAGCAAAGAAATTATCTTCTTCAGTTCTCCTTGTTACTAGTAGATCTTTTACTTTTAAGGTGTATAAAGAAAAAGAACCATAAAGTCTGTTTTTCATCAGGTTATATCTGGTTCCAATTTCATAGTTCCATCCAATTTCTGGTTGTATTTCTGGATTGAACTCTCCATCTGGTAATAAAGTTTCAGAAGTAGTAGGAGTGGAAAATCCATGTGCAATGTTTCCAAAAAAGATAACATTAGTATTCAATGCATAATTGACACCGATCTTGGGAGATAGTATTGGATCAAATTCAAATTTCCCAGAGCTATCATCACCATCTTCTAAAAAATTATCTTCGACATTAAAAAATGTTTGATTGAGGTGTATTCCCATATTAATTTTCAGTTTATCTGTTATAGATAAATTAGATGCTGCAAAAAGATTGTAATAGTTTCTTCTTTCATTTAGATTAGAAAGCTGATCTCCTAAGACACTGCCAGTTCCTGTTGGAAAATCTTGATATAGGTTGTCGAACGTTTTACCTGTATAGAAATCAAAAAATAGTTCTCCCCCAACGGTCCAATCCCATTTTTTATCAAATAGTCTGGAGTTATGTACGACTCTGCTTCTAATTCCAACTGAATTAGATTTCTCTTCTAAAATATTAAAAGGTCTTGGCTCATAATTTTTTCTGAGTGAAGTAAATAGACTTGTATATTGTGAAAAAGATGCATTGTATTGATGTTTCCAAGAAAATCCAAATATTCCGTACGTAACATCTTCAAATGCCTGAGATTGCCCCCAAGTAAATGCTGCTTGTCTTGGATTATTTTCAAAATCATCTTGGCCTAACGAACTAGGAATACCCGCTTTTAGATCAACATAACTAGCAATTATCGAAAAATCATTTTTTTCTCCGAGGTATAAAGAAGAAGTTATAGTAGCTGTATTTCTGGTATATTGATTATTATCTCGATATCCATCAGAATGGTTGTTACTATATAAAACATTTATACTTGATCTTTTGCCTCCAATAGCTATTTTAGCAACATTTCTCACGAGTCCATAACTTCCTAAGGATGTTGACAGCGAAGTTTCTATACCTTTATTTGTAATAAGTTCAGGTCTTAATAGAATAGTACCACCTAAGCCAACACCATAACTACTAGATGATGGTCCTTTATGGATATCAATCCTAGAGATGGATCCTAACTCTAGATCTTCAATAGATGATTCTCCATTACCATCAGTTAAAGGAATATCTCCAAAATAAGTTCTGATATTGGCAGTACCGAATAAATTTCTCGCACCGATACCTCGGATAGTTATTCTATTTGTATTTAAAGCGCCATTTTGCATAAAAACCCCAGGAACTTTATTAAGAATTGGATGTAGCTCAATCGTATTACCTCTATTAATGTCTTGTGTATTAAGAATAGTTATGGCATCTGTAGCATATTTTTTTTGCAAAGGAATTGATTGCGTGTTAATGAAAACTTCTTGTAATTCATTTACTTTAGTTTCGATAGGTATAATTAAATACTGTTTCTCTAGGGCTGTAATTATTTTACTTTGGTAACCTGTAAACGAAATTTCAATATTTCCAGAACTGATCATTTCGAATTTACCTAGTTCATTGGATAGTACTTTTTGACCTGTTTTTATATCTAATATGCTGGCATTACTAATCGGGAGTAATGTTATTTTATCTATAATCAGTCCAGAAATTTCTACTTGAGCTTGAATACTATAGGTAACGAAAAGGAAAAGAAGTAATATTGTTTTTCTCAAAAGGTGCAATTTTGATCAAATATCGGGAACTAATTATGTATTGGTTCTTAAAAATAACTTATAATTGCTGCTAAATCAAAAAATGAAATCAATTAAATAAGTTATTAAATGATTAGAAAAATAGTTTGTATTGTTTTTATAGCGTTCAGTTCGGTTTCTGTTGCTCAAAGAATTAAAATAGATAAGAAAAAACTAAACTTTTTAAAAAACGAAACTAGCATAGGTGTCCAGCTTACATTTCCGGAGGATATTACTTTTTTGAGTGATAATATATCTGAAGAAGAGTTTATAGTATATATGAAGGATAGGAGAAATAAAAAAGATCCAACGAAAGGGGGTATGTGGTTAGCAGAATATAATAAAGCTAAACAAACAACTTGGAAGATTGATTTTTTAGATGGGATAAATAAAGCGTTAGAAGAGTATAGTGATTTAAGATTTGTGAAATCCGAAGAAAAAACGAATTATTTATTAATTATAGAAGGAGATTGGATTTACCCAGGTTATGGAGGTGGTGCAAGTGTTGGTAGAGAAGAAGCTAAGTTAGAAGTAACCTTAAAATTTGTTGATCCGTTAGATCCTGAGAATGTATTATATGCTACACAGACACCAAAAATTATAGGGAACTATGCATATGGAGAATTCGGAACAATTCTAAGAATTGGAGAATGTTATAAGAAATTAGGATATTTATTAAACCTTCAGTTTAAAAGAATTTTAAAATAATAGTAGGTTTTAATAAAAGAGTTTGTTTATATTTGCACCCGCAAAAAGGATAACCTTTTCGGGGTGTAGCGTAGCCCGGTTATCGCGCCGCGTTTGGGACGCGGAGGTCGCAGGTTCGAATCCTGCCACCCCGACAAAAAAATCCAATCACTTCTGTGATTGGATTTTTTATTTTAAATAATCATATAATATTTCATTTTATTGTAGTATGACCTTCTCTTTTTAGCTTGTTATTCTTTTGATTATTAATTTTTAAAAGGTATTTCTGTGTCAATTCGCAAACTTGTTAAATAACACAAAGTATTTTATCATTTAGGAGCAAGAAACATTTAAAAAAAGTAATTTTTGATTAGGAAAAACCAAAAAAGTGGTTTTTTCCCCTAATTGTTAATTGTTAAAAAAGGGTTTTTTCCCCTAAATTATTCATTTTTTTATTGTTTATTACTTGTATTAAATGATTTTATTTGTAGTACGAAAACTTTTTTTCGTGTTAAAACGTGTTAAAAAAAATGTTAAATGCATAAAAAAGCGATGAAATACACGTTTTTTTAACATAACGTAAAACTATTGCGGTTTTACCGCAAACAACTAAACCGTGATTCATTTACTTTTACAATGCGCTGGTAATCAGAGCTCAATACTAGTGCAAACGATGCGATCTTCAGGAAGCCCCAGAAGAAATACGAACCATTAAGAGTAAGAAATAACGTTTTTTAAAAAAAGAACAAAAGATTATTCTAGAGTACTTTGTTAAACCGTTTATCATAAGTTTTATAAGGTACATCCAAATCTAAAAATACAATGACTAAAAAGACAGGAATTATTATTCCAGCCTATAATGAATATTATAGATTGGACAAGGAGAAGTTTTGCAATTTTTTAACCAATTATGATGATTATTATTTATGTTTTGTAAACGATGGGAGTACAGATGATACTTCTAGAATGTTACATCAATTGAAAAAGACTAATGAAAAAAAGATTCACGTAATAGATTTAGAGAAAAATCAGGGTAAAGCTACCGCTGTACAAACAGGAGCAAACTATCTAAACTCTTTACCTTTTATTGATAATGTAGCATTTTTGGATGCAGATCTTTCTACCTCTCTAGAAGAATTAGATAAGTTGGTACAAAAACTAAATAGTGAGAGTAAACTATCAATGGTTTTTGGTTCTAGAAAAGCGGATGATTCGGATGATATAAAAAGAAGTTTTACAAGAAAGGCATTGTCCAATTTTGTAGGATTTTTTATTCAATTTATTTTACAATTACCGATAAAAGATACGCAGTGCGGAGCAAAAGTTTTCAAAAAAGAAATCATCAAAAACATTTATCATAGAAAGTTCATTAGCAAATGGTTGTTTGATATAGAAATTTTTCTAAGACTTAAAAAACATATCGGATTAAATGATTTGCTGAATACTATAAGCGAAGAACCTTTGGATAGTTGGATAGAAGTAGAAGGTTCTAAAATTACTTTAAAAGATTCTTTTTTGATTCCCCTTAATCTGATTCTTATCTGGATTAATTATGTAAATATTTTTAAAAGGAAAAACAGGCCTGTTTTACAACCTATTTTTAATCAAGAAAAAGAAATGTCTATGGTTAAATAACTACTTTGTTTATTGTTAAAACCTCAATAAAAATAAGGTGCGATATTAATGTTAAGAGCACTCTTGTTATAACTATGTCAAAAAATATTTAAGTGCTGTGTATTCATGAAGTTTGATAGAAAATAATATTTAAGACCTTGACAAAACAACTTTATCTCCAATGAAAAAAACTTTACTATTTATATTATTACTTGTTACTGTAAAATTTTCATACGCTCAGCTTCCTTTTGATTGTGATGAAGCTAAATTTTATCAAGTAATTTCGGGATCATTACGATCTTATGATCCTGTGACAGGAACCTATTCTGAACCACTACATACGACACCTAGTTATAATGCTGGAGGTTATAATGTGGTTGATGATTTTTTATATGCTATTAGAAGTAATGATAAGCATTTATTGCGAATTGGTACAGATCAAGTAATTGATCTAGGAGCCGTTGCCTCTAATGGAGGTGTTAGTTTTGGTGGAGGTTATGCTGCAGATGTTGATGATGAGGGTAACTTATGGGTTTTCCAGAATGCACAAGGAAGGCAGTCTTTTCATAAAATTGTTAATCTTCAGAGTTATGATGGGTCAACATCGCCAACTTTCGAAATAATAGTGGCGAATCAGGCTTCTCCCAATACGTGTGCAGATATTGTTTTTATAGATGGAGATCTTTATGGAGGTAGTAAAGGAAAAGTTTATAAATGGGATTTGTCATCATCGACTCCGGTTTTTAGTTCTAAAACAGTAACAGATTTACCTAATGATACTTTTGGAGCTTGTTATACAGATACTAGTAATAGATTGTATGTGTCCAGTAATAAAGGAGGTTTGCATTTGATTAATGAATATGAGGGTGTATCACCTTATGCTACGCTATTAAATAATACAGATGTAACCAATCAGAATGATGGTTTTAAATGTGCAGCAGGTGTTTCGCCAATTGATGCAGATGGAGATGAGGTATTAGATCCTTTTGATAAAGATACTGATGGAGACGGGATACCTGATGTTGTAGAAGGAGGGGGAATAGATCCATATGGGGATGATGATAACGATGGGATTTTTAATTACTTAGATCCTGATTTTGGTAATACTTGTAATAGTGGAGTTTCTTTAGCCTTTGATATTGATAGAGATGGTATTCCTAATGCGTTAGATTTAGATAGCGATAATGACGGTATTTATGATATTGTAGAGGCAGGTCTCGGAGATTATGATACTAATGGTGATGGTTTGTTTAATAGTGAAGATACCGGTTTTCAAGATTCTGATTTGGATGGTATAGCAGATGTAGTTGATGTTGATCAAACAGGAGTTGCATTTTTTCCAGATGACGCTGATGGAGATTTAATTTATGATCCTTACGATATTGATGCAGATCAAGATGGAATTATAGATCTTATAGAAGGACAAAACCGTGAAACCTTTGTTTCTTTATCGGGATTGGATCAGGATAGAGATGGAGTAGATGACTCGTTTGATCCTGATCAAGGCGGAACTCCTCAGGGATATATAAATACTGATAATACCGATACTCCGGATTTTCTTGATACAGATTCAAATAATGATGGAGTTTTAGACACTGTAGATGCTTATGATACCAATAATGATGGTGTAGCAGATACCGTTTTAGCTAATAGCGATTTTGATCAGGATGGACTTGATGATGGTTTTGATATAAAAGAAACTGTTTTTGACTCAGAAAATGGAGATCAAACACCAAGCAGTTTTCCTGTGGCTAGTACAGGAGAACGATATCAATATTTGGGGACATTTGATGTCGATGGTGTACCAGATTATTTGGTAGCAGATATTACTATAGATTCTGGCCTTTTAACCAAAATTGATACCGCATTACCAGAGGGAGATTCTGTAGTAGATTTAAATCCTAATTATATATATGGAGGTTATGATACTGATATTATATTAGAGCAAGCTACAAATGTTGCGATCACTTTTATTAATGAAAATACACTATATGAAAATATCTTAGGGTATTATACATACAATACAAATTTACCGTTAACAAAGGCTCCAGAACCAGAAGATATTACTGTGATCTTACCTAATTCTTCTGCTTCAGGAAGTGGTGGCGGATTGATTACAGGTAATACAGTTGATCTGGGAAGTTTTCCAGCTAATACAGGAATTGGATGGGTTTTATTGGTAGATGCTTGGGATAATAGTAGTATAGATGAAGGAATTTGGCAATTGTATTCTCAGACTGAGTTTAATCCAGAATGTGATGAGTCATTACGACCACATAACATATTACTAAAAGATGATGCAAACGAAGCAGTTGTATTAGGATTTGAAGATGAAAGAAGGGACTATCCGAGCGTTGATAATGATTTTAATGATATACTATTTTATATTACCGCAGATCAATATTCTGCTATCAAAACAAGTAATATAATTGATTTGGAAGAAGAAAGTGAGGTAACTTCAGCCAATGATGGTGGATTAGAAAGTAATGGAGATTTAGCTACTTTAATAGCAAAAAGAAATTTTACTAGATCAAAAACTAATGAAGTTAACAATAAAAAGAAATTACAAAAAGAGTTTAAACCAGGCCGTATATCCTATAAAACAAGAAATAATGATGATTTAAGCATTTACTTTCCACAAACGGGAGCGGCTGGAACAGAAACTTCTTATGTTTCTACACCAGAGGATTTAATAGGTATAACAAATGCATCTTCTGTGTTTTCGATTGATTATTATAATAATGAAAGTAGAGTTGGCGCGGGTCTAGCGACCGTAACAAGTGGGACAATTTATGATCATTCTAAAACAATTTGTGACCGATTAAATGGTTCAGTTGTAGAGGATATAAGAACCCTTAGCGTTCGAGACTATGTTTTGGTAAATACTAAGATAAGAAGGCCTTCGGGAGAATTAGAACAAGCGCTACATTTTTCAGTGAGAATAGATGAGTTTCAAAATGAATTGTATAGTCTTTGGAATATTGATCAATATCCAGAAGGAGACTATTTGAACTTCCAAATTTGGGGAGGTTCTATTCCACAAGTGGTAAATATAGCGAATACCATTATCGATAAACTTTTAGAAGATAAAGGTTTAGGTAAGATGTTTATCCCATCTAATATTCCAGAAGTATTTGTGCAAAAAGGATATTATAAAGATGGAAAGTTGATTCTTGATATAGTGAATAAAAATCAAGTCGATCAATTTGATTTTAGAGGGAATAAAAGGGTTACAGAATTATCCAATGAAGAATTAATGATCTCATCAATTTCATTGTCTGGATCTTATAAAGAGACCATCGTTATAGATACTGGATATTTATTTGATATTGGATTTGCGGTTACCGTTAATGATAAAACAGATGCTTTATATCTTGCCGATGGACCTTGGGGTCTTGATTATAACTCGGAAGGAGTGGATGTAACCAATTTCGAAATTGTAAAAGAGGAAATTACAGAAAATGATAGTGATGATTATTTGATAGAAAGAGACGTAATGGTACAAGGTTCTGTAAAAGAAACACTAAATATATTTAGAAGTGTACTGGGTGGAGATTTAACATTGAATGTGTCAGAATACAATGAATTGGAATTTGAATTACAAGCGAATACAGAAGTAGAAGTTATTCTTGTAAATAAGGAATTAGCGGATTGGGAGAATAGGTTACGATATATTATTTCTGGAGATGGAAATATGCAAACATTTAATATACCGTTTTCGGAGTTTACAAACCCTAATGGAGATAATGGAACTCAATTACAGGATATTAGAAGTATTGTTTTTTCTATACAAGGTAATTATGTAGACTTTTCTTCATTTGACGTAAGTGTTTCTAACCTAGCATTTACTACAAGTCAAGAAATAGATCAAACTGATGATGAAATAGAAGAAGAATCGATTAACCAATTAGTAACTTACCCAAATCCATTTAGACAATCTACTAATATAGCATTTCCAAATGCCCATAAAAAAGTAAATCTAAGGGTTGTTGATGTACTTGGAAAAGTAGTACAAGAAGAATCAGAAAATTCAGTTGATCCATTTAATACAATAACTTTTATACCTAAAAATTTAAGTCCAGGAGTATATAGATATATTGTTATTGGGGATCAATCAACCAGATACGTTGGCAGTTTTATGATTTATTAAACGTATTAATTTACCGATTAATCTTGTTAATAAAAAAATAAAAAGATCACTTACCCTAAAGTAATAATATTTAGAGTAAGTGATCTTTTGCATCTGTATTGAATTTAGTTATTTTTGAGTCTAAACTTAGACTAATAATGAAAAACATTCTCGCAATAGCAGGTTCCAATAGTAGTACTTCGATCAATCAAAAACTTGTAGAATATGTAGCTAAAGAAATAGCCGATCATAAAATTAAAGTATTAAAATTGGCAAATTACTCGATGCCAATTTATAGTGAAGATGAAGAAAAAGAGAATGGGTTTCCGGGAATGACATTAGGTCTAAAACAAGAGATATCCGAAGCAGATGCCTTAATTATTTCTGTAAATGAGCACAATGGAAGTTGGAGTGCTTTTTTTAAAAATGTTATTGATTGGTTATCTCGATTGGATCGTAATTTTTTAGAAGGAAAAAAAATACTTTTAATGAGCACATCACCCGGTCAAAGAGGAGGTTTAAGTTCTTTGGAATTTGCGAAGAATGTATTTCCTAGATTTGGAGGTGAGATTATAGAAAGTTTTAGTTTTCCATCGTTTCACGCTAATTTTTCTGTAGAAAATAATGAAGTTACAGATGAAACACTTTTGTTGGGATTAAAGGAAGTTCTAAGTACTTTTGCGCATCAGATTAAATAACTTGTGCGTAGTACCAAAATATATATTTTAGAAAATTTTTCAGACTTTAAAATCAAATTATTGCAATGGGCGCAGCAATTTGATGAAATAGTATGGCTAGATTCAAATACATATTCCCAGCAATATTCGAGTTATGATGCAGTTTTAGCAGTCGATGCTTTTACCGCTATACAAACAGATCATTATACCGGTTTTGATAAACTAAAAGAGTATCAGGAACAAACAGCTGATTGGATTTTTGGGTATCTATCTTATGATTTAAAAAATGATACAGAGCAACTAACTTCCAAGAATTTAGATAGTTTAAATTTTCCGGATTTATACTTTTTTCAACCTAAGAAGTTATTTTTTTTAAAGGATGATAGATTAGAAATTCAATATCTAAATATGGTGGATGATGAGATAGAGGAAGATTTTCTTGATATTCGGAGATTTCCATCCACTATAAAGGTTCCTAATGATGATACGTCTTGTGGTAAGGTTAAAATTAGTTTGCGTATTTCTAAAGATGTCTATAAGCAAAAGATCCAACAAATGCTTGCTCATATTGCTCGTGGAGATATTTATGAGGCAAACTTTTGTCAAGAGTTTTTTGCCGAAAATAGTTGTATAGCCCCACTAGAAACCTATTATCATCTTAATCAAATCTCTAAACCACCTTTTGCAGCTTTTTTTAAAAGAAGTCATCAATATTTACTCTCCGCATCTCCAGAGAGATATTTAAGAAAAGAAGGAAGTAAAATTATTTCTCAACCTATAAAAGGAACTGCTAAACGTTCACAAAAAGAGGAAGAAGATAAACGACTTATTCAGGATTTAAAAAATGATCCTAAAGAACGTTCAGAAAATGTAATGATTGTAGACCTAGTCAGAAATGATCTTTCTAGAACTGCTATTAAAGGTGCAGTGCAAGTAGAAGAATTATGTAAGGTCTATACATTTCCGCAAGTACATCAAATGATATCAACCGTGGTTTCCGAGATTCATTCAAAAACGTCTCCGGTAGATGTGATTAGAACAACATTTCCTATGGGCAGTATGACAGGAGCGCCTAAGATTTCTGCAATGGAGATAATAGAAAAATTAGAAACGTCTAAAAGAGGTTTGTATAGTGGTGCAGTAGGATATTTTACTCCAGAAGGTGATTTTGATTTTAATGTGGTGATAAGAAGTATATTATATAATGAAGACAAGCGATATATATCTTATACTGTAGGAGGTGCTATTACTGCCAAGTCCGATCCAGATAAGGAGTATGAAGAGTGTTTGATAAAAGCAAAAGCAATGCGAGAAGTGCTAGAAGGTATTTAATAAGCAAGTTTAGCTTCTTTTTTTAAATAAGGTTTTTTCTAAAGCTTTTTCTGACATCAATAATTGTTTCTTTAACTTCTTGCGCTGTAATGTCTTTTATTCTGGCAATTTCCTCAAAATTTAATTTCCCGAAAACAAATAGATCAATAATTTTAGAAGTTTCTAATGGTAACCAACTATAGAACTTGCCTAATAATTGTTGTTTCTTGTTTTCTGTAGATTCCTCGGAGTCAATTAATTTAAGGATAGCAGAATCAGAGTCATCATAAATAAACAATTGTTTGTTTTCTGAGTTTTGATGATAAGAAATATCATTAAGATCTTCATTCATGATTAACTTGTTATCGGATTCTAGGGTGTAGTTTTCTTCTAGTTTATTAAGTTCATCTCTTAAAAAGTAATTTGTACTTATACATTGTTGATGCCAACCTTCTCTTTTGTACAGCTCATCGATCAAATGATCAGCTATTCTAAAAAGTTTCAATTCTAACGATAATTTATCGATACCAATATCTAAATGCTCTTCATTATAAAGATTTACAATAGCATCATCTATAATACCATTAGAACAATACATATTTCTGGGAAGAACTCTAGTGCTTTCTGCAATATATAATCGATGTTTAACATATGGATGGAGATGAGGTACTACAGATAATAGTTTTTTGCTAAACTCTTTTTTATGATCATTTTCATAATATTTTGGCATTTCATCTATCCTATTCATAATATCAAAATTTTAAGAGTTGTTTAAAAATAACAAAAAGGATTGAGTTTTTGTGTTAAAAACCTGAAATTCAGATGTTAAACAAGCTTAAAAGAAAGGTTTGTTTACTTTTACAAAATCGTATATTTGATATCAGTCTAAAGATAAATTTTCAGGAATATTGAAGCAGCAGTTTAAAATCCATATAGAAGATCATTTACCGTTTCTAAAAGGAAGTAAATTACTAATTGCTTGTAGTGGAGGTTTGGATAGTATTGTGCTAGCGCATATATGTCATTTGCTTGATTTTGAAATTGGAATTGCACATTGTAATTTTAATTTAAGAGGTTCGGAAAGTGATGGAGATGAACAATTTGTGTCTCAATTCTCTGACGCAATTAAAGCTCCTTTTTTTGTGACTCATTTTAATACAGAAACCTATGCCAATAGCAACAAAATTTCTATACAAATGGCTGCAAGAGAGCTTAGGTATGATTGGTTTAATGTGTTGATTCAAGAATATAAATATGATTATGTGTTAACAGCGCATCATCTAGATGATAATTTAGAAACCTTTCTAATAAACCTTTCTAGAGGAACAGGAATTGATGGACTTACTGGGATTCCTGAAATTAATGATCACTATGTAAGACCATTATTACCTTTTTCCAGAGAACAAATTTTAGAATTTGCAACTAAAAATAATCTTACCTGGCGAGAAGATAGTAGCAATAAGAGTACAAAGTATGTCAGAAATAAATTAAGACATAATGTTATTCCCGAACTTTTGACAGTTAACACGAAGTTTTTAAATAATTTCGAAAATACACTAGATAATTTAAAACAAACTCAAAACTTTGTCAAGGATCAAGTAGAGATTGTTAGAAAAGAAGTGTTCGAATATGACGAGCTAGATACAATCAAAATATCAATTTATAAATTACAACAATATAAGGACCCAAAGACATATTTGTATTTTTTATTAAAAAAATATGGTTTTACTGCTTGGAATGATATTGTACAAATTTTAACGGCTCAATCTGGTAAACAAGTTTTTTCGCCTACGCATAGATTAGTAAAAAATCGATTGCACTTATTGCTATGCCCGATCATAGAAGATGTTTCAGATCGCGTATATACCATTCCTGAAGAAGAGAATATGATTATGATTCCTTCTGGAATGATTCAACTTAAAGAGGTTTCTGAGTTGTCTAATACTGATCTAAAAACAATTTATGTAGATAAAGAAAAGTTAAAGTATCCCTTAATTGTAAGAAAATGGAAAGAAGGCGACTATTTTTATCCCTTAGGGATGAGAGGCAAGAAAAAGTTGAGTAAGTATTTTAAAGATGAAAAACTATCTTTGCTCGCTAAAGAAAGAGTCTGGTTGCTATGTTCTAATAATGAGATTATATGGATTATAAATTATAGAGCAGATAACAGATTTAAAATAAACCCCAAAACGAAACAATTACTAAAAGTAACAATAACCTAATGAGGAATATTCTACTATTATTGACAACATTGTTGTTTTCTACCACATTATTTTCGCAAATATTTGAACCTATTAAATGGGAAAGTAGCGTTAAAGAAGAATCAGAAAATGTTTATATATTATCTTTTGCAGCTACTTTAGAAAAAGGGTGGCATATATATTCACAGAAAGAAGTAGATACAGACGACATAGCTCCGACAGCAACAGAATTCACATTTTATAATGAGGAAAAAGCGTACGAACTAGTTGGAGAGACTATAGAACCAGAAGGTATACAGAAGTTTGATAAGGTATTTGAAATGGATATCAAATATTTTGAGGATAGTGTTGTGTTTACCCAAAAAATAAAACGATTAGATCCATCTCTTAAAACGGTGAAGGCCGAAGTGTTTTTTGGAGTATGTGATGATGAAAAATGTCTAGCTCCTGATATAGTAGAGTTTAATCTTAATTTGTCAGGAAAAAATATAGATGAAACAGAAAATCCAGATGTTTCTAAATCTTCTTCAGAGGATACAGATAGAGAATCTACGTCTTCTAGTAAGGATAGTAATAATGAAGAAAAAGGTAGTCAAAAAGGTCTATGGAGTACCTTTATCTTAGCTTTCTTATCCGGGTTTGCCGCATTATTGACACCATGTGTGTTTCCTATGATTCCAATGACAGTAAGCTTTTTTACTAAGCAAAGTAAAAATAGAGCCGCGGGTATAAAGAACGCAATTTTTTATGGTATTTTTATTATCGTAATCTATGTTGGATTAGGTTCTGTGGTTACAGCTATTTTTGGAGCAGATGCATTAAATGCTTTGTCTACTAATGTCTGGTTTAATTTGTTGTTTTTTGCCTTACTTATCGTTTTTGGACTTTCCTTTCTTGGAGCCTTCGAAATTATGTTACCAAATTCTTGGGCAAACAAAGTAGATCGACAAGCTGATAAAGGTGGGATGATAGGTATATTTTTTATGGCATTAGCGCTCGCTATAGTGTCATTTAGTTGTACTGGTCCTATAGTTGGAACTATTTTAGTAGAAGCTGCTTCTAAAGGAGGAATAGCTCCTATAATTGGGATGCTTGGTTTCTCACTAGCAATTGCATTGCCATTTGCACTTTTTGCTATGTTTCCGGGTTGGTTAAATTCTTTACCCAAAAGTGGTGGTTGGCTAAATACAGTTAAAGTTTTTCTAGGTTTTTTAGAATTGGCATTTGCGTTTAAGTTTTTATCTAATGCAGATTTAGTGTTACAGTTAGGATTATTGCAAAGAGAAATTTTTCTATCGATATGGATTGCTATTTTTGGAACGCTTGGATTATATTTATTGGGTAAAGTGAAACTTCCTCATGATTCGCCAATAGAAAATATTTCAGTAGGAAGACTATCGATAGCTCTACTGACATTAGCGTTTACTATTTATTTAATTCCAGGTTTATGGGGAGCACCATTAAAATTAATAAGTGGTTTCCCACCACCACAAACATATAGCGAATCGCCTAGAGGTTTTGGAGGTTCTAGTAGTAACAGTTTACCAGGCTCAGAACTTCCAGAAGGAGCCAAGTATGGAGAACATGATATAATATCTTTTACAGATTATCAAACAGGTCTAGATTATGCTAAAAAAGTGAACAAGCCTGTTTTAATTGATTTTACAGGATATGCTTGTGTAAATTGTCGCAAAATGGAAGAATATGTATGGTCTGAACCAGCAGTTTTGAAAACATTGAAAAACGATGTGGTTTTAATCTCCTTATATGTAGATTATAAAAAAGAACTACCCGAATCAGAACAGTATGTCTCAAAAACTACTGGCAAAAAAATAAAAACAATAGGTAATAAATGGAGTGACTTTCAGATTACTAGGTATAAAGCAAATGCGCAGCCTTATTATGTTTTAGTAGACCATAATGAAGAAAACCTGAGCAAACCAGTCGGATATACTCCTAACGAGAATGAGTATTTAGGTTGGTTAAAAAAGGGGATTGATAATTTCTCGGTTAAATAAAAAGGTTGAATGTAGTATATTGGAATTATACACCGATAAACAGAGGAGCCTGTAGTGAACACTACAGGCTCCTCTATTTGTTAATATTTCTGATGATTGTTAAAATCTCCTTAAAATAGAGTTTGCCAGCATTCCATTTTTTTATCTTCAGCGTTCAACTAAACTCGAGCATATGCGATCAACTAGAATACTACTATTATCTTTTCTGAGTCTTTTTATTTTTATAACATCCTGTAATAAAAAAACAGAAACTATTGATAATACAGAAACTAAAGAAGAAGTCACAACTAGTGAAGAAAAAGATACGTATGATGTAAAAGAATTTTACTCTAAAAAAGAAGTAGATATTGTAATGAGGGATGGGACCAAATTGCATACTACAATTTATTCACCAAAAGATACAAGTAAAAAGTATCCAATATTAATGCAAAGAACACCTTATAGTTCTAGACCCTATGGAGAGGATCAGTTTCGTTCTAAAATAGGTCCGAATGAATTTTTGATGAAGGAAGGTAATATTGTTGTATATCAAGATGTTCGAGGTAGATGGATGAGTGAAGGAGTATATGACAATATGAGAGCATACATTCCTAATAAAAAAGATAAACAATTTGATGAAGCAAGTGATACATACGATACTATTGAATGGTTAGTAAATAATGTTGGAAATAATAATGGTAATGTAGGTGTTTGGGGAATTTCGTACCCTGGTTTTTATGCAACATATTCCTTATTAGACTCTCATCCAGCGCTAAAGGCTGTGTCTCCTCAGGCATGTATTGGTGATTTCTTTTTTGATGATTTCCACCATAATGGAGCGTATTTATTGAGTTATTGGAGAGCAACGGCGGTATTTGGTTATGAAAAAACAGAGCCGATAAAAGAAAGTTGGTATACATTTCCAGAGCTAAAGGCCAAGGATCAATATCAGTTTTTTCTAGATGCTGGACCGCTAAGTACTTTAGATCAATATTATAAAGAAGATAATGTCTTCTGGACCCAACTCAAAGAACACCCTAATTATGATGAGTTTTGGCAAAAAAGAGGAATTATTCAGCATCTTAAGGATATCAAACCTGCAGTAATGGTTGTTGGTGGTTTGTTTGATGCGGAGGATTTATACGGTCCGTTTGAGACGTATGAAAAAATAGAAAAAAACAGTGACAACTATAATATCATGGTTTTTGGCCCTTGGAGTCATGGAGATTGGGCAAGAAATAAAAAGCGTCAGGCAATAGGAAATGTGTATTTTGGAGATGATATTTCTCTTAATTTTCAACAAAACATAGAAACAAAATTCTTTAATCATTTTCTTAAAGGAGAAGGAGATAATGAAAGTGGATTAACAGAAATTCAGATTTTTGATACAGGAAAAAAGGAATGGAATACATTTGATAGTTGGCCTCCAAAAAATGTAGAGAAGAAAACAATGTATCTATCTGGTGATGATTTAACAGAAACTGTTGGTAATGGATTTTCAGAATTTGTTAGTGATCCAAAAAAACCTGTACCGTACACAGAAGATATAAAAATGGTATTTACACCTAGAAAATATATGACAGATGATCAGCGTTTTGCAGCGAGACGACCGGATGTACTGGTATATGAAACTCCTGTGCTTACAGAAGATATGACACTTTCGGGAGAGATTTTGGCAAAGTTAAAAGTGGCAACTACAGGAACTGCTGCTGATTGGGTAGTTAAATTAATAGACGTGTATCCAGCTGATGCAGAAGATACAGAAGAAACACAGAAGTATCTTAAAATGTCTAACTATCATATGATGGTCCGAAGTGAAGTGCTTAGAGGAAGATTTAGAAATAGCTTTAGTAAGCCCGAGCCGTTTATACCAAATCAAAAAACAGATGTTAATATAAAGCTTCAGGATGTACATCATACATTTCTAAAAGGTCATAAAATTCAGATTCAGGTACAGAGTACTTGGTTTCCTTTTATAGACCTAAATCCACAGACTTTTGTACCTAATATTTTCAAAGCAAAAGCATCAGATTTTAAGAAACAAACGCATAAAGTTTTTGAGGATTCGTCAGTCGAGTTCTCCGTGTTAAAATAGACTAAACTAACTAAATTTAATACCCCTTTAGAAATGATTAAAGCAAAATTTACTTTGTTATCTTTTTGCTTCTTACTATTTATTTCTGCCTGTAAGAATACTAGTGAGGAGATTAAACCTTTAGTGTCTGCTGAAGAACAAATCGAGATACACTCTAAAAAACTTAATGATTGGTTTGAGACTCAGTTTCAAGAAGAAGTAGCTGAATCTCCTATGATGCAAACGTATTTAGGTGTAAAAACAGAAGATTATGGTAAATGGGATGATGTTTCTTCTAAAAAAGAAGTAAAAGACTTGGATAAAGCTAAAAAAAGATTGAGGTATTTAAATGATTCAATTGATATTACTAAACTAAATAAAGCTACTGCTCTGAGTTATCGATTGATGAAAGAAGATTTAAGAAATGAAATAGATGATTTTCAATATCGTTTTTATGATTATCCAATAAATCAAATGCATGGAATGCAGGCAGAAATCCCAGCTTTTTTGATCAATATGCATAAAATAGAAAATAAGAATGATGCAGATGCTTATATTTCAAGACTGGAAGGAATGGATGAGCTATTTGCCCAGCAATCAGAAAATATTAAGATCAGGGAAAAGAATGGAATTGTTCCTCCTAAGTTCGTTTTTGCTAAGGTTCTTAATGATTGCCGTAATCTAGTAACAGGTAAACCATTTGATGATTCGAACAATGAAAGCACATTATTATCTGATTTCAAATCTAAAATAGAGAAATTAGAGATTTCAGAAGAAGAAAAAGATAGTTTGGTTTTTAAAGTTGAGTTGGCTTTAAAAGGAGATGTGAAAACTGCCTATGATCAACTAATTACTTTCTTAGAAGATCAACAACAAAGAGCTACAACAGAAGATGGAGCTTGGAAATTTCCAAAAGGTAATGCGTTTTATAATAATGCTTTAAGACGAACTACTACTACCAATATGACTGCAGAACAAATTCATCAACTTGGTTTGGATGAGGTAGCTAGAATTCATAAGGAAATGAAAGATATTATGACGGAGCTTAAGTACGAAGGCACGTTACAAGACTTTTTTAAGTTCATGAAGGAAGATGAGAGGTTTTATTATAGTAATGACCAAGTAGGTAGAGAAGAATATCTTAAAAGAGCCGTGGGGTTGATTGATAACATGAAATCTAGAATGGATGAGTTATTTATCACTAAACCCAAAGCTGATATTGTAGTAAAAGCAGTAGAACCATTTAGAGAAAAAAGTGCCGGAAAAGCATTTTATCAAAGAGGAACTCCAGATGGATCACGGCCAGGAACTTATTATGCAAATCTATATGATATGGAGGCAATGCCAAAATATCAGATGGAAGCTCTTGCCTATCATGAGGGAATACCTGGACATCATATGCAAATTTCAATTGCTCAAGAATTAGAAGATGTTCCTAAGTTTAGAAAATTTGGGGGATATCAAGCTTATGTAGAAGGGTGGGGATTGTACAATGAATTTTTACCAAAGGAAATTGGACTTTACAATGATCCATATTCTAATTTTGGAAGATTAGCAATGGAGTTATGGAGAGCCTGTAGATTAGTAGTAGATACTGGTATACATGCTAAGAAATGGACCAGAGAAGAAGGAATTAAATATTATACGGATAATACTCCAAATGCCGAGAGTGATGCAATAAAAATGGTAGAAAGACATATCGTAATGCCAGGTCAAGCTACTGCTTATAAAATAGGAATGAATAAAATTCTAGAATTAAGAGAAGGTGCTAGGTCTAAATTAGGTAATGAGTTATTCGATATAAGAGAGTTTCATGATGTAGTTTTGACAAATGGAGCGGTACCGCTTACTATACTTGAAGAATTAGTGAATGAATGGATAGCATCAAAACGTAAAACATTGGAAACTAAAGAAACAAGTTGATATTCGGTTTAATATTAATCTGGCATACGTAATTTATAGCCTTTCACTCGCTGAAAGGCTATTTTTTTGATCTAAATTATGGTTAATCTGTAAATTTAAGTAAGAATAATACTACAATATAACATTTTTTACGATATTTTTGTGTACTTTGCTGGTGTAATTGGTATTTAATCTGATTCTAGCCCCAAAATAGATCATATGAATAAAGCAATTTTAACCTTTGTGATTTTCTGCGCAATGAACCTACTTGGTTTTACGCAAAGTCAATTTTCAGCCGTTGATTTTTCTAAAATAGAAAACGTAAAAGACTCTTTGTTATTTAATAGTGCGGTAAATGATTTACAGCATTATGTCAATGAAGATCAATTAGACCGAGCAGATGATATCGCTAACAAGCTTATTGAGCTTGGCCATGATATTAAGTATTTTAAAGGATTAGGTTTAGTATACAGGCTGAAAGGCGTTATTAATAACGAATTGAATAAGAGCATCGATTCTAACGAAAGTTTTGAAAAAGCCGTACTCAATTTTCAGAAAATTGATGATAAAAACGGCTTAGCAATGGTAAGTAATGATAGATACAATATCGAAAGAAATAAAGGTAATATAGAGCAAGCTGCTAACTACTTATTAGACGCCAAACTACATCGAGAACAATTAAATGATAGTGTAGGTCTTTCTGCAGTATACAATAATTTAGCAATCATTTATAAGGAACTTAATGATGTCCCAAATGCAGAAAAATATTACTTGAAGTCAATGAATTTGGGTAAGAAATTGAAGACCGATGGTGTAGGGCTGGTTATCAATAATTTAGCTTTATTATATACAGAAGGAGGAAAGCTTAAAGAGGCGCAGAAGCTTTTAGAAGAAGCATTAGTAATTAATAAAGCAGAAGATGATCTAAGGCATATGGCTCAATCATATAGTATTATGGCTAAAGTAGCGATGTATGGAAAGGAATATGAAAAAGCCAAAAAATTCTATGACACAACACAATGTGTTGGTACCCAAGCCAATTTCAAAATAATAGTGATAAATGCAAAACAACAATTAGGGATTATAGCACTTGAACAACAAGAATATGATAAAGCAGAGAAATATTTAGAAATAGCAAGAGAGGATTTGGTTAAATCAAATGTTACATCACTAATTTTGAAAAACTATAAACATTCATTTAAACTAGATTCGGCTAGAGGTAATTTATTAAACGCTATAGCTTGGCAAAAAAAATATCAGGAACTTTCTGATAAGAGAATGAACGATATTACCACAAAAAAGGTAGAAAACACAAAATCTAGATACGAAGCCGAGTTAGAACAACTTAAATTGATAGATGAAAAAGAGAAGCGAGAACAAAAAACAAAAGAAGAATTGTTCAGATATAGGTTATTAGCATTTATTAGTTTGGCAGTCATTGCAGTAATCTTAGTCTTTATGGTGCTTATTATCAAAACAAGGAAAGAAAGAAAAAGATATATTAAGGAACTCAATGAATCTAATCAGGTAAAAAACAAACTGTTTTCTATTATTTCTCATGATCTTAAAAATGAAATACATGGGTTAGAAAGTAGTCTTAATTTAATGAAAGAGGATGTAATATCAACTGATGAGTTTAGAGAAATAGTACCATTATTAGCTAATAGAACACATCAAACATCCATTTTACTTAATAATTTATTGAATTGGTCAAAATCACAAATGAAAGAGCTTAATGCACAACCTACCACTTTTGATATTACAGAGGTGATTAGTAATAAGTTCACTTTTTTTAAGCCAAAAGCTGAGAAAAAGGATATTAAACTGATTAATAAATTAGATCCTACCCTCATCTTCGCTGATAAAGATATGTTCGGGATCGTGGCTCAGAATCTGATTGCTAATGCGATAAAATTTTGTAATCCTGGTGATTCTATAGCTCTAGTATCTAAGGAAAAAGAAGATTATTATGAAATTTGTTTTGAGGATACTGGTATAGGTATTGATCCTAGTAATATTAATAAATTATTTGCAGAAGATACGTTTACTACTACAGGTACAGAAAACGAAACCGGAACAGGTCTTGGACTTAGGATATGTAAAGAATTGATTGAACTTAATCAAGGTAAGATACAAGTAGAAAGTACACCAGGAAAAGGAAGTGTTTTTTCAGTTTCTTTGCCAAAAGCCGCTTGAACTTAAGTTTACTTATCCATCAAGCTTCTAAATTGATAAAAGAACCGTTCTATAAGTCTTAAATCTTCTGTTATGATTTCTACAGAACCACGCATTTCTTGTTGGAAAGGTATTTCTTTATTATAAGTAGTGATGAGGTTTTTAGGAAGTTTTACATCGATAAGATATAATCCGTCCTTATCTGGTAACATAGATATATAATCCACGGTTCCCTGTAACATTCCGAATTCATCATCCGGAAAATTTTCTAATTTAATATTCGCTTTTTGCCCTAATTTTATTTTTCCAGAATTCTGAGTAGGAGCTTTTATTTTAGCCACATAAGAAGAAGATTCTTGAATCGGAATTACAATAAAAACAATGTCTCCGGCAGTTACATTTTGATTTACAAAACGATAATTAGAAAATGAAACACGTCCTTCGATATCCGATTGCAGCAAATACCTTAGTTCCCAGTCTTTAATGCTTTTCTTAAGTCTATTAAAGGACTGTAGTACTTTTAGTCTAAGATTATTTTCTTCTTTTGTTTTGTTTATTTCTGTATTTACAGATGTTTTATTTGCATTACCTATTGATTCAGTAATTTGCGAAATTTGGGCATCAATTGCTTTATAATTTCTCTCTACTCCGTAGTACTCAGATTCGCTTTGTTCATATTCTTGCTGAGAAATTCTACCTTTTTCAAATAACACTTTTTGTCTATTGAAATCTCTTTTCTTATTATCTAATTCTCTTTTGGAAAACTTCTTCTGATCAATTAAATTTTGCTTTCTTAAACGAAGTTCTGATAAAGAGTTCTTATTCGCTATAGCTTCATTAGAGAAAGGATTTAATCGCTTATTAAGTAAGTAATCTAAATAACTATTTTCGAATGTAGCGAAATCAGTTAAGATATCTCCAAGAATTAATGTTGGTAGTTCATCCAAAGGGAAACTAAATGATTTATTGCTTACAGTAATTGTATCAACAATCGCTTTAAGTTTAAATACATCTTCATAATTAGCGGTGTTTCTTAAAATTGCGAGGGGAGTACCCTCAGGAACTGTATCTCCTTCTTTTACCAAAATAGCCTCTATTTTTTCACTAACATTTGCTTGTTCTTTTTGTAAAGGAGCTTCTGTAGTAATAATAGCTTGTGCAGGAATAGTATCAGGATATTTAAGCATCCACGACAGAAATAATAATAATAGAATTAATACTAATATCAACAAATTTCCCCATCGTATCATCCAATGTGGTACTCTAGTTAAAATCTCTTGGACTTCTTCACTTCTTAATTGTATGTCTTCTAAATTATCTGGCATGTTACTTTCCTAATTCTAATTGATTTTTAACCAAATTATAATAGCTTCCTTTTTCTTTGATCAATGATTCATGATTTCCAACTTCTATAATCTCTCCTTTATCAAGTACTACAATCTGGTCCGCATTTTTAACCGTACTTAACCTGTGTGCTATTACCATAACCGTTTTATCTTTGAAGAAGGTGTCTAACTTTTCCATAATTACCTTTTCATTATTAGCGTCCAGAGCAGAAGTTGCTTCGTCAAAGAATAAAAATTTAGGGTTTTTATAGACCGCTCTAGCAATAAATAATCGTTGTTTTTGACCAGTACTTAACCCAACACCTTCCATTCCTATTTTGGTGTTATAAGATAGAGGTAGAGATTCTACAAACTCCTTGATATTAGCAACATCTACTGCGTGAGCTAATTTTTTCTTATCCACATAATCTTCTCCAACAGCAATGTTGTTAGCAATTGTATCATTAAATATATACCCCTCTTGCATTACAACTCCAAATTGATCTCTCCAAGATTTTTGAGATACGTTCTGTAAATCATGAGAACCAATAAATATTTGCCCTTCATCAGGTTCATAAAACTTTAGTAGAATTTTCATAAGAGTAGTCTTTCCACTACCACTCACACCCACTACTGCTGTTATTTTATTACCAGGAATAGAGAGTTTTAAATTTTGTAAGACAGGTTTGTCAGACCCAACATATCTAAAGCTAAGATTTTTAATTTCAAAACCAGAGTTATCAGGAATTTCTCGAATCTTTTCTTCACCGGATTTTTCTTCGTCTTCCTTATTATGAATTTCTCCAAGACGTTCTAATGAAATCTGAGCATCTTGTAATTCTCGTAAGAAATTAATCAATTGAGTAATAGGAGCATTTAATTGGCCAACAATAGATGTAATTGCTAGCATCATACCCAAAGTGATTTCTCCATCAATCACTAACACTGCAGAAAGTACAGTAATTAATATGTTTTTTAATTCGTTTATAAAAGCCGAACCAACACTTTGATATTGCTCTAAGGCAAGGTTTTCTATAGATATTTTAAAAAGTTTTGCTTGTACAAACTCCCAATTCCATCTTTTTCTTTTTTCAGCATTGTGGAGTTTAATTTCCTGCATACCATTTACCAACTCAATTACTTTACTCTGTTCTTCACTGATTTGAGAAAAACGTTTATAATCTAATTTCTTACGTTTTTTAAAGAATATTAATATCCAAGCAAAATAAAAGGCACTACCAATTGCAAAAACTGAAAAAATGGAGAAACTATAATAAATAAGAACGATACTAAAAACGATTAAATTCACCATCGAAAACAATACGTTTAATGACGACATGGTAAGTATCTGTTCAATCCTTTTGTGATCATTAATTCTCTGTAATAAATCTCCGGTCATTTTTACATCAAAATAGGAGATGGGTAGATTCATTAATTTGATGAAGAAATCTGAGATCAGAGAGATATTTATTCTAGTGCTTAAATGCAATAAAATCCAACTTCTTAGAACATCAATTAAAGTTCTTCCGATAAACAAAGATAATTGGGCGATTAATACTAGGTAAACAAAGTTGATATCTTCGTTTTTTATACCAACATCAACAATACTTTGTGTAAGAAACGGAGTGATTAATTGTAATAAACTCCCCGCAGTTAATCCAAGAATAAGCTGAAAAATGAATTTTTTGTATTGAAAAACATATTTAGATATAAATTTAAATCCAAACTCTTCATCTTTCTCATCGATATTATCATTATAGAATTTTGGTGTAGGTTCTACTAATAAGGCAACACCTTCTTCGGTAGTTTGATCGGCATTATTACCAATCCAAGCTTTAATGAATTCTTCTTTGGTATATGTAATTAAACCATGAGCAGGGTCTGATACATAAATTGTCATACCTCCCTTTTTGGTAGTTTTTACTTTGTAAACCACTACGTAATGCACTTTATTCCAATGTACTATGCATGGTAGAGGGACTTCTAATAATTGATCTAATGATAGTTTTACTCCTAAGGATCTAAATCCTATACTTTCTACTGCTTCGCTTAAACCGAGTAAAGAACTTCCTTCTCTTGTTGTTTCACTAAGTGATCTAAGTTTCTGAGTGTTTAGTACTTTTCCGTAATGTTTAGCTATAATTTTAATACAAGTAGGTCCACAATCTTTTGATTCGGCTTGTTTGTAAAAAGGAAATTTAGGCATTAAAAGTTTTAATTTTGAGTGATGAGTTGTTCTACAAAGAAAAGTAATTCTTTTTGATTATACTATCAAACTTGATTAGATACTAAATTGTTTACATGAATTAGTTTAACTAATTAGCAATTTGTTACCCATGAAAGATCAATTATTTTTAACTATTATTTTTATGTTGGTTGCGGAACTTTAATTTCTTCTGGTTGTAGAATTTCTAGTAATAACGTTTTTTCTAGTACAAAAGAAATCATCTTAGTTTTAAAATTCGCAATATTTTCTCCAAATTGTTTTAGGAAATCCTCATCTTCTGATAATTCATCATATAGCTCCTGTACAGAAACAGGTTCCATAAAATAGAGTAAAATACTATGCCAACCTACTAGATCTTTTTTATCCACTTTACCGTTATACGGAATGGTAAATTGTATAGTTATTGGATCTGTATTAAAATCAATGATACATTCTTTTTTTAAAACAAACTTTGTTGTTAATAGTTTTTCAATAGTTATATTTTCTACAAAATCATAAAAATCAAATATGTTTTGTAATCTAGAAGGTTTAATCTCAATGTCAAAACCTTGATCAGGAAATAATTTATGAAGTTTAGCCTTTATATTTTTATAGTACTCAGGGAAATGATACTGAAGTCTAGCTTCAATCTGTTCGCATGCAAAGATTGATTTTTTTGCAAACCCAATACAATGAATAAATTTAGAGATAAGAGGAACTGTACTTAAGTCAATGATCTCGGCAAAATTTGGTTGTACATTTTCGAATAGATATTGAACTTTTAACTTATCTTTTTCTGTAATTGCATATCCTAATTGCTGTTCGAAAATGGTATTAAAAATCCCAACATCTATTTGAGGAAAATGATGTTGGTTTTTTTCAATCAAACTTTTGGCCGTAGTATACAATTGTTTAAAATAATCATTGTTTTTTCCACCAATAAAACCAGCATTATGAGCTAAAATCTTTCCGTTTTTGTAGTAATTACTAATGAGCTCACTAGGAATAAAATCAAAACTGGCAAGCATATATTTAAATGTTTTTGCATACCCAGGAAAGTTGGTCTCAATATTTTGCGCAATGATATCATAGTGATTGATGTCGTAAGGGATTTTGTCCCAAATAAAAATATCATTATCCAAGTGTATAAAAGGTTCACTTTGTTCTGCACAGGTAACGAGTTTTCCGAAAGCCCATAGTTTTGGATGGTAATTGTTGATTTTTTCCAAACTAGTATAGATGTCAGAATAAGGTAATTCTAACATGTCGTCAAATAGTTCTTTACCTCTCTTGTCAGTAAATAGTTCATTTGACCTGTAAAATCTATTGATAGTTAGTGCGCTTAACGCGAAGCTGTAAAATGCATACTTTTGATTTGGCCAGCCACCATTAAATCGAGCATTTGCATCATCTGAATTGTGATATGTAGGTTTTGTCCAAAAGCTTTGAATTATTTTCATGATACTGTGTGTTTAAAAAAGAGGATGTTGTTAAACATCCTCTATAAATTAAGATGAATAAATCTTAGTAGTTAGGCTTACACCAAGTGTGCAGTTCAGTATCATAGTATAAGTACTGACCATTAATCCAAGACCCATGAGGAGGATACATTTTACCAGATGGACAATTTGGGTAAGACCCATATTCGTAACCACCAGTAATCTGCTTAGCTTCTTTTCTGTCTAAGATTTCACCTTTGATTTTTTTTAAAATTTCTGATTTTTTCATTTTACATGATTTTAAATTAATAATGATTTGATAGTATACTATTACTATATAATACGATGAAAAGGAGAAATGTTACTAGGGAGAAAATCACTTAAACGTTGTAGTGTTGATAAGTTGCTATAATTATCCGTTTTTTAACATAATACCAATACAGGTGTTAGTTAAAATGTTATTTTTTTATCAAAACATAATTTGATGGTATATGGTTTTAGAAGAAGGTTAATTGATTTTTAAAAAGGGGTATTTAAAAAAAGATTTTGGTAGCGATAAATAGTACTATTGAAGCTTCTAAAATGAAAAAGGAGTGTTTCCATAAAAAAACACTCCTTTTTAAAGTACAATTAAAAGTTTAGCGTAAACTCAACTTGGTGGTGGCTATTCCTTTTTCATTTTGGATTTGTACTAAGTACAGTCCTCTGGCTAATTCTCCTATTTCAAAATTAGTTCCTGGTTCAAAATCGCCTTCAAATTTCTTAGCTAATGAACCTGTGATATTATAAATAAATACTTTTTGTACAGATTCATCAATACTAAATGTAGTTTTAGCGGGGTTGGGGTATGCGTTAAAACTATTCCCATTAATAAAATCCTGAGTACTTAAACTGCGTTGTTGATTCGCATAGATTTTAAATTCACCAGGTTGTAATGAAATAACGGCATTTACATCAGTCACTTCTATAGAAGACCCTGCTTCATCTAATAAATCATACCATGTTCCGGTTTCTTGAAAAGTAGGATTGATAGAAATGGTACTAACTCCAAAATTTCCAATAATGGTTACATATTCTATTTCATCTCCTGTGGCAGAAGCGTCTGTTAGTTGAATTTTCTTTGATGTGGCAGATGATAATGATAATGTAAAGTCATTAGTGGCAAATATCTTCTCGTTTAACTTCAAATTAATTAATTTAGTATATACATCATATACGTCCGTTCTGTCGGTAACGTTTAAATAATCCCAACGTATAGGTTTAGGGTTTGTTCTGCACCCATCATCGATGGTTGCATCCTCGCATCTATTGATACTAAAACCATACCCTAATTCACCAAATTGCCAAATCATTTTTGGTCCTGGAATAGTAAAGTAAAAAGCACCTGCGAGTTCTACTCTATCCAATGCAGTAGATAGTTCGGTTATATCATAGGTTGGAGAATTAGTGTCATTTCCGAATTGAATGTTTTTATACATTAAACGTTCTTCGTCGTGACTCTCCATATAACTAATATTTGATGGAGTAGTCCAACCACGTGCTAGATAAGAAACGGATTGAAAATTAGAATCTCCATAGCCCATGGTGGCTTGATTATAGTTGAAATTACTATTTCCCCAAACAAGCATACCTTCATTAATTAAGATAGTTTCTTCAGAATTTGGAGCGAAATGTTCAAGAATAACATATGCATTGGTGTCAACAGCTTGAATCGCTGTATTCATTCTGGTAAGTATATCAATTCGGCTTTGATCAAATGACCCTCCATCACCAATAGTGTTAGTAAACCCTTTGGTGAAGTCAAATCTAAAACCATCAATATTGTATTCTGTTAACCAATATTCGTTTAATCGATCAATATAATCTTCTGTAGCTTGTGATTCGTGATCTATATCATTAAAGAATGAAAAAGTCGGATTAGAATCAGTTTCTCTAAATATTGGGTTCTCCGCGGTCGCCTGACCATTATAGCAACCATTACAATCATTCCACATTCTATAATAAGGATTTTGACCAGTAGCATGATTGTAAACAACATCTAATATAACCGCAATTCCTCTGGCATGACATTCATCTATAAATTGTTTAAATGCAGTAGGAGTTCCATAATACTTATCCAATGCCATGTGAAATGAAGGGTTGTATCCCCAACTAATGTTTCCATCAAATTCTGAAACAGGCATTAATTCGATTGCATTGATGCCTAAATCCTCTAAGTAATCAAGTCTTGCTTTTACAGCATCAAACGAATGTAAAGCATCAAAATCTCTTATTAATAATTCATAAATAACTAAATCAGTTACTTCAGGTCTTTGGAAATTTGTAGTCTGCCAAATATAATCAGCTTCTCCAGTTTTAAACCAAGATACTGCATCATTAGTTTTTCCGGTAGGATAGCTTGGCAAATCAGGAAAAGTTACGTTATCAATAAATACATCATTAAATTCAGATAATATTAAGGTAGAGTAGGGGTCTGCTACCGAAATAGAAGCGTCCACTACATATTGATATAATATATCAGCATTATCAGTTAAATTATCTAAAGTAATCCAAAACCTGTCTTGTGTACTATCTTTATTTAATAGATATGTGTTATCAAGAGTCCAATCATTATTGTTGAAATTTCCTTTTAAGTGAACATAGTTTTTTGCAGGAGCATATAATACAAAGGTAGCAGAAGTTCCATTTAGATTTAATCCATCTTTCATACCAGCAGGTACAGGAGCTTCGGTAACTACAGGGGTAGTAATAGCAGAAAAAGTTTCTGATAAAGAGTTTGTTGTTCCAGTTTCTGTAGCCACTAACTCAAAATCTACTCCTTCTGTGATTGTATAATTAGTAGTGTAATTTGTAATATTTGCTTGAGTGTTTACTGATGTTCCGTTAGCAAAAAGTTCAAAATCTGCATTTACAGTAGAAGTAGCAGTAATAGTAAGATCATTTCCATTATCAATGATGCTTACGGATTCGGTAGGAGCATCCAAAGTAAGTTGAAAGATACCTACGTTAACCACATTGTCTTGAGTTTTATTGTCACCAGTACCATCCTGAGCTTTCGCTAACATACCTATACGATCAATCCCAGTAGCACCATAAAAAGTAGTTGGTGTTAATGTAATGGAATACGTTCCATTTCCATTATCATTAAAGACCTGAGGTTGAGCACTATTTGATGAATCTGTCCAATCACCATTATTCGGAGAGTTGATGGCAGCTGTTGCAGTTGGGCTATCAAAATACCATGCCCATAAATATAAGTCTGTTGTCCCCCATGCACTAAGATCTACTCCAGATACAGTAATTGTGATTTCATCATCTTCGTTAAAAGCTGAAGGAGTAATTGTAAAAGTTGCATTTTGTTGTTGGGCATTAGACATAATGAGTCCTAGAAAGAACATAAATAATAAAGTAAACTTTTTCATGACGCTATATGTTTAAAGCAAAAAGGCTGTTAATTTAATAACAGCCTTTTCTATGTTTATATTTAACTATTGTGGTGTTAAAGTATATGTATAATTGTTAGGATTACTTAAGTCCAAAGTAACCATGTAAGTTCCAGCGGTATCCACACTAAGGTTTCCTCCATTAAATCCTAGTTGACCATCTTCTGCACCTGTACCTAGATTATCCTGTGGATCATCCCAGTTATCATTAGCTCTAAACTTGAATTCATCAACAGTTAAATCAATTACAATACTCCAAGTTTGAGAAGCAGCATCATAGGTTAGATCTGTATCACTATCCCATCCAGTTGGCGTAGCAGCTCCAATAATACCCCACACTTGTTTTCTTGATGTCCAAGTAATGTTTTCTGGATCGGTGAAATCCGCATCTATTTTATAGTACCCAGCTTCAGAAACTCTCATGTTCGATTCTCCTTCTTGTACTAAAATTCCTGAAGATCCACTTCCGTCAGCATCTCCATAATCTCCTTCAAAACTAGTATTGGTAGGTAATACTTTAAACTCCGGACTAGCATTGTTTAAGAAAATATATCCTTGAAAAGCAGTTGCTCCAAACTCAGCAGCTTCAATAGTTGGTAAAGTAGCCGCAGGTGTCCAATCGTCACCATACCCACCAGCACTTAGGAAGTTACCGATTATAAAAAACTTAGGCGCTTCTGTAGTAAACGGGGTTACAACAACAATTCTTGATTCAGAATATTGAGGTTCTCCAGCTCCAACATTTGCGGCAATTCTAACTTCTACGTTAGAAGGCTCTCCTGGAGCTAAACCTAATGCTAAAGCTGCGTTATTAAAAGAATCTACGGATACAGGAATTTGTAATGAACTACCACTCCCTAGTTCTTGAGCAGAAGCGAATTCATTTCCTTCAGTGTCAACTTGAATAATATAGTTTGTAGCAGAATCAAAATTGAAATCTGCATCTGTAAATGTAAACCTCTCTGCAAGTAGATCTTTAGTTTCAAAAGTAAATACATAAGAAGTTCCAGCTTCTGGAGCAGTTAATACAGGAGCTTCGGCTAATTCAAAAATTGGTCTATCTTCTATGTTGTCATCACTTGTACATCCAATAAATAATGTACTTAGTATAGCTAATGTTAAAAATATTTTTTTCATTTTATATAATTTTTTAATAACCTGAGTTTTGATTAATGTTTGGATTTGCTACTAATTCAGTAGATGGGATTGGGAAAAGGCTTATGTGTGGAGGTAGTGGAGAACCATTGGTTGCACCATTTTTAAATGGCCATAAATAGGTTCCTCCGGTAAATTGTTCGAATCTTATTAGATCCGTTCTTCGTTGGCCTTCCCAGTATAATTCTCTTCCTCTTTCGTCGAGTAAGAAGTCTAATGTTAGATCTCCAGCATTTATATTTCCGCTAGAGTCACCATAAGCACGTTCTCTTAATTGATTAACATACCCTACAGCATCATTAGGGGTACCTCCTGTACCGCCTCTTACTACAGCTTCGGCATAGTTTAAGAAAACTTCTCCAAGTCTAAACATGTGAAAATCAGCATCTACGTGAGTGCCTGTTCCATCTGATCCTGGTGCTAAATCAACCCCAACATTTCTCCATTTTTGTATTGCATACCCATCAGAATAATTAGAAAGCGTTGCAATTTCAAGAGTTTGACCGCTAGAATAAAATTTTCCTCTTGAGTCATTCCAAAGTGGTTGAGAGGCAATCGAAACTGCCATCGCTGGTGCTGGTACTTCAGTACCATTATTTGTGATAACACCAGTCAAAAAGTCATAGTTATATACCTCGTTTGAGTCAAAGTTAGGATTAATGTTATTTTCATCAGATCCTAGGTATTCGAAATCACCGTCGGCATCAAATGCTTTTAATGTACCAGCATCTTCAGCTAATAACCTTAAATCATTATCATATTCATAGATTTCAAAAGATCCATTACTACTGCCAAATAAATCGACAAAAGCTTCTGTAGTTCGTACTCCAAACCATCCACCATCTATACCAAATGCTCTAGGTCGAATATTTCCACCAATTGGTGCATGTGTTAAGAAAGTAGTTCCTCCAAAAGATTGCGTATTAATTCCATCAAAAGCAACACTAAAAATACTTTCGCTTTGAGAACCATTGAAATTATTGTCTGCTAAGAAAAGTTTCTGATAATCATCAACTAAAGAAAAACCTGCGTTCAATATTTTATTAGTGTATTCTAAACTTTCGGTATACATTTCTACACCGGTATATACTTCTGCATTTAAATAAAGTTTTGACAATAGCATCCATACAGCAGCTTGGTCAGCTCTTGGATACGAATTTGTTCGTGGTGCTGGCATTTCATCTTCGATAGCTAATAATTCAGATACCACAAAATCAAATGCTTCTTTTCTAGAGATTTGTGGAGGAATAAAACCAACTACTGGATTATCTTCTGTGAAGAAAGCAATATTTCCAAACATATCGACTAGATGAAAATGACTTAATGCTCTTAAGAAACGGGCTTCTGCTCTAAATCCTTGAATTTCTGATCTTAGAGCAGCGGAAACTCCCCTTGAATCTAATTTCCCATCAGTCGTTTGACGTAAAAATTCGTTTACTGATGAAACCTGAAAGTTAGCTCTATCATAGAATGCTCTTACAAAAGCATTACTAGAGGTCCATTGTCCAAAATTCAGTACAGGTAAATCAGGATCTCCCCAAGCAATTACGGCTTCATCTGTTGGTAATTCTTGTAGTTGCCAAAACCCTCTTAAGTATTGACCGAAACCTGCATCAATACCAGAAATATCACTGTTACCTGGCCCTAATTGTCCACTTACTGCTAGTCCAGAGTATAATTTACCAAGAGCTTGCAAATATGCTTGATCAGAACTAAAGAATTCGTCTGTAGTTTGATTCTGATCATCATTAACTTCAACATCTAAATCATCAGTACATGATCCCATAGATAATAGGAAGGCACATATACCAATGTTTACTAAGTTTTTAAATTTTATCTTCATTGCATTAATTTTTTTAAAAGTCCAAATTAACTCCAAATTGGTATGTTCTCGGTCTAGGATATATAGTACTATCAAAACCACTACTGATTTCTGGATCTATACCGGTATAATCAGTAATAATTAAAACATTATTCACTGTTCCGTACAATTTCATATCAATATTCTTATAGTTTAAGAAATTCTTAAAAGTGTATCCTAAAGAGATGTTATCTAATTTTAGGAATGAAGCATCTTGGATATAATAATCAGAAGAAAACCTATCAACTCCACCATCAAAAAAGTTAGACTGTAATAAGTCTGTAGTAGTGTTAGAAAGCGTATTCTGGAAATTCAAAATTCTTCTTCCATTACTTCCTGCATCTACAAAATTATAATTATAATTCCCTACACTACCTCTCCAGAACATACTGAAGTTCCAGTTTTTATAATCTAAGATGGTATTAAAACCATAAAAGAAATCTGCTGCGGGTTTTCGGTAGATGTATTTATCTTTTTCATTGATGATATTGTCATTGTTCCTATCAACATAAGCTCCTTCTACAGGCACACCATTCGCATCATATATTTGCTCAAATACCCAATAAGAATTAGGAGCAAAACCTACGGTTTGGATGTTGATATTACTTCCAACAAAACCTGTGTTAAAAAAACCTTCGAAATTAGGATTGTCTACAGCAAATAATTCTGTAACTTCTCCTTTTTGAAAAGTTATATTACCTCCAATTTGCCACCTTAAGTTTTCCGTTTGTATAGGAGTAACATTTAAAGAAAGTTCAAGACCTTCATTTGTAAGGTTACCTAGGTTAACATCATCTTCGTTTGATAAACTACCACTAGGAAGAGCAGCTAAGAATAAAAGATCTTCAGTTTCTTTTCTATAGACGTCTACAGAACCTGATACTCTACCGTTAAAAAGTCCATAATCTAAACCTATATTGTACTGAGTAGTAGTTTCCCAAGTTAAATCTGGGTTATAAGGAAGTGCTAGTCCGGTAGAAATAAAGATTGGAGTTCCATCTGGTTCCTGACCAATTTGGTATTGTGATTGCGGATCACTAGTTAATATTCTAGCCAGGGAAGGTGTAGCATCACCAATACTTTGTTGTGGGGTAACCCCATAACTTACTCTAAATTTTAATTGAGAAATTAGATTAGAGTCTTTTAAGAAATTTTCATTATGTGCATTCCAAGAAAAAGCTCCAGATGGACTGCTTGTCCACTGATTTTCAAGACCAGAAAATCTGGAAGTTGCATCTCTTCTGAAACTTCCTGTGAAAATATATTTATCAGCGATAGAAATCGTAGCTCTTCCGAAAAAACCTAATAATACTTCTCGTGGATTATTAAAAGGATTATCTATTTCTACAAGATCAAATCCTCTACTAAAATTATTCCCGCTATCCAGAAATTTCTGGTAAGAATATCCTGCAGTTACATCAAAAATAGTGTTTAAGCTTTCGACATCTTTTCTGTAATTTAGATAGAAATCAAAAAGTAAGTTTTCTCTTTTTTGTTCAGATCTACTAAAGCTATCATTTCCGGTTCGAGCAGCATTCGCTACTGAATTAGCGGATGTAATATTTTCAGTTTTAGCACTTGCTATTTCATATCCTACATTTAAGTTTGCTCTTAACTCTGGTAAGAAGTGAAATTTATAATCTACTTCTAAGTTACCTAGACTTCTAAAAATTAAACCACGACTATCATTCTGCTCTAAAGCAGCTACTGGATTTTGTCCTGCAAGAGCAATGGCATTACCACTGCCATCTAACCATTGAAAGTAATTCCCGAAATTATTATCCTGGAAAACTGGTTGTGTAGGATCAAAACCAAGAGCTGCTCCAATATTTGTAGTTGCATACGTGTAGTCTTCGATAGCTGTTTTAATATTAGTATTAATTCTTAAATGATTATCAAAGAATTTTGTTCTGATATTAGTTGACAAAGAGGTTCTGTCTAACTGATCAGTCTTGATAAGTCCTTCCTCACTAAGTAAACCAAGTGATACTCTATAATTAATCCAATCCCAACCACTGGAAAGACTAATGTTATGATTTGTAGATACAGCATTTTGAAGAATCTCATCTTGCCAATCCGTATTTTCTGTTCCTAATAAATCAATTTGTGCTTGAGATCCATTAGCAGTAACATATTCTCTAAATTGATTCCCATCAAGAGCTTCAATTTTGTCAACTATTTCGGAGAATGTAACATTTCCGTTATAATTAAATTTTAGCTTACCATCTGTGTTTAGCCCCTTTTTTGTTGTTATAATAATTACCCCATTAGAAGCTCTAAAACCATAAATTGCTGTTGCCGATGCATCTTTAAGTACGGTAAAGGATTCGATATCGTTTGGATTAATCGAATTTAGATTATTTCTTGTTCCTCCAGGTCCTGGATCTAATGGAACACCATCTACAATAATTAATGGATTGTTAGATGCGTTAAGAGATGACCCTCCTCTAATTCTAATGGTAGACCCTTCACCAGGAGCACCACCATTATCGATTACAGTAACACCTGCTGTACGTCCTTTGATCAATTGATCAGGAGAAGCATTTACACCTTGATTAAAATCATCCGCGGTAACGGTAGTAACAGAACCTGTTAAGTCCTTCTTTCTTACGGATCCATAACCAATGACCACTACTTGTTCTAGTTCTGCAGCATCTTCTTGTAATGCAACATCAATTCTACTTGTCCCAGAGTATGTAAATTCCTGTGCAATAAAGCCAACATAAGAGAACTCAATAATGTCTCCATTGTTAACCCCATTTAGTACATAATTTCCATCAAAATCTGATGAAGTTCCGTTTGTTGTTCCCTTTATGATGATGTTTACACCCGGAATAGGTTGACCATTTCCAGCATCCGTAACAGTACCACTGACCGACGACTGTGCAAAAAAGCTCATTGGTATCAACCACAATAAAAACAATGCGCTTTTAGTAAATGTTTTCATAAAAATTTAAATTAGTTTTTAATTGTTTTTAGCCTTATATTTTCACTTTCTGGAGTCCAAAGTATGTAAAATCTATGTTAAATTTCAGCTACGGTGTAGCCGTAACCTTACTCAAACGTTTGCGTGTGGATAACTTTTAAAATTCTGTTAAAATTTTAAGGGTAATTGTGATCATATCGCATATTTTCGCACTAAACTTTAACTTTTAATAAAAAATTCGAGGGAAATGAAGCAAAAAGTTACGTTAAAACAAATAGCAAAAGAATTAGATGTATCTATTTCAACCGTGTCAAAAGCACTAAAAGATAGTGTAGAGATTAGTTTAGATACTCGACAAAAGGTAAAAGCCTTCGCTAAGTTGTATAATTATAAGCCTAACAACATTGCGCTTAGCCTAAAAAACAGAAAAACAAAGACAATTGGTGTTATTATTCCAGAGATAGTTCATCACTTTTTTACCACTGTTATTGGTGGTGTTGAGAAGGTTGCTAATGAAAAAGGATATAACGTAATTATCTGTTCTTCAAATAATTCTTTTGATAAAGAAGTGATAAATCTGGAGATGTTGGCTAGTGGTAGTGCAGATGGTTTCATCTTATCAGTAGCAAAAGAAACACAGCAAAAAAAAGATTACCATCATATAGAAGAGACAATGAGTCAGGGAATGCCAGTCGTTCTTTTTGATAGAATTATTGATGAATTAGTATGTGATAAAGTTATTATTGATGATGGAAAAGGAGCTCAAACCGCTACAAATCATTTGCTATCTTTAGGATGTAAAAAGATTGCAATTCTTACTACTGTTGATTATATCAGTGTAGGTAAGTTAAGGACTAATGGATATCTTAGGGCATTAAGAGCTTATGATATTACGGCTAGAGAAGATTATATCTTAAAAATTGAAGATATTGATAATTGTGAAGCCGAAATATCTAATTTTCTTCAAAATAAAGATGTGGATGCGATATTCGCAGTAAATGAACTTTTTGCTGTTACGGCAGCCAGAGTTCTGAATGATCAAGGGAAAAAAGTACCAGATGATGTTTCAATAGTTGGTTTTACGGATGGTATTTTATCAAAACATTTTATTCCTAGTTTAACAACAATTAGTCAGCATGGAGAAGAGATGGGTGTTAGAGCTGCAAAACTACTTATAGATAAGCTTGAGGGAGAAGAAGATGTTCCTGAAGAATATAAAACAGTGATCATAGATACAAGCTTGATCCAAAGACAATCCACAAAAAAATAACATACTAAAATTATTTTATTTAAAATATTATAATATATTTGACTCCTATCAGAACTTATATTTTCACTTTCTACTAACATAAGTTTTGATAAGTGTACGCGCTTATCATAGTAATTATTAAAGATTTACTTAATGAACAAGCGTAAGCTAAGTTTCTGGGAAATTTGGAACATGAGTTTCGGTTTTCTGGGAATACAATTCGGGTTTGCATTGCAAGGCGGATTCATGTCTAGAATTTTTCAGACGTTAGGAGCAGAAATCCATGATATTCCAATCATGTGGATTGCAGCACCATTAACCGGTTTATTAGTGCAACCCGTTATAGGATATTTAAGTGATAGAACTTGGAACCCTAGATGGGGAAGAAGAAGACCTTATTTTCTAATCGGAGCTATTTTTAGTTCTATAGCCCTATTTTTTGTACCGCACTCTCCAGCTTTGTGGGTAGCAGCTGGTTTTCTATGGATTTTAGATGCTTCTATTAATATTTCAATGGAACCTTTTAGAGCTTTAGTTGCGGATAAGTTGCCAGAATCACAAAGATCTTATGGATTTGTAATTCAAACATTAATTATTGGTATAGGTACGTGGATAGCTAGTAATCTTCCTTGGATGGTTTCTCAGTTAGGTGTTAGTGATTCTGCAGCTAATGGAGTTGTTCCGATGTCAGTAAAGGTTGCTTTTGCAATAGGAGCTTTTGTTTTTCTTATAAGTATCTTATATACTGTTTTTACAACTACAGAATATCCTCCAGAGGATATGGAAGAGTTTAAAAGGGAAAAAGAAAAGAAAAATCAATTTATTCCTGATATTTTGAATAATATAGGGAGTATGCCATTAACAATGAAAAAACTCGGACTAGTTCAGTTTTTTAGTTGGTTTGCTTTTTTTACTATGTGGAGTTTAACTAATCCTGCATTAACAGAACATGTTTTTAAAACACCTGCACCAGTAGAAGCTAATTATAATATGGATTCAGAAGAATCTGTAAATGAATTTCAGATAGCTAATACAGCATTTCAAAAATCATCAAATGAAGTGGGGAAATATATGGGGGTTTATGGATTATCATCAATGGCTTTTGCTTTGATCTTGGCTTTTTATACTTCTAGAAGGAGGATTAATAGAAAGCTAGTACACCTTTTTTCATTAGTATTAGGTGGAGTAGGTTTTATATCTATGTATTTTATACCATCCCCATCTTGGTTGATACTTTCTTTTACGCTAATAGGTTTTTCTTGGGGTAGTATTTTATCAATGCCATATGCGATGTTATCCAGTTCGGTTGATCCTAAAAAAATGGGAGTCATTATGGGTATTTTTAATATGTTTATTGTTATACCGCAGGTGATAGCTGCTTTGGGAGGAATAAATTACACATATAAACTTATAGGAGAAGAAACAATTAACGCAATGATAGTAGCAGGAATTAGTCTAATTATAGCTGGTTTTTGTAACTTGTTGATTACTAACAAAGATGCTATCACATATAACCCAAAATAAATTTAGAATGACAAAAAAAGCATTCATATTTGATCTTGATGGTGTCATAGTGGACACTGCAAAATATCATTTTCTAGCATGGCAAAATTTAGCCAATGGTCTTGATATTTCTTTTTCTGAAGAACAAAATGAACAACTAAAAGGAGTTAGCCGAGTACGATCTTTAGAAAAAATTTTAGAATGGGGTAATAAAACCATTTCTGAACAAGAATTTACGGCCTTGATGGCTAAAAAGAACGAGGAGTATTTAAATTACATAGAAACCATGGACACTTCAGAAGTTCTTCCAGATGTGCCAAGAGTTTTAGATTATCTTTTAACCGAAGATCAAGCTGTTGCTCTTGGATCTGCTAGTAAAAATGCAAGAATCATTCTCGATAAAGTATTGCTTAGAGATAAGTTTCATGCTATCGTTGATGGAACAGATGTTTCTAAAGCGAAGCCAGATCCAGAAGTGTTTTTAATTGGAGCGCAAAAATTAGGAGTAGACCCTAAAGATTGTGTTGTTTTTGAAGACTCAGTTGCAGGCATTCAAGCTGCTAATGTTGCTAATATGGTGAGTATTGGTATTGGGGATCCAAAAGTACTTCACGAAGCAGATTATGTATTTAAAAATTTTACAGAAATAAAAGAAGAGTTCATTAACCAATTAGTTACAACCAGAAAAAATTAAGAATAATTCGGAATATCAAGCAAAGTATTCTACTGGATGTTTTGCTTGGTGTTTCAATCAACTAAAAATAAAAAAGAGAACCGATGAATCAGGATTATATTAAACCAGATAACTGGTCTATAATTGAAGAAGGATTTGATGTTGAACGAGTTAAATCCTCAGAGAGTCTTTTTAGTATAGGTAACGGAGCCATGGGGCAACGTGCAAATTTTGAAGAGACATATACAGGCCCTACTTTTCAGGGAAGTTATATCGCAGGAGTATATTATCCTGATAAAACCAGAGTTGGTTGGTGGAAAAATGGATATCCAGAATATTTTGCAAAAGTGTTAAATGCACCTAATTGGATTGGAATTGATGTAGAGATTAATGGAGAAAAACTAAACCTTCATAAATGTAAAACTGTATCAGATTTTCGTAGAGAACTTAATATGAAAGAAGGTTGGTATCAACGTTCTTTTAAAGCAGTTTTAGGAAATAATACGGAGATATTAGTAAAATCTACAAGGTTCTTAAGTTTGGATTTAGATGAGGTTGGTGCTATTAAATATGAAGTTACTCCTCTTAATAAAGAAGCTATAGTTCTTTTTACCCCTTATTTAGATGCTGGAATCACAAATGAAGATACCAATTGGGACGATAAATTTTGGGATACATATGAAGTATCTCATAAAGGAAACGCAGCGTACATATCTTCAAAAACAATGAAAACAGAGTTCCATGTGTGCTCTGGAATGCTTAATCAGTTGTTTTTAAATGGTAAAAAACAAGATGTTTATCCTACTGTGGAAACAAACAAAACATATGCAAGTCTTAAGTATGAAGTAAGAGTAGAAAAAGGCCAAACTACGGAACTACATAAGTTTGGTGGTTATACTGTTTCCTTAAATCATAAGCAAGAGGACATAGCATCTGCTAGTGCTGCAGTTTTAAAACAAGCTTCTGATTCTGGATTTGATGCTTTGTTGGATTTACAGAAGAAAGCTTGGTCTAAAATTTGGGAAATGGCCGATATTGTTATTGAAGGAGACGTAAAAGCTCAACAAGGAATTCGTTTCAATATTTTTCAATTAAATCAGACGTATTTAGGTAAAGATGCACGATTAAATATAGGACCTAAAGGATTCACAGGAGAAAAATATGGAGGAAGTACCTATTGGGATACAGAAGCGTATTGTATACCTTTTTATATGGCTACCAAAAATCAGAACGTAGCTAGAAGCTTATTACAATATCGATACAATCATTTAGATAAGGCGATCGAAAATGCGGAGAAACTTGGATTTACTAATGGAGCTGCATTATATCCAATGGTAACCATGAATGGAGAAGAATGTCATAACGAATGGGAAATTACTTTCGAAGAAATCCATCGAAACGGTGCGATGACATTTGCTATCTTTAACTATCTAAGATATACAGGTGATTATAGTTATATTCCAGAAATGGGATTAGAAGTAATGATAGCAATTGCACGTTTTTGGCATCAGAGAGCTACTTTTTCTACAGATAAAGAAAAATATGTGATACTAGGCGTAACTGGACCGAACGAGTATGAGAACAACATCAATAATAACTGGTATACTAATTATTTAGCAAAATGGTGTATTGAGTATTGTGTTGAAAATATTGAAAAGGTTAAGTCAGAATATGAGATTGATTATAATAGAATTATAGAAAAGACAAAACTTGGCCAAGAAGAAATAAAAGCAATGTTGGAAGTAGCGGAGAAAATGTATTTTCCATATTCCGAAAAACACCAAGTATACTTGCAACAAGATGGATTCTTAGATAAGGAACTTATTACTGTTGATAATCTGGATAAATCGCAAAGGCCTATTAATCAAAAGTGGAGTTGGGATAGAATTCTAAGATCTCCTTATATAAAGCAAGCAGATACCTTGCAAGGTTTCTATATGTTCGAAGATCAATTTACTAAAGAAGAATTGAAACGTCATTTTGATTTTTATGAGCCATTTACAGTTCACGAATCTTCACTTTCACCTTGTGTACATAGTATACAAGCTGCTACTCTTGATAGAATGGATCAGGCATATACGTTCTATTTAAGAACTTCTAGGTTAGATTTAGATGACTATAATAAAGAAGTAGAAGAAGGACTGCATATTACAAGTATGGCAGGAACTTGGATGAGTATTGTAGAAGGTTTTGGAGGGTTAAGAGTAAAGAATGATAGATTGTCATTTACACCTAAAATACCTAAAGAATGGAAAGGCTATGCATTTAATGTGAACTTTAGGAACAGTATATTAAAAGTAAATGTTTCTCAAGATGGTACTACTTTTAACTTAGAAGGAGAACATGAATTATTGATATATGTAGACGGAAAAGAATTTACAATATCTCCGAATAGTTTAATGAGCGTATAATTCATTTATATAAGTGAAATGTAAATACCCCAAAAGCCAAAGTTTTTGGGGTATTTAATTCAATTCTGGTTTTACAACTAAACAAAATATACAAATCAAAATTAAATCAATGAAGAATATATTAACCATGCTTTTTGGGTTAATCGTTTCATTAACCTTTGGGCAGATAGAAAAAATAGAGCCTCCGTTTTGGTGGAGTGGTATGCATTCTAATCAATTACAATTAATGTGTTATGGTAAAGAAATATCTAAATATAATATAGAAATAGAAGGCATAACAATTAATGACGTCACCAAAACAGAAAACCCTAATTATGTTTTTGTAACTGTTGATACTAAAGATGTACCATCTGGTGAAATAGTCATTAAATTTAAAGAGAATAATAAAATTGCTTTTTCAAAATCATATGAATTTAAGAATAGAAGAAAAGGTTCGGCAGATCGAAAAGGATTTGATAGCAGTGATGTAATGTATCTAATTATGCCAGATCGTTTTGCCAATGGTAATCCAGATAATGATTCTCAGAAGGATACTGTAGAAAAAGCAGATCGTTCTAATCCAGGAGGACGTCATGGGGGGGATATACAGGGAGTGATAGATCATTTAGATTATTTATATGATTTAGGAGCAACTGCACTTTGGAGTACACCTTTATTAGAAGATAATGAACCTGTTTATTCCTATCATACGTATGCACAGAGTGATCTTTATAAAATAGATCCAAGATATGGAACTAACGAAGATTATAAAAAGTTAGCTGATGAAATGCATAAGTTGGATATGAAGTTAATTATGGATTATGTAACAAATCATTGGGGATCAAAACATTGGATGATTCGAGATTTGCCAACGAAAGATTGGATTCATCAGTGGCCTGAGGGTTTTAGAAGAAGTAATTACAGAATGACGACTCAGTTTGATACCAATGCTTCTGCAATTGATGCAAAAGGATGTATGGATGGATGGTTTGATACTACAATGCCTGATATGAATCAAAGCAATCCATTACTTCTTAATTATATAACTCAAAATGCAATTTGGTGGATAGAATATGCAGATTTGGATGGTTTTAGGGTGGATACATATTCCTATAATGATAAAGTAGGAATTGCAAAATGGACCAAAGCGATTATGGATGAGTATCCTAAATTTAATATAGTAGGAGAAGTTTGGATGCATGATCAAGCGCAGATGGCGTATTGGCAAAAAGACAGTAAAATAGGAGCAATTGATAACTACAATTCATATTTACCTTCGGTTATGGATTTTACGCTTCATGATGCGGTAACCGTTATGTTTGATGAAGATGGTAACTCTTGGGATAAAGGGATGATTAGAGCCTATGAAAACTTTACTAATGATTTTTTATACCCTGATATTGATAATATATTATTGTTTGCAGGTAACCATGATACGAATAGAATCAATGAGATTTATCAGAGTGATATTAATAAATATAAGATGGTAATGACCCTAATTTTTACTACCAGAGGTATTCCTCAGATCTATTACGGAGATGAAATAGGAATGTTAGGTAATAGAGATAAAAAAGGCGATGGTGATATTCGTAGAGATTTTCCTGGCGGATGGCCTGATGATACAAGAAGTGCATTTGTTTCAGAAACCACTAAAGGTAAAACAAAAGGGAGAACGCAAGATGAAGAAGCATTTCATTTATTTACAAAAAAGGTGTTAAACTGGAGAAAAACAAGCAATGCTATTCATAATGGAGAATTATTACAATATATACCCTTTAATAATGTGTATGTGTATTTCAGGTATACTGAAAAAGAAAGGGTAATGGTTATTATTAATAATAATTCCGAGAATCAGGAACTTGATATGAATCGCTTTAAAGAAGGGTTGAGTAGTTTCAAGACGGGGAAAGATATCATTACTGATAATATAATAGATGTTAGCGAAAATATAATTGTTGCTGCTAAAACATCAATGATCATAACATTACAATAAACTTAAAAAATAAAATTATAAATAATGAGAAAAGTAACTTTCTGTCTTGTCCTTGCAGGTATGATAATTTCCTGTGGTAAGCAAAAAAAAGAAGAAACAGTTGCAAAAGCAGAAACTGTTGTAGAAGAAGTAAGTAAAGGATTAGCTGCTGTTAGTGGCGCTATGATGGAAAATGCGGTGATATATGAAGCAAATATTCGTCAATATTCTGAAGAAGGATCTTTCAAAGCTTTTACTAAGGATATCCCTACTTTAAAAAACCTTGGTATAAAAATACTTTGGGTTATGCCTATTTATCCAATATCTACTACCAAAAGTAAGGGATCACTAGGTAGTTATTATGCGATTTCTGATTACACCAAAGTAAATCCAGAATTTGGAACCTTAGAAGATTTTAGAGAACTTGTGAAAACAGCACATGATAATGGAATTTATGTTGTGTTAGATTGGGTAGCAAATCATACCGGATGGGATCATGTTTGGTTAAAAGAACACCCTGAATTTTATACTAAAAATGATAAAGGAGAAATTACGCATACTGTAGGTACTGATTGGACGGATGTTGCAGACCTTGATTATGATAATGAAGATATGAGAAAAGGAATGTTAGATGCAATGAAGTATTGGGTAGAGCAAGAAGGAGTGGATGGTTTTCGTTGTGACGTAGCTGGGATGGTACCTGTTGATTTTTGGAATAACACAGTTACAGAACTTAAGAAAATTAAACCAGTATTTATGTTAGCAGAAGGCTGGGAACCAGAATTAATGGAAAAAGCATTCGATATGGGGTATGGATGGGATACGCATCACGTAATGAATCATATCGCTAAAGGAGAAAATACTGTAGAAGCTTGGGATAAAAGAATGGTACAAGTGGATTCTATGTATGCTAAAGACGATATCTTAATGAACTTTACCTCCAATCACGATGAGAATTCTTGGAATGGGACTGTGCAAGAAAGAATGGGTGATTCTAAAGAATTATTTGCTGCATTATCATATTTAGCTCCTGGAATGCCGTTAATTTATTCTGGACAAGAATATGATATGGATAAGCGTTTATTGTTTTTTGAAAAGGATACCATTATCAAAAAGAAAGGAGTGTTCTACCCATTATATGAAAAATTAGGAAAGCTTAAAAATGAAAACTCAGCATTACATGGAGGTAAAAATGCAGCTTCATACAATAGAATTAAAACTTCAGCAGATACTAAAGTGTTGGCTTTTGAAAGGGAAAAAAATGGAGATAAAGTTGTTTTCGTTGCAAATATGACAAAAAAACCGGTAACGTTTACAGCAGAATATGAGGGCAAATTTAAAGATTATCTTACGGGAGAATATATAGATAGTGTTAAAGGAAAAGAATATGAGTTAAATTCTTGGCAGTATTTGATATTGATTCAGGAATAGAGTTTTTTAAAACTTTTACTTTTTACAAAATAGTTGCTAAAAGGTTGCTTAATTAATTTGGGGTATGAAAAGGTTGCTAAATTTTAATAGAAGGTTATAAAATGATATAATTTATCATTTCATGTTATTATTGAGTTAATTAAGGGAAAATTCCCTTAGTTCAATGGTGCTTCCGTAAATAAGTATGTGTCGATTTAAGTAATTTTAAAGAATAAAGATTTAGTTAAATCTATGTTCTATTAATTAAAATTCATTTTAAAACCACACAATTATGAAAACTTTTTTATTCTCTTTTTTGTTGATTTTTGGTTATTCGACTTCTAATGCCCAAATAAAAATTGGTCAAGGGGTTACTTCACCAGCTGATTGGGTAGATTATAATACCACAGGTATATATGTTGATGTCGATACAAAATCTTGTGAGTTTACAACGACCCCTCATTATTTGGTAACATTAGAATCTATTAGTAATAAAGGATTTCATTGGTATATATCGGGTGTGCCTTCTGTTTATAACGCTACTTCTACAGGTTTCAGGGTGTATTTAAGATGGACCGATGCTCCTAGTGATTTACCAACAGTTGGGTCTTTAAATTTTCCAAACCCTCTTAGAGCAAGTACTGCTGCAGATCGAGATTGGGTAATCCGTTGGACGGCAATTGAAATGCAAGATTGCAGCTCATCTAGATTAGAAAATAATGAATTGAGCAAAGTCTTTTCAGGTGCTTTCGGACCTGAGGGTGATATGTTATCTTCTGATAAGAAAGAAAATGGAATAGGTAATCATTCTGAAAATGATTTAAAAGTATTTCCAATTCCAGGTAATAAAGTAATTAAAGTACAATCAAAGGGAGAGGTAAACAAGTATGAAATTTATGATCTAAACTCCAGATTGTTGGGAACATACTATAATAATACTATTAATATTGAAAAATTTCCAAAAGGAAATTACATATTAAAGACATTTATGAAGAGTGGCGAAGTGATTACTAAGCAGTTTATAAAATAGTCCTATAATTATATATATAATTTTAGCGCTTAAATTTAAAAAACGACCTATGAGAATAGGTCGTTTTTTGTTTTTCTTTAAGTTTGAAGAGTAGAATAGTATCGTTCAGATATTATTTTTATAATTTTATTATTCGTCTCGTTGTCTGTTTTTCATTGGTCTGTATATTGAATATATAGATACCAGATTCTAATACTGATAGATCAAATGTGTTTTTAGTTGTTTCTAGTACTTTTTTACCACTGTAATCAAAGACAGTAACTAGTTCTATAGGAATACTTATATATACTTTGCCTTTAGTTGGATTTGGATATATGATAAATGTATCCTCTTCAAATTCTTCTGTACTGAGTAGCTCGTCATAGGTAATACTAAATTCTACAGCTGATAGATTCCCATCGCCAGAAACACTATTGGCTATATTAGCACCAATGTTTAACGTGATAACTCCGGTTGTAGTGGGAATAACCTGAACATTATATATTGCATCAGAACCAGAAAAATTAGTAAGTGATCCATTAGTAATAGTGATATCGTTAATATCGAAATTTAATACATTCTCAGAAAATGTTATGCTAATAGGAATAGGATTAGTTGCCGTTGGAGAACTTTCGGTAGAAGTAATAATTACTGTTGGTTCGTCATTGGCACTAGTAACAGTAATCATAAATGTTTGATCCGCAGAAGTATCAACTCCTCCGTTAGCAGTTCCTCCATCATCAGATAGGTTTACCGTAACCGTTGCACTTCCAAAAGCATTTGCAGCTGGAGTATAGGTTAAATTTCCAGTTGCATTTATTGTAGGTTGACTGCTAAATAACGTATTGTTATCATTAGTTACATTAAAACTAAGTGTTTGTGTATCTCCATCTCCATCATTAATAGCAGAAGCAAATCCATTTACAGTTTGCGCACCAGAATCCTCTACAACTGTTTGATCAGGACTAGTAAGTAAAGAAAAGCTAGGAACATCATTTACCGGATTAATAGTAATCATAAATGTTTGATCCGCAGAAGTATCAATTCCCCCATTTGCAGTTCCCTCATCATCAGATAGGTTTACGGTAACCGTTGTACTTCCAAAAGCATTTGTAGCTGGAGTATAAGTTAGATTTCCAGTTACATCTATTGCTGGTTGACTACTGAACAATGCATTGTTATCATTAGTTATATTAAAAGTAAGTGTTTGCGTATTTCCATCTCCATCATCAATAGCAGAAGCAAATCCATTTACAGTTTGCGCACCAGAATCCTCTAGAACTGTTTGATCAGGGCTAGCAAGTAAAGAAAAGCTAGGAGCATCATTTACCGGATTAATAGTAATCATAAATGTTTGATCCGCAGAAGTATCAATTCCTCCGTTTGCAGTTCCTCCATCATCAGATAGGTTTACAGTAACCAATGCTGTTCCAATTGCATTTGCAGCTGGAGTATAAGTTAGATTTCCAGTTACATCTATTGCTGGTTGACTACTAAATAAGGCATTGTTATCATTAGTTACATTAAAACTAAGTGTTTGTGTATTTCCGTCACCATCATCAATAGCAGAAGCAAATCCATTTACAGTTTGCGCACCAGAATCCTCTAGAACTGTTTGATCAGGGCTAGCAAGTAAAGAAAAGCTAGGAGCATCATTTACCGGATTAATAGTAATCATAAATGTTTGATCCGCAGAAGTATCGATTCCTCCGTTTGCAGTTCCCCCATCATCAGATAGGTTTACAGTAACGGTTGTACTTCCAAAAGCATTTGCAGCTGGAGTATAGGTTAGATTTCCAGTTACATCTATTGTAGGTTGACTACTGAATAACGTATTATTGTCATTAGTTACATTAAAAGTAAGTGTTTGCGTATTTCCATCTCCATCATCAATACTAGAAGCAAATCCATTTACGGTTTGCGCACCAGAATCTTCTAGAATTGTTTGATCGGGACTAGTAGGGAGTGAAAAACTTGGAGCCGAATTAGAAGGAATAGTGTTTATAGTGTAGTTGTCTGATTCTGAAGCAACTCCTGTATTTCCTGCAGCATCTGTGTATCCCGTTCCGACATTAATAATATTTGTGGCATCTTGTATGTTTGGTGTAGGGGTAAATAATCCAGTATATATAGCTAGGTTGGCTGTTACCATAAAGCCTGATAAAACACCATTTTGTACTGTAACATCAGCTGATGTAAATCCTACTGGAACTTCACTAAAAGTAAAGGTTATAGTCGAGGTTTCTCCCATTGTGAGAGCAACATCTGAAAGAGAAATGTTAACTGTTGGAGGTGTTAAATCTCCTAAAAAAGCACTTCCTGTAAAATTACCAATCACATCATCTGGATGTGTATAGTTTCCAAAACTCCAATTATTTACAGAATCATATATTTGAATTAAACAATCCCCTATTGTGCTATTACAAGTGGTGGGACCCGTGTAAATACCTTGATCAGAAATTAATAAAATCTGAGCGCTAGATAAGCCTGTGTTTGTTGTAACAAAAGGAAAACCATTATCACCATCTATAGCGGATAGAAAAACACCAGGAGTTGCTCTTGTTCCTGTTACTGCTACAATATCTTCTGCTGCAGCCAAATCAAATCCAGCATTGATTTCATCAACAATACCTATGGAAGCCATTTCGGTATTTCCATCTGCATCTGTAATATTGATAACTGTTCCAGCATCAATAGTGCTACCAGTATTGTTAGTCCAGATTAAATCTCCTTCATTTATGGGACTCGAAAATTGAGTTCCATCCCATTCTTCATCTATAAATGTTATCGTAGTTCCGTTGATGGCATCGTCTAATAAAATAAAAGAAAATCCATCTTCTTGATCTGCACCTCCATTATCTGTGTGAAAAGCTACAAAGGCAATATCACCTGGGGCATCTATTAAATTGTTTTGGTTTTGTGAGAAAGCTTTGAATGAAATAAGTATTACTATTGACAAAGCTAGTATAAGTGGCTTTTTTTCCATGTCAAAATGAAATTAATTTGGGTGAATTATGACTTTTTGTACCTGTAAAGATACTAAATATGAATGAGGCAAGTATGCTTATTACGGTATCTCGACTTTAATTGTTAGTTTATATAAGTTTTGTGAATACCAAAATCAGGGATAAATTATTTTGCCATAATACTTTTTTCTTAACTTATTTCATGAAAATGTGTTAAAACCATACATTTTTTGTCAGTAATTACTGAATTTATTAACCGAAAACGTTTTAGATTTTTGGTAAATTAGGTTATTGTGGTCAATAACAATAGATTTGACTTCAATGACAAAGAAAGTAAAAAATATCGCTGTACTTACTTCTGGAGGAGATGCTCCAGGAATGAATGCTGCCATAAGGGCGGTAGTTCGTGCGTGTAGTTATTATCAGGTAGATTGTTTCGGCGTTTATAAGGGGTATGAAGGCCTTATTCACAATGAAATGGAAAAACTGAACGCACGTTCGGTAAGGAATATTATAAATAAAGGAGGAACTTTTCTTAAATCAGCTCGTTCTAAAGATTTTCGTACAGAAGAAGGAAGAAAAAAAGCGTACGATAATTTGGTGAAGAATAATATTGATGCTCTTATTGTAATTGGAGGAGATGGTAGCTTTACAGGTGCGTTAAAGCTTTCTGAAGAGTTTAGCTTTCCAGTAGTGGGAATTCCTGGAACCATTGATAATGATATCAATGGAACTGATTACACTATAGGGTATGATACTGCTTTAAATACTGTGGTAGAAGCTATAGATAAAATAAGGGATACTGCGAGTTCGCATAATAGACTATTCTTGATTGAGGTAATGGGAAGAGATGCAGGAGATATTGCACTTAATGCAGGAATTGGAGCAGGTGCAGAAGAGATCTTGATTCCAGAAGAAGATATGGGAGTTGATAGACTTATAGAATCTTTGAAGAAAAGTAAAAAAACAGGTAAAACTTCTAGTATTATAGTTGTAGCAGAAGGAGATAAATCCGGAAAGAATATTTTTGAGTTAGGAGAATATGTAGAGGAAAACCTAGCAGATTATGAGGTTAGAGTTTCTGTATTAGGTCATATACAGAGAGGTGGATCACCCAGTTGTTATGACCGAGTTCTAGCAAGTAAGTTGGGAGTGGGGGCTGTAGAGACTTTATTAGAAGGGAAAAGTGAGGTAATGATAGGAATCGTTCATAAAAAAGTACAAATAGTTCCTTTAACAACCGCTTTAGGAAAAAGAACACACAAACACGATAGATTAATTAAAGTTGCTGATATTACTTCAGTATAAATATAACCACGTTTTAAATCAAAAACAACTAAATTATTAAGTATGAGTACGTTAAAAATTGGAATTAACGGTTTCGGTAGAATTGGAAGAATCGCATTTAGAATTGCTTCTAAGCGCGAGAATGTAGAAATAGTAGCTATTAACGATTTGTTAGATGTAAATCATTTAGCTTATTTATTGGAGTACGATTCTGTACACGGAAAATATGATGGTACTATTGCTGTAGAAAATGGAAACCTTGTAGTAAATGGTAAAGCTATTCGTGTTACTGCAGAAAGAAATCCTGAAGAATTAAAATGGGATGCAGCTGGAGTTGATGTGGTGATGGATTGTACAGGTATCTTTACAACATTAGATAAAGCCGGCGCTCATTTAAAGGCAGGTGCTAAAAAAGTTGTTATTTCTGCACCTTCTGCAGATGCACCAATGTTTGTTATGGGTGTAAACCATACAGAAGCTAAAGCAACAGATACAATTGTTTCTAATGCTTCTTGTACTACAAATTGTTTAGCTCCTTTAGCTAAAGTAATTAATGATAATTTTGGAATAGAAGAAGGCTTAATGACTACAGTTCATGCCGCAACTGCAACACAAGCAGTGGTTGATGCTCCTTCTAAAAAGAATTTTAGACTAGGACGTTCTTCATTGAATAATATTATACCATCTTCTACTGGAGCTGCGAAAGCCGTTGGTAAAGTTATACCAGAATTAAATGGTAAACTTACTGGTATGGCATTTAGAGTTCCTACAGCGGATGTTTCTGTTGTAGATCTTACGGTAAAAACAAAGAAATCTGTATCTTATGAAGACCTGAAAGCTGTTGTTAAAAAAGCTTCAGAAAATGAATTAAAGGGTGTTTTAGCATATACAGATGAGGATGTGGTATCTCAAGATTTTGTAGGAGAAGACCATACATCTACTTTTGATGCTGGAGCTGGAATTGCTTTAAATGACAATTTCTTTAAGTTAGTATCTTGGTACGATAATGAATATGGATATTCTTCTAAATTGGTAGACCTTTCATCTTATGTAGGTAATCTATAGTGAGTAATATAGTATATTGCCTCGATTTTAAACGTAATCGAGGTTTTTTAGCTGACTGCAACACACACACAACAAACATATTTTTAAAATGATTTTATTAGCTGACGGTGGTTCCACTAAATGTGATTGGATTCTTCTTGATGAAGAAGGAGAAATTGTGTTTAAAACTCGTACAGAGGGTTTAAACCCTGCTGTATTTAGTAAATCTTTATTAGAAGAGAGACTTAAGGACAATGAACAACTTGCCTCTTATCGAAATAAGATAGATCGGGTACATTTTTATGGCGCTGGTTGTGGGACTAATAAGCCAACTCAGATGTTGGCAAAGATTTTTGAGGATTACTTTTCTAATGCAAATGATATTCTCGTTAAAGAAGATATGGTTGCAGCTGTCTATGCTGCTACTACAGAACCTGGGATTGTTTGTATTTTAGGTACCGGATCTAATAGTTGTTATTTTGATGGTGATGAAATAAAAATGACGGTAGATTCTTTGGGGTATATTTTGATGGATGAAGCCAGTGGAAATTACTTTGGAAAACGATTAATTAGAGATTACTATTATAAAAGAATGCCACCAGAAGTAGCAGGAGAATTTGAAAAACGTTTTGATCTTTCTTCTGATAGTATAAAAGAAAATTTATACAAAAAGGAAAATCCAAATACGTATTTAGCTTCTTTTGCAGAATTCATTTTTACAAGTGAACGTAATGGATATTTTTATAAAATTATTACAGAAGGGATACAAGAATTTGTAGAAACAAGAGTATTATGTTTTCCTGAAGCTCAGAATGTTCCAGTACATTTTATTGGATCTATAGCGCACTTTAGTGAAGATATTATTAGAGCAGCAGTTTGGCCATATCATTTAACAGTAGGTAATATCGTTAGAAGACCTATCGATGGTATTATAGATTATTACAGAAATGATGTAATAAAAAAGAAACCAAATAATGTTTAGATAAAAAAATGAGAGGGAGAAATCAATGATAATGTTCTAATATTATCAAGTTTTCTCCTTTTTCCATTTTCCATAAACTGGCAACAAAAAAGTATCCATCCTTAAAGTCTTCGTAGTCACAACCTACAAAATAATCATCATCATCTTTGATGATCTTTTCGCAGATGTGTTGTTCCATTTTGTCTTCCCAGAAATTTTGATTTTCTTTTTTTTCAATCCAATTAATAATATCTCTTTCTGAGATAATACCTAGTTGGGTATTTTTATCTTTAATCAGTTCGTAAACCTCTTTCTCCTTAAGATATTTAATGAACTCTTTACTAATGATTTCTTCTTTCCAAATTTTTTTGGAATCCCAATTCATTAGATATTTCGTGTTTTCCTTACTTACTTTCACTCTTTTCGTTTGGGGGATAAATACAAAGTAAAAGTATATAATTTTATTTATTAAAATTATAATTTAGACTAATTCTTGTTCCTTTTCCTGGTGCGGAACTTATAAAAATTCTACCATCTATATAATTCATTCTTTCTTTCATAAAAAATAGGCCCATTCCACCTTCTGCATTATTCTTTGGTTTGTTAGGAATTTTAGTTAAATCAAATCCTTTTCCGTTATCGTTTATGGTAATACTTAATATGGATTCTGAACTATTAATAGATATTAGTATGTAGTCTGATTTAGCGTATTTAATAGCGTTGTTAACAGCCTCTTGCGTAACTCGATATAGATTAGTTTCAACTAAAGAATCAAAACGAAGTTCAGTATTCGATTTATCTTCTAAAATGATGTTCTTACTAGTTAGTTTTGTGAGTTCTTTTGCCATTTTTTGTAAAGCAATACTAATTCCATAGTCTTTTAATTCAGGAGGAGTAAGGTTAAATGTTGCTGTTCTAATTCCAAGAATTAAATCTTTAGATAGTTGTTTAAGGCCTTCTATTTTTTGATTTGTTTTTTCAATATTATTTGTGTTTATTGATTCTATATTAAATTTTAAAGCAGTAAGCATTTGCCCAATACTATCATGTATTTCTTTTGCAATTCGCTTTCTCTCTTCTTCTTGGGCTTCTACAATTAAACTAGCATTAGATTTTTGTAATTCCTCCTTTTGCTGATATTCTAAATCATTTAATCTTTCTATTTCTAGTTGTGCTTCTTTTCTCTTAGAGATATCAGAACAAAGAACTAATCTTTCTGCAGTTCCAGACTCTTTAAAAACATTTAATATTGAAACATCTAGCCACATTTTTTTATCTTCACCAGAAACAAATTCAAACTCTTCATTAAAAACACCTCCCTTATTCTGCGATATGAGTTGAAGCAGTCTATTGGATTGAAGTTCACTTAGTTTCATAAGTTCCGAAAGATTTTTTTGATAGAATTTTTGATCTACATTTAAAACTTTAGCAAAACGTTCTCCTAAGTTTTTTACAATTCCTTGTTCATTAACTCTAGCATATAAAAGGGTTTGATCTAATGCTTTAGTAAGTGATATAAGTTCTTGGACATTTTCATTTTGAATTTTTCTTAGCTTTTCGGCATTAGCAGCCATGTTAGTAGCGTCCTTTTGGGATATTAATAGATTTGAGATTGTTTTTTTAATACTTAAAGCTACCGGTCTAAATAGTAAGAAAAATTCAAAAATTAAAACCAAAATGATGAGGCCGAAAATTATATATTCAATTTTTTTAAGGCTTGATATTTTTTCCTGAGCATCTCTTTCATATCTATAAACAATAGCATCCATTTGTTTAAGAAAAAGAGGCTCGTTAAAAGTTACATTGTCCAGATGTGGTTTTAGTATTTGTTGGTTGACAGAGTCATTTTTAACTAAACTAAGTATCTCCGTGCTATTCTCGTAGATGGTTTCAAAATAAGGCTGTAAAACCAAAAACATTTTTTTTATCTCCGTGCTATCATTTTTTCCTTTAGGTATAGAATCATTATATCTTCTTAATCGCTCGTGAGATGTTTTCCAAAGTTGTATAGTAGCTTCTAATTCTTCAATATACCTTTTTTTAGATATGTTATCCGTGGTATAGCTAAGTAATAGAATTTCTTTAGTTAGTTTCTGACTAAGCATTCGCTGTCTACCAGAAATATTAATAATTTTAGAATCATCTATTTGAGAGTTAAGATACCGTTGGATAAAAAACTGTCCGCCAATGGTAAATAAAGCAATCGCCCCTAATGCAATAATGTAAATCTTACTTAGGCGATTAAATGTTTGATGATCTAATGATTCCAGTTTGTTCAATATGATAAAATTATGCGATGGCTTGCTTAATCAAATCTAATCCTTTTTCTGAATATGATATTTTTAGTGCGGCTTGATGTCCTTTTTCAGACATTTTTCTCCAGGTCTTTTGTAAAATGTCTATGACTTTTTCTGAAGCATGTTTTTTATAAAAATCGGTGTAATAAAATTCTAGAAAAACGAGACATATAACATCTTCTAATATTTGAGTGTCTTCATCTTTTTTTAGTTTCTTTTTTTGAATTAAAAATGAAACTCGATCTATAACTTCTTGATTATAACCTACTTTTTCAAGTATTTCTGAAGCCTTTTTTGCGTGAAATTTTTTAAGTTCTTCACGCCATTTTAAATACCCCACACGATCCATTGGGTAACTGTTTCTAGGGATTTCCCATCTACAGATATGTTGAGCCCTAGCTGCTAACTGAAGTGCTTCTGATGCTTCTGGAGTAAAATTATCCAGTGTTTGACTCATTCGTTGTCCATAGACTAATTCTTTTGCAATAGATATTCCCTGAACGATTTCTTTATTAGGATCATTTGCATTTGATGCATCAATGATAGAGAATGCTTCGGTTATTTTTAAGGTTGGCATAAAAGTAATATTATTAGAATACTTGCTAAAGTAATGTTTTTTAGCAATAAAATTCTTTATTCTTCGAAGCCAATAAAAACGTTGTCATTTTCTACTTTTATTGGATAGATTGCAATGGGAGGTAAATCACCATTTAGATTTTCTCCAGTTTCTAAAGAAAAAGTTTTTTTATGAAGAGGACAAGCAACTTTGGGTATCCCGTTATGGTCTCCAATCATTCCTCTGCTTAAAACCATCTCGTTTTTTTCAGGTGATAAGTTTTGGCATGCATACCAGTTGTTTAATCTCTCAAAATTAAATACTGCAATTTGCAAATCTTTATATTTAATACAAGCCCCTCCATCTTTTGGAAAAGCATGAATTGACGCCGCTTTAAACCAAATTTTTACATCTTCTAATTTGATGGTTTTGTATTTGTTTAGAATTTCTTCCATTTAATTTTAATTATAAGCTATTTATTACTTCCAAGGTTCAGGCATTTTTTGTTCTCTTAAAGGGACAAAAACAATATTATCGTCTTCTTCTTTGCTATTTACAAAGTGATTAAAGCGTTTCATTATTTCAGGATCATTAACAGCTTGGGTCCACTCACATTTATACTTGTTAACCAAGGTTTTCATTTCGTTTTCTAAATCTTCAACGATACCGAGCTTATCATCAATAATAACTTCTTTTAAATAATCTAACCCTCCTTCTAGACGTTCTTGCCATGCAGCAGTTCTTTGTAATGGTTTTGCTGTACGCATATAAAACATTAAGTATCTATCTAGATATTTTATTACAGTTTCATTATCAATTTGTTCTGCAAATAATTCTGCGTGTCTTGGTGTAGCTCCGCCATTTCCACCTACATATAAATTCCAGCCACCTTCTACAGCAATTAATCCAAAGTCTTTTCCACGTGCTTCTGCACATTCACGTATACATCCAGAAACTCCACCTTTAATTTTGTGCGGAGCTCTAATTCCTCTGTAACGATTCTCTAGTTCAATACCAAAACTTACACTTTCGTCCATTCCATAACGACACCAGGTTGAACCAACACAGGTTTTTACCGTTCTTAATGACTTCCCGTAGGCGTGACCACTTTCAAAACCATGGTCAATTAGATCTTTCCATATTAAAGGCAATTGGTTTACAGTAGCACCGAATAAGTCGATACGCACCCCACCAGTTACCTTAGTATATAAATCATATTTTTTAGCGATTTCTCCAAGTGCGATAAGTTTTTCTGGAGTAATTTCTCCTCCGGGTACTCTAGGAACTACAGAATATGTTCCATTTCGCTGTATATTGGCTAAGAAGCGATCATTAGAATCTTGAATAGCGTATTCTTCATTCGCGGTATCAGCATGAATAGTGGCCATTAAAGAAGCGACGAGTGGTTTGCATAATTCACAACCGTGACCACCATTTCCGTGATTATCTAATACCTCATTAAATGTAGTGTATCCTTTTACTTGGATTATTTTATATAAATCTTGTCTACTTAGATCAAAATGCTCACAAACCCCTTCTTTAACCTCTATACCTAATGATTTTAAGGTAGCATTGGTTAAGTCAGTTACCATAGGTTTGCAACCACCACAACCAGTTCCTGCTTTAGTACAACTAATTACTCCTGCAACATCTGTAGCTTCTCCATTTTCTATAGCGCTACAAATCTGTCCTTTAGTAACACTTTCGCAAGAACAAATTTGAGCTGCATCAGGTAAATCCATTACATCACCTAATAAGCCTCCTTCATCACCTCCACGACTACCTAATATTAGATCTTCTGGTTCTTCAGGAAGTTTCATTCCATTGATATAAATTTGGAATAGAGAATTATAATCAGAGGAATCTCCAATTAAAATTCCACCTAAAAGCTTTTTTCCGTCTTTAGAAATGTTTATTTTTTTATAAATTCCATTTCGTTTATTTTCATATACAATTTCATCAATGTCTTCTTTAGACTGATTAAGAGCGTCTCCAAAACTAGCAACTTCAGTACCGATTAATTTTAATTGCGTAGACATATCAATGGACTCTGGCATTTCTGAATCACCACCTGTAATTTGTTGTACGGCAACTTCCGCCATATCGTATCCAGGAGCTACTAAACCATAAATCATACTATTTAGTAAAGCGCACTCCCCAATAGCAAATATATTTTTATCAGAAGTTTCCATTTTTTGGTTGACAACAATTCCGCCACGAGTTCCAACTTCAAGGCCACATTCTCTTGCAACTTCATCACGTGGACGTATGCCAGCAGAAACAACAAGCATGTCAACTTTTAATTCTGTATCATCAACATATTGTAAGCCTTCGATTGCTTTTTCACCTTGAAGAAATTGTGTTTGTTTCGAGAGGTGTACTTTTAAGCCCATGCTTTCAATTTTAGACTGAAGCATATCACTAGCACCTTTATCAAGTTGTCTCGGCATAAGACGAGGAGCAAACTCAACGACATGGGCATTAAGTCCTAAATTTTTAACTGCATTTGCAGCTTCAAGTCCTAATAGACCTCCACCAAGAACAGCAGCTTCAGTTTTTCCTTGAGCTTTTAATTTTTTGGCATATGCTTCTGTTGCTTCAAGATCTTCAATAGTTCTGTAAACAAAAACACCTTCTTTATCAATACCTTCAATTGGCGGAACGAAGGCTGAAGATCCAGTTGCTAATACTAAATAATCATAGGGATAGATATCTCCTCTATGATTCGCTACCGTTTTATCTTCTCGATTAATTTCAGTAATCATTTCCGAGGTATGAAGATCAATATTATTATCTTCATACCAATTAGCAGTAGACATGCTTAAATCTTCGGAAGTTTTACCATCGTAAAATTCGCTAAGATGGACTCTGTCATACGCTCGCCTTGGTTCTTCACCAAAAACTATAAGTTTGTAATCTGTAAATTTTTCTGATGCTGCAAACTTCTCACAGAACTTATAACTTACCATTCCGTTACCTATTACTACTACCTTCTTCATTAGTTACGTATTTATATATCAAAATTAAGTATTAATACGTATTTAAGTAATAAGAATTACGTAATTATCAGTATTGTAAATTAAGAATTTCAAAATAATACATTAAAAAACCTGCGAAACTGATTTCGCAGGTTTTGAATTATGGTATTGTTATTATATGCTATTGTTATTATATGCTATTGTTTTGGTTTTGGACTCCATTTTAAGAAGTTTGGTTTTACAACTAGCATTGCCCATCCCCAGTTTTGTAATCCGCTAGGATCAGCAACTCCTTTTAGAATTTCCATACTATCACCAGCA